>NZ_BLAY01000123.1 GCF_020521235.1 Microseira wollei NIES-4236 | reverse complement strand
AAGAGCAATAAATATTTGTTTGTAGTAGGCACTTCAGTGCCAATCTGGAAGCCCCCAAACAAGTGAGAAAATAAAAAGAGCAATAAATATTTGTTTGTAGTAGGCACTTCAGTGCCAATCTGGAAGCCCCCAAACAAGTGAGAAAATAAAAAGAGCAATAAATATTTGTTTGTAGTAGGCACTTCAGTGCCAATCTGGAAGCGCTAAAGCGCTTACTACGAACAAACTGATGTATCACCTGCGTCAGTCCTGCACAGTGTAACACACCAACCAAAGCAGGTGCCGTACTCTCGTCTAACGCACCCTACGGGATAACGCTATTTATACTGAATCCTGGGATCGAAAAAGATATAAAATATATCAACAATCAGATTAATTATGACAAAAGTTACGGATACAAATACCACACCTCCTTGTACAACTGGATAATCTCGCGCCAGAATTCCCTCGTATATCCACGAACCAATTCCAGGCAAAGAAAAAATCGTTTCAGTTAAAATAGCGCCGCCAAGCAGCGTGCCGAATTGCAAGCCAATAGTCGTACTGATGGGCAAAAATGCGTTTTTTAGCCCATGTTGGAAAATTACCAAATATTCGGGTAATCCTTTAGCCCTGGCGGTGCGGATGTAATCTTGGGATAAAACTTCCAGCATGGCACTGCGGGTAATTCGGGCAATAATGGCTAAGGGAATTGTTCCCAAAGTTACGGCGGGCAGAATTAAATGCGATAGCACATCTTGGAGTAAGATTATATCAAATTTGAAGATTGAATCGAGGAGGTAAAAGCCAGTAATCGGCTTAAAAGTAAATCCAGCGTCAACGCTAATTCTGCCGCTGGGAGGGAGCCATTGTAAGTTAACTGCAAATAGGTAAATTAGCAGCAGTCCTAACCAGTAAACTGGCAGAGATACGCCAATCAAAGAGCCGCTCATGGTTAAATTATCTAAGAAGCTATTTTTACGGATGGCGGCGAAAATACCAGCCGGAATTCCTAGAAAAATAGCTATTAACATGGCAGCGACGGATAACTCGAAAGTAGCGGGAAAACGGTTGCTAATTTCCTCAATAATGGGAATACCGCTGAGGATGCTCGTGCCGAAGTCAAGGCGTGCTATGTTAGCTAGAAAAACGAGGTATTGTAGCGGTAAAGGCTGATTTAAACCCAAGCGCTGTCTGGTGGCTTCAACTTGTTCGGGAGTGGCTCTTTCTCCTAATAGTACAGTGGCTGGGTCGCCGGGAATCAGATGCAGCATGCCGAAGACTAAAAGCGTAATTCCCAACAAGACTGGTATTAAGCTCAGCAAGCGTTTGACGATATATTTCCACATGGGTAATGGGTAATGGGTAATGGGTAATTGCTAATTGCTAATTGCTAATTGCTAATTGCTAGAAAAGTTAGTCTTCCCCTGAGTAACATTTTCTGTAAGTTTATCACCTTGGGAAGTATAGCCATTAGCCATTAGCCATTAGCAATTTACTAATTTTGTACCTGGGTATGAAGTCCGGGAGAAGGACAGGGTGCAACATTATACTGTAAAGATACCGCCTATTTTGGTATGATATCGTTTCCAGTTGCATCGGAATTACTCAACCCAGTCACGGCAATGAGCAATTAGCAATGAGCAATTAGCAATTAGCATCCCGATACAACCGCATTTTATCTGACAAATGTTTCGGTTTTAGCCATGACTGGAACGGCTTGGCTAAGTTCTGGTTCAGATTCGTGAATGTGTTTTTCTAAGAGTTCAAAATTGCGGATATTTGCCTTAAAGAAGGCGTCGAATATATCCCCGATTAAAGGTATAGTGCCGACGGTTGCTTCGATGCCGAGGTTGACGAGCATTTTGAGGAAAATTTTAGGGGGCAATCTGAAGCGGGCGGCTAAATAAATCATATAAGCTGAAAGTGCCGTACTGACTAAATCTCCCGCCCCCGGTACTAAGCCAATTATCGGGTCCCAACCAAAGCGAAAGTTTGTTCCAGGAATTTTAAAGGCACTATCCAACCAGCGGCTGAATTTACGGATGCGGTTGAGTTCGGCAATACGTTGGACTTGATTCATGGTTTGGTTGATTAGTCGGTTAGATTGTCTCAATTGTCTTAAATTAGATTCCGCAGTTGGAACTTAGTTTTCGGAGATTTACTCCCGCCATAATTGGTGTGGAAAACCCAACCAGGAAAATTGCAGATTGCAGATGGCAGATTTGAGATTTACAGCGGATTGCTTTTCGTGTGAGGGAAAGCCTTATGGCGCAAGGCAAGTCAAGCGCGCAGCAAAAATGGCAGCGCGCTTGACAAACGAAGGTGTACCTCATGCGCCTGCAATCCGCTATATTTCAATCTGCCATCTCAAATATAAAAAATGAAAATTGCAGATTACAGATTTATTTCAATCTGCAATCTGCAATTCTTCAATCTGAAATTTCCTAGACTGTAGCGGGAACTTTAGCTACGGGGCGAACTTGACCTAGTAGGTTGTGGAGTTCTTCGCCTTCGATCACTTCTACTTCTAGAAGTTTAGTGGCGATCGCTTCCAATAAGTCGCGATTTTCGTTCAGAATATCCACGGCTTGTTGATGGGCATTTTCAACTATATCTTTGACCTCTTTGTCAATTGCTTCTGCCGTATTTTCGCTCATCATGCGGCGCGGGTTGGGTGCCCCAACTTCGAGGAACATCTGCTTAGACCCTTGATCGTAAGCCAAAGGTCCTAAAACCTTGCTCATGCCGTAGGTGGTTACCATCCGTTCTGCCATGTCGGTGGCGCGTTGTAGGTCGTTGGAAGCGCCTGTGGTGACGCTGCCAAAAACCACTTCTTCGGCTGCTCTTCCGCCCAGCAAGGCGGCGATTTGACCTTGAAGTTCTTTTTCGTCCATCAAGAAACGGTCTTCCGTCGGCAGTTGTAAGGTGTATCCCAAGGCTGCCATGCCGCGCGGGACGATGGAAATTTTCTCAACTCGGTTGCTACCGGGCATTAAATAGCCGACTAAAGCGTGACCGACTTCGTGATAGGCGACGATTTTCTTTTCTTTATCGTTGAGGACGCGGCTTTTCTTTTCTAGACCGGCGACTACTCGTTCGATAGCTTCGGCAAAATCGGCTTGGGAGACGGTTTCGCGACGATTGCGGGCGGCTAATAAAGCAGCTTCGTTGACTAAGTTGGCTAAATCTGCGCCTGCGAAACCGGGGGTGCGAGTGGCGATCGCTTTTAAATCCACATCCGGCCCCAGTTTAACTTTTTGGGCGTGAATGTTCAAAATTGCTTCGCGACCCAATAAATCAGGACGGTCTACCAATACTTGACGGTCAAAGCGTCCGGGACGCAACAACGCCGGGTCTAAAGTTTCCGGACGGTTGGTTGCGGCTAAAACAATTACCGTTGCTTTACCAGCATCAAACCCATCCATTTCGGTTAATAACTGGTTAAGAGTTTGTTCCCGTTCGTCGTTACCGCCGTAGAAACCAGCACTGCTGCGAGACTTACCAATCGCGTCGAGTTCGTCGATAAAGATGATGCAAGGTGCTTGTTTTTTCGCTTGTTCAAACAAGTCGCGCACCCGCGAACTTCCGACACCGACAAATAACTCGACAAATTCCGAACCAGAGATACTGAAGAAAGGTACTCCTGCTTCTCCTGCTACCGCTTTTGCCAACAGAGTTTTACCCGTTCCCGGAGGGCCAATTAATAGCACGCCTTTGGGAATGCGCGCCCCAATTGCCGTAAAGCGACCGGGAGTTTTGAGGAAATCGACAATTTCGACTAACTCAGTTTTGGCTTCTTCTACCCCGGCGACATCAGTAAAGGTAATTTTAGCCGCTTCGCCTTCGGCATAAACCTTAGCCTTACTCTTGCCAATCGAGAGGACACCTTGGGAACCACCCCCGCCGCGTCCCATGAAAAATTGCCAGACCGCAATAAAAATCAGTGGGGGAATCACCCAACTTAATAGCGTCGTAAACCAACCGCCTTTCGCTGGCGGTGCAGCTTCAAACACAACACCTTTATCTTCCAGGCGTTTGGGCAACTCCATATCGAAAATCGGTGTAGTAGAAAGCACCTGTCCAGGTTTGCCTTCTTCGCCTTTAATTTGGTAGCGGATTTGGTTTTGCCCGATAGAAACTCCCATTACATCGCCTTCTTCGACTTGGTGGATGAAAAAGCTGTAAGGCACTTGGGGAATGGCAGGACCAAACAAAGAAGGTAAAAATAGATTCACCAGCAACAATACCCCCGACACCAATAACAAAATGCTGCCGATCTGGCGCGAACGAGAGGGTTTAGGTTGATCTTTTATAGCCATTGTGCAATTACTCCTAATCGTGACAGCTTATAGCGCTGAAGCAGGGTGCAAGCTTATTTTCCCCTCCTGCATTAAACTTAACGATTTTTTGTCGATCTATATAGTTCGGATTTTCCACCTTGTCCGAACGGCTTTTTTGCGGGACAGGGGAGGGAGAGGGGAGAGGGAGGTAATAGCAAAGGGATGACCGCATTAGACTTGTGCAAAAACTCTTGTGGAGTAGGCATCCTGCCTGCCTTTGACTTGGTCAGGACTCGCTCCTATCACCAGAAACCCGGTTTCTACGTATATCTCTAGTTGCCAAACCAACGATTTTTCATAGAAACCGGGTTGCTAGGTAGATCTCTAGTTGGCAAACCAACGATTTTTCATATCACCCTTGTTTCTTTGCATCAGACCCGTTGGTGTTGTTTTGATATGATTTCAGGCAAATCGCCCATAATTAAAACTCTCCCCGTCCCCGCGTCCTTAGCATCCCCGCTTCAGTCCTAACTATGGGTACTCAAACGGACATGATATGAGGTCTATTTTTAGAGCGCGATCCGCTTCACCCGTCGCGGGTGCTTCCAGGACAATCCCAGCAGGCGTGCAAGACAATCGTACCCCTATTGCTCGATAATAATTGCGTAAGTTGACCTTCACTTTAGCTGTTGGTAACTTTTTTAGTAGTCAGCGATCGCCAGGTAGTGCAAAACACTTTTCACAGCCATCCAGTTTATCTTTTTAGCAATTTAGCCAAACCGGAAAGACAAACAGCATGTTTGCCAAACTTAATTTAAAACAAAGGCTTGTCAGCGCTTTTTTAATCGTGGCTTTGATCTTCTTGGCGGTTGCCTTTGTCGGGTATAGAGGAACACAAGAGCTATCTAATTACATCAATACCTTGAGTCAGACTAGCTTGCCAAGTATAGAGGGACTTGGGAAAATCGAGCGGGGGCAAACCAAAATCGAATCATCGGAACGCTTATTGCTCGTGCCAGAAATCTTGCCCGCACAAAGACAAGCTGCTTTAAAAACCATCGACCAAGCTTGGTCGCAAATTAATGATGGTTTGAATTTAGTCGAGGAAAATATGTTGAAAAACGAGGCAGAAAACAACCTCTACCAAAAATTTATGCTGGATTGGAATACATGGCAGCAAGCCCACCAAAAGTTTATGCAACTGGAACAAGACTACGATAAATTGGGGATGCGCAATCCTGAGAAAGTTCGATCTGATTTGCTTGCCGAAGGAAGGCCAAATGCACCGGAAATGAATCGAGTCAGATCGGCTTTGAAACTGCGAACTCAGCTTGACGAAACTAAGCTGAAACAGGACTCATTGTTGCAAACCGCTAACGATTCAATTTTCAGCCTTCGGGAAAGTTATCAAAGTTTTACCAACCAAATTCAACTAGCAGCAGAACAGCAGGTGAATCAGACTAAAGTATACCTGTTACTCTGCCTGGTTATTGCGACGCTTGTTTTGATATTTATGATTGCTAAAATTCCTGTATACCTGGACAAGCAAAACAAAAACGCGATTCAAGCTTTGGAGCGCCTGCGCGACCATCTTAACCAAAAAATTGAAATAAAAGAGCGGGAAACAATCGAGGCTAAGCAAAATCTAAATATAGCTCAATCCCAACTCATTCAATCTGAAAAAATGTCGAATTTGGGTAAAATTATGGCAGGGCTTGCCCATGAAATCAACAATCCGATTAACTTTATATACGGCAACCTTACCCATGCTAGCAACCATACTGAAGATTTACTCCATTTATTGCAGCTATACCAGCGGCAGTATCCCCATCCTGCCACTCAAATTCAAAGATTTGCTGAAGAAATTGATGTGAATTTCATTAATAAAGATTTGGCTCAAATGTTTTCATCTATGAAATTAGGAGCGGAGCGCATTCGTCAGATTATTTCATTTTTGCGTAATTTCTCCACTCTGGAAGAATCTGAAATGCAAGCGGTTAATATCAACGAAGCAATTGATACCACTCTTTTGATTCTGAACCATCGGCTAAAAAGAGGAATAGAAGTTAGTAAAAACTATGGGAAGTTGCCGCCAGTCGATTGTTACCGCAGCCAAATCAACCTGGTATTGATGAATATCATTGGTAATGCCATCGACGCGCTGCTATTACCCACAGAAAAAACGACTAAAAAGATTTTAATTCAAACTGAAGTTGGGGAAAAAGAAAAAATTAAAATCAAAATAAGGGATAATGGTTTGGGAATTAGTCCTCAGTTGAAAGACCAGATATTTGAACCTTTTTTTACAACTAAACAGGGAGTTAAGGGGGTAGGGTTAGGACTTTACATCTGCTCTCAAATTATTCAAAAACATGGGGGGAAAATAGAGGTATGTTCAGAGCAAGGTAAAGGAACAGAGTTTAGCATCGCCCTGCCGATAAAACAGAAAATCTAAAGATAAGTAAAAACAAAACGGATGCAACCACCTGCTGACGCTATAGTTAAAAAAGGCTTTGAGCAGCGAGGGTAAAACTGCGATGAAAAATTTATCGGAAAAAGTCGTAGCAGGTGGGTTTAGTTTGGCTTTGCTTGTTTTGACTGGCGTGGGGACAGCTTCCTACCTGAGCGTAGGATTGATTGAGAACAAACGATGGGTGGAACATACTCATCAAGTATTAGAAAATTTAGATAAAATCTCCGATGGTCTTAAAGATGCCCAGGGCGCACGACGGGGCTATATTCTTACAAGAGAAGCCATTTTTATAAAAACATACCGAACGGGGAGTCAAACAACTCAAAAGTCGCTAAAAGCGGTGCGGGAATTAACCATTGATAATCCCAGACAACAGCGCAGACTAGATGAAATTGAACCGTTGATTGCTAAAAGATTAACTGTGCTTCAACAGTCAATCGCATCGTTGCAACAGAACAAATCGGACAGTCAGAATCAAATCGATATAACCAATCAAGGAGAAAAGTTACAGCAAGAATTGCAAGGGAAACTGGCAGCAATGGACAAGGAAGAACGAAGTTTATTGCAGCAGCGGTCAGCGGCGACAGATGCTAGCGTTAAAAATACCATCCTTGTGGTTGTTCTTGGCTATTCCTTGAGTTTTGTCTTGCTGTTTGGGGTGTACTTTTTGCTGAAAAAGGAAATAAGCGATCGCACCAAAGCCGAAGCAGCTTTAAAACGCAGTCAGAGCGAACTCAAAACCCTGTTAGAAAACAGTCCGGATATCATTATTCGAGTCGATGGGCAACTGGGACACACCTACGTTAATTCAGCGTTAGAAAGAGAAGCGAAAATTCCACCGGCAGCATTCCTTGGTAAAACATTTTCAGAACTCGGTTTACCAGCAGAATTAGCAGAGTTTTTACAAGCAAGCTATCAAAAAGTTTTCGCGACGGGTGAAATGAATGTGGTGGAATTCAATTACCCAAGTGCCAAGGGAGTAAAATTAATTCAATCTCTGATCGCACCAGAATTTGCCCTTGATGGTTCGGTGGCATCTACTCTCTCAATTTCTCGCGACATCACCCCGCTAAAACAAGCGCAATTAGCACTAGAACGCGCTAATGAAGAGTTAGAAATGCGAGTCGAGGAACGCACCGCAGCGCTATTAGAAATAAATCAAGCATTGCAAGCTGAAATTGCCGAACGCCACCAGGCGGAAGAGGCACTGAAACAAACCGCTGCGGAATTGGGAGATTTGTACAACAATGCCCCCTGCGGGTATCACTCGTTAGATCGAGATGGCACGTTTGTTTTGATTAACGATACGGAACTCAAAATGTTGGGATATACGCGGGAGGAGATACTTGGTAAGAAAAAGTTTTCCGACTTGCTAACTGCGGAAAGTTTGTCCACCTTTCAAGCAAATTTTCCCCGGTTCAAAGAACGCGGTTGGGTGCGCGATCTAGAATTCCAGATGCTTTGCAAAGATGGCACGATCTTGCCAGTGAGTCTGAGTGCGATCGCCATCAAAGATGCTGCGGGTAACTTTATCATGAGTCGCTCTACGATGATTGATATTAGCGAACGCAAGCAAGCAGAAGCAGCACTTTACAAAAGCAACAGTATCTTGAATTCGGTGCTGGAAAGTACCCCCGATATTGTCTTTGTCAAGGATTTGCAAAATCGCTATGTCGTCGCCAACTCTACAGCTGCTAATTTTCTTGGAACGACGGTAGAAGAAATGATTGGTAAAGATGACAATCAATTATTCCCACCGGAAATAGCAGCGCAACTTATCGAGGCGGATCGTGCAATTATCAGGACGGGGAAAGCTTTAGTTTATGAGGAGACTTTACCCAAACCTGGAAAGATGGAGACATTCTTGACTGTGAAATGTCCTTGG
Organism: Microseira wollei NIES-4236; assembly: GCF_020521235.1. GTDB lineage: Bacteria > Cyanobacteriota > Cyanobacteriia > Cyanobacteriales > Aerosakkonemataceae > Microseira > Microseira wollei. The sequence continues at coordinate 22,751 of NZ_BLAY01000123.1, read as the reverse complement.
CGGGACGTCGAGGGAAACATCATCGGCGCGATCGGTATTTCTCGCGATATTAGCGAGCGCAAAGAAGCAGAAGCAGCACTGAAACAAGCGCGAGATTGGTTAGAAATTCGGGTGCAAGAACGCACAAAAGAACTATCGGAAACCAACGCTGCCTTACAAGCTGAAATTGCTGAACGAAGCGAAGCAGAACGGAAATTAGAACAACTAACGCTAGATTTGCAACGGTCTAACCAGGAACTAGAGCAATTTGCTTATTTAGCTTCTCACGATTTGCAAGAACCATTGCGGGCAGTAACTGGTTATACAGAATTATTAGAGCAAGAATATGAACGGCATCTCGATGAAACTGCCAAAGAATATATGGGTTATATCGTCGATGGCGCAACGCGGATGCGACAGTTGATTCAAGACTTGCTGAGTTATTCCCGCGTCGGGACTCGCGGTAAACCATTTGTTTCCACTGATTGCAATGAGGCGCTGCGTCAGGCGCTGAACGATTTGCAGGTTGCGATCGCAGAGAATAACGCTATTATTACCTACGACGCGCTGCCCTTAGCGATCGCAGACAAAGCGCAATTAGCCCAATTATTTCAAAATTTGATTGGCAATGCCATCAAGTTCCGCCGCGAGGAACCCCCCCAAATTCATATTTGGGCAGAACCAAAAGACGATCTATGGGTGTTTGGAGTGAGGGATAATGGGATTGGCATTAAGCCCCGGTATCTCGAACGCATTTTTGAGTTGTTCAAACGTCTCCATACTCGAAAAGAATTTCCCGGTACTGGCATCGGTTTGGCGATTTGTAAAAAAATTGTCGAACGCCACGGCGGGAATATCTGGGCCCAATCTCAGCCAGGAGTAGGGACAACGTTTTATTTTACCTTACCTAAGGATTTTAACTAACAATCTCCAAGCCTATCACCAAAGTTTCTTGCTGCGCTCTCTCGTTTTTCATAGAAACCCGGTTTCTTTGTGTAATTGCTGAATCTACCCTTTCCACTGCCTCCTCCGATGACTAACTATAGACCGATTGAAATTTTACTAATTGAAGACTCTCCCAGCGATGCCAACCTGACAATCAAAGGGTTAAAAACAGCCAAAGTGCTAAACAATTTGCACTGGGTTGAAGATGGCGAATCGGCAATGGAATTTCTTCTACGTGAAGGCGAGTATGCCAGCGCCCCCCGCCCCGATTTGATTTTACTCGACCTCAACCTACCGGGAATGGATGGGCGAGAAGTACTGCACGAAGTCAAATCAGACCCCGATCTAAAACGAATTCCTATAGTAATTCTTACTACTTCAGCCGATGAGCAGGATATATTGCGCGCTTACAATCTCAACGCTAACTGCTATATTACCAAACCCGTTAATATCCAGCAATTCCTCGATATTATAGGTTTAATCGAAGATTTCTGGCTAGCGGCGGTCAAACTGCCATGCTAGTAATATCATGTCCTTAGGCAACGGTTGTGTAACTGCTAATAGCTAATCGCTAATAGCTGAGCTGGAGGCAATTGACAATTAGCAATTAGTAAGCTGGCAATTAGCCATCCATACACTACCGATACCTAAGGACATGATATAACATAACGCCCCATACAATTGGGAGAAAAAATTTTATGTACAAGACATCTATCCACGTCCTATTAGTAGAAGATAGCCCCAGCGATGCCAGCTTATTTTGCCGGATATTTTCCCTTTCCCATCAGGATGGATGGCAACTGATACAAGTCGAAAGGTTAGAAGATGCGATTGACTTGTGCCAGGATGTCCGGTTTGATGTGGTGTTGTTAGACCTTAGCCTTCCAGACTCGGATGGATTGGATACGGTAATAGACTTTCATCGCGCCGAACCCGATATTCCGATTGTAGTGCTAACGGGATCTGATGATGAGGAATTAGCACTGCAAGCGCTCGCTAAAGGATCGCAAGATTATTTAGTTAAAGACCAGATTACCAGTCAATTGTTAATGCGGGCAATTCGCTACGCTATTGAACGGGGAGAACTTTTTAAACAGCTAAAGGATAGCGAACGTCGCTTCCGAGGAATTTTTGACCAAACATTTCAATTTATGGCGCTATTAACCCCTGACGGAATTATCGTGGAAATTAATCAAACCGCGCTTGAATTTAGCGGCGCTAAACCAGAAGATTTTGTGGGGTTGCTGTTGTGGGAAACCAAGTGTTGGAATTACTCGTGCGAAACCCAGGAATGGTTGAAAATAGCTATTGCCGATGCTGCTCTTGGTCAGTTTGTCCGCTATGAAGTTGAGGTGCGCGACGCTTTTGAGCGGCTGGTTTGGATTGACTTTTCCCTCAAACCCTTGACCGATGAAAAAGGGAATGCAATTCTGCTGATTGCCGAGGGGAGGGATATCAGCGATCGCCAGCGCGCCGAGGCAGAAATTCTCAAAAACTTGGAAAAAGAACGCGAACTCAACCAGCTAAAATCCAGCTTTATTTCAATGGTTTCCCACGAGTTCCGCAACCCCCTAACTACGATTAGTGTTTATGCAGAAATGCTGCAAAACTATAGCAATAATTTTACCGAAGAAAACAAAAATAAATTTGGCGAACAAATTCAAAATGCCATCGCTCGTATGGTAGAATTATTAGATGGAATCTTGCTATTAAGTAAAAATGAAGCGGGTAAACTGGAATACCAACCCGCCGCGCTTAATTTGGAAAATTTTTGCCGCGACCTGGTAGAAAACTTTCAAATTACCAACAGTCAGCACGAGATTACCTTGAGCTGTCAAGGGGAATGCAAATCGGTGGAAATGGATGAAGTTTTATTGGAGCATATTTTCACGAACTTACTCTCAAATGCGATTAAATATTCCCCCGAAGGCGGCAACATTTGGTTGGACTTAAACTGCGATAATGGCTGGGGAACCTTCCGGGTAATAGATCAAGGAATAGGCATTCCCTTACCCGACCAACAACATTTGTTTGAAACTTTCCAACGCGGTAGCAATGTCGATTCGATTCAAGGCACTGGACTGGGGCTAGCGATTGTTAAAAACTGCGTGGATTTGCATCGCGGCAAAATTCAGATAGAAAGTGAAGTTAACATGGGTACAATGGTGACGGTGACGCTGCCGTTAATGCCATCGTTAGGAATTGATACATAACGTAAGTTGCTAGTTATAAGTTGTGACATTGGTAATGGGTAATGGGTAATTGCTAATTGCTAATTGCTAATTGCGCCTAGAGATAGTAATTCCGATGGAACGGTCAACGATATTATAGATTTCTCCAGAAAAGAAACTCTATGGCAGGCAGGATGCCTACCCCACAAGAGCGGTAATTGGTAATGGGTAATTGGTAATTGGTAATTGGATTAACTCAGATCTTGCACCAGGGCTAATATCACGTCCGGTAGCAACGGTTGTGTAACTGCTAATAGCTAATCGCTAATGGTTAAATAAAAAAGAAACAGTCAATCATTACTGAGCAGCTCTCGAGGCAATTGACAAGCGAGCAATTAGCAATTAGCAATTAGCTATCCATACACTACCGATGCCTAAGGACATGATATAACACCAAAGTTTCTGGCAAATAGCTAAACTTGAAAGCCTAGATTTTTCGTCAAGAAACAAGGGTTTCCAGGCAGGTTGAGAATGGTGCAAGATGTGAGTTAACAGGCTTTTGCCGTCTTGACAATTACCCATTACCCATTACCCATTACCAGTACCGCTCGATGTCACTAGCAACTTGAGTTAATAGTTGTAGCGTCAGCCAGATGATACATGCGGTCAACTATATGATGCGTGTAGACTTGAAGCAAGCCCCGCTGGGGTGGCTATTTTACCGAGTTCTGTTGCCAGATTATGACTTCTTCTCAAGAAAACAACACGAATGAGACTATAACCGTGCAGACTGCTCCAACAGCTACGTCGAGCGGGATTCAGCTCGATGGGAGAATCAAACTTGGGATACTGGGTACGGCAGTTGCGGCGCTTGCCGTTGGTATGTTCGTTGTCTTTTTCTTTTGGCATCACTGGATTGCAACTTTTGGGATGAAATCTTGGTCATCCCATGCGGGTGCTACACCAATCGAGTGCATGATCAAAGATACCAACAGCGATGGTTATGTTAGCTGTAGCGCCATGCTGCAAGGCGAAGTCGTACCGCTGGAATGTGGAGCCAGTATATTTAATATCGGCTGTAGAGTAAATTACGGTTCTGCTGCTGCGCCTCCGGTGCGTCCCCTGCCTAATGGCGGACGTTCGTAATCTGCCTTGGATAGATGGCGTACGCTATCTCAACGAGGCCAGAAACCGGGTTTCGACATAGAATAGAAACCCGGTTTCTTTGCGTCAGGATAGATGGCGTACGCTATCTTGGCGTACCGTACCCGCCACCGCCAGGAGTTGCGATCGCGATCGCATCCCCAGGGTTGATTTCCACCGTCGCCGTACTGCCCAATTCCTCAATTGTGCCATCGCGACGCTGCACGCAATTTTTACCCACTGCCCCCGCTTCACCCCCGTGCAAACCAAACGGAGGAATAACCCGCCTTCCTGATAAAATTCCAGCCGTCATCTTTTCGAGAAAACGAATCCGCCGCACCACTCCATTTCCCCCGCGATGAAGTCCTTTTCCGCCACTATTTTGGCGAATTTCAAAACTTTCTAAAACCACGGGAAAACGCCATTCCAAAACCTCTGGATCCGTCAGCCTTGAATTCGTCATATGGGTATGAACCGCATCAGTGCCATCGAAATTTGCACCCGCACCCGACCCGCCGCAAATCGTTTCATAATATTGATATCGTTCGTTTCCAAACGTAAAATTATTCATCGTTCCTTGAGCAGATGCGAGCGCACCCAAAGCTCCATACAAAGCATCAGTAATAGCCTGAGAAGTTTCCACATTTCCTGCCACCACAGCAGCAGGATAGCGCGGATTTAACATACACCCTTCAGGAATCACAATTTCCAAAGGTTTAAGACAACCAGCATTCAGAGGAATATCGTCATTCACCAGAGTGCGGAAAACGTATAAAACCGCCGCCTTGCACACCGCTGCTGGCGCATTAAAATTACTCTGCACTTGTGGAGAAGTGCCGCTAAAATCTATTTTAGCACTGCGAGTATTCTTGTTAATACTAATAGTAACTTTAATCTTGCTACGATTATCCAACGAACAGGTAAAACTGCCATCTTTCAGCACATCGATAACGCGACGCACAGATTCTTCCGCATTATCCTGCACAAATCCCATATAAGCTTGTACAGTTTCTAACCCATAATGTTCAACCATTTTGTGCAATTCTTGAACCCCGCGTTCGTTCGCAGCAATTTGCGCTTGCAAATCGGCAATATTCTGAGCCGAATTTCGGGCAGGATAATTCCCCGATGCCAGGATTTCCAGGATTTCTTTTTCGCGGAAACGTCCCGCTTCTACCAACTGAAAATTATCAATCAATACACCTTCCTGTTCCACCGTAGTACTATTAGGTGGCATCGAACCCGGAGTAATCCCGCCGATATCCGCGTGGTGTCCTCGCGAAGCAACGTAGAACAGGATTTTAGATGGTGAATCCCCTATATCAAAAACAGGAGTAATCACAGTAATATCGGGTAGGTGCGTCCCACCATTATAGGGATTATTTAAAACATAAACATCACCAGGCTTAATATTATCTCCTTGGGCGTCAATCAAACTTTTAACACTTTCACTCATCGACCCCAAATGAACTGGAATGTGAGGCGCATTCGCGACTAATTGCCCAAACCCATCAAAAATGGCACAAGAAAAATCGAGCCTTTCCTTAATATTGACCGACGCAGCAGTATTTTGCAAAGTGATGCCCATTTGTTCGGCGATGGCGCCAAACAAATTATTAAAAATCTCCAACATCACCGGATCCGTTTGTAGTAAGGACTTTCTTCCTCTATTGGACAAACTAAATTCCTCACTACTAACTTTGGATAAAACCAGATGATTGCGTCTAGTTAACTCCGCTTGCCAACCTGGTTCGATGACATTTGTGCCAGTTGCTTCAACAATAATAGCCGGACCCAAAATCCAGTCACCCGGTTGCAAACCTTCCCGCTTAAAAAGCGGCGTTTCGTGCCAAGTATTTGCCGTAAACATTCGCACTGCCACAGGCGCGGGAGTTTCATTTATTTTCCGCTCAATTATCGGTTCTTCTGGAATATCACTTTTCCCAATAACTTCAACAGAAACCGCTTCCACAATTAACCCTTTTTCTGGTACAACAAAACCGTAACGCTGCCGATGCGCCTCCTCAAACCGCCGCCGCATTTCCACAACATCACCAAAATCAACAATTAAAGACGAATCCGTTGCTTCATAACGCAAATGAACCTTGCACATCACGGATTTTGAACGCGGATGTAGGGATTTCTCTTCTTCCTCTTTCTTCGCGTCCTTCGCGTCTTTGCGGTTCAATTCTTCTTCTGCCTCTCTTGCTAACTGCGATAACTGTTGCTGTAATTCTGGTAGTAATTGAGCTGTTAACTTGGCTTCTACCGCACATTCCCGGATGACTCGCTCATCCGCCAAACCCATACCATACGCCGATAACACACCCGCATAAGGATGAACAAATACTTGTTTCATCCCCAGCGCATCCGCAATTAAACAAGCGTGCTGTCCTCCCGCACCCCCGAAACAACATAGCGTATATTCCGATACATCATATCCCCGCTCTAGCGATATTTTTTTGATCGCGTTTGCCATTTTATCGACAGCGATCGCTAAAAACCCCGCTGCCACCTCCGCCGGACTTCGCCCGTCCCCAATCTGCCGTGCCAGACTGTTAAACTTCTGTTGCACAACCTCCACATCCAGCGGTAAATCGGCATTTTCGCCGAAGGCTTTGGGGAAAAACTCTGGCTGCAACTTGCCCACCATCACATTGCAATCCGTCACCGTCAACGGGCCACCTTGGCGATAACAAGCGGGTCCGGGATTTGCCCCTGCCGATGACGGCCCTACGCGATAACGCGAACCATCAAAGTATAGAATCGAACCGCCTCCAGCCGCAACGGTGTGAATTGCCATCATCGGCGAGCGCAAGCGCACACCTGCAACTTCGGTTTCAAATGTGCGTTCGTATTCCCCTGCATAATGTGCAACGTCGGTGGAAGTGCCACCCATATCAAAAGTAATAATTTTATCGAAACCGGCAATTAAACTGGTTTGCACAGCCCCGACAATACCGCCAGCGGGGCCGGATAATATGCTATCTTTCCCTTGAAAGTTCTCTGCGTCGGTAAGTCCCCCGTTGGATTGCATGAACATCAATTTTGGTAATTGGTAATTGGTAATTGGTAATTGGTAATTGTCCCCATGGCGTTGCATATTGGCGGGATGATTTTGATCGTTTTGTGGGATGGGCGTCTCGTTTTGTGGGATGGGCGTCTCGTTTTGTGGGATGGGCGTCTCGTTTTGTGGGATGGGCGTCTCGTTTTGTGGGATGGGCGTCTCGTTTTGTGGGATGGGCGTCTCGCCCGTCTCTGTAATTATCCGGGCGGGCAAGATGCCCACCCCACAAGAATCATCCCTTGAGTGTGCAACGCCGTCCCGATTTGCTGTTAACTGGGTGGCGATTTGGTTTACATATTGACGCAGGATGGGGGAAAGATAGGCATCGACGACGGTGGTATCGCCGCGACTGACGAGTTTCATTAATGGGCTGACTTGATGGGAAACTGAGATTTGGGGAAAGCCGATTTCTCTTGCTACTGCTGCCACTTGTTGCTCGTGTTCCCTATAGCGATATCCGTGCATCAAGACAATGGCACAACTGCGAATCCCGCCATCGTAGGCAGCTTGCAAAGCGGGGCCGAAACTGGCAATATTAACTGGAATTAATTCTTCACCTTGGGCGCTGTAGCGTTCTTCAACTTCGATGACTCGCTCGTAGAGCATTTCTGGCAATATTATCTGACGGGCGAAGATATCTGGGCGGTTTTGATAGCCGATGCGGAGGGCGTCTTTAAAACCTTTGGTAATTAGAAGGACTGTGGGGGATCCTTTCCTTTCCAATAGCGCATTCGTCGCCACCGTTGTCCCCATTTTGACGACGTCTATTTGTTCTGAGGGGATGGGTGCATTGGTAGAAATTCCTAAAATCTCCCGAATTCCTTGCACCGCTGCATCTTTGTAGCGTGAGGGATTTTCCGATAGCAGCTTGTGTATTACTAGCTGTCCGTCAGGGCGTTTAGCAACAATATCTGTAAATGTGCCGCCGCGATCGATAAAGAATTGCCATTGGTTATTGTTCATGGGTTACCGCTCCTGCAACTCTTCGTACTACAACTAAAGATATGGTGTAGGTGCGCCCAGTTAAGCAAGCGCGATCGCATTTTCTCACCTAGAGTTGATCAATAGCAACCAGGTACGGTTGAAGCTGCTCAGACAAATTGTTGTCACGGTGTAGCCAGACGACGTTATCTGTTATCCTATCACGTGACACCTTGCTCAATTGCAGACGGTGAGGCCCCATGACACGTTTGGCGGCCACTTTTTTTGCAAAAACCGGGTTTCTCTGAAAAATCGTCGGGAAAGGGAACTCGAGATATGCCTCCCTGCCGCACTCGCTTTCGCAGCAAGAAACTTTGGTGATAGGAGGGTCGCTATTTATCTGGGGCAAAAACTCGCTTTCTTTCCCTGAATCAATCACGCCAACCTACAGGAAATCAAGTTTAGCCTTGAGGTTATTCTCCTGATTAATTGTCATAATTACAGATCTAAATGCCGCCCCCCAACTGTAGGAGGAATCGTAAAATTGCGCTTGCCATGCTAAACAATTTTGTCGCTTTTGTTCGTAGAACTGGCGGTTGTCGCACAACTCTAGCAAGGCATCGCCATAGGCTTTGGTATCATTAGGTGGAACTTCCACAATCGCGTCGCCCACGTAGGAAATCCCTGGACAGACTGCTGAGGTCACTACGGGACGACCCGCTAGAACGCCTTCTGCTAAAACTTTATTAAATCCCTCTACAAAGTCAGTCCGCGTCGGCACGATAACGACATGGCAAGTCTTGTACATCTCCTGCATTTTTGGCTTGTTGTAGTATCCGTGATAGGTAAAAAAGGACTCAACCCCAGCCAGTTTTGCCTCTTGGCGCCAGGACTCCAGCGCCGACCCAGTTCCGCAAATATCGAACGTAATATCCTCTCTGCCCATTTCCTGAAAGCGCTTGGCAATTTGCAGCAGATCGAAAACGCCTTTATTTCGTTCTATCCTTCCTGCAAACAGCACCCGAAATGGCGATCGCTTCTCATCAGGTTCTCCTACTCCTACAAACTCTTTTGTACTGTAGGTGGGGATGAATTCCACAATTGGTTGGTGCTGACCAGATGTTAGTTGCGCCACTTGCTTTGCAACTTCATTCCCAATCCCCAAGATCGCCGTACAGTCTTTAGCAAAGAAATTTCGGTTCAGTCCTAAGATTAGTTTCTCCACCCGACGTTGGGGCAGAAACTTACACCACAGGGTACAGTGTATTGTCGGGATCGCTTTCACTCCCAACCAAGTCAGTAGGGACAAGACAAACCAGTGGGTTGTACCCTCCGCCACCACTGCAACATCAGCTCGCCAAGCGATCGCTGTCGCAACTAACCGCAACCCGTACCATACTTGACCGACATGATATAACAGACCCGATGCCCTGCTTAACGGGTTCGGACGATGTTCTAGGATGAATTGACCGTCACGCAAAAATTTTTTCTTCTCCCATAAGGAGATAACATAGGCTTTTGCATCCAAGTTGCGACACGCATTGTAGAACTGACTCGAATAGGTAATTGCCACCTGGGATGGATCGTCTTGCGCTTTAATCCAATATTTATAGGTTCCAATCACATCGCCAGGTCCTGCGGCGTACAGTATTCGAAGTTGTTTGGACATTGTTTTACCAGTTGGTTGTTTTCTAAGACAAACAGTATAATAATCCGATTGAGGTATTTTGGTATTGTTCTATCAGATCGCCTTAGTTTCACTCTCTATTGTGGCTAGCAATAAACAGCCTATTTCCTTTGACTAAAAAAGGAACGATTCTAACCAGTAACCTGCATTTTTTCCCAGCCTGCTTCCACAATAAAATATATTTTATCCGGGATTTTTTAGACTTTTATCTCCCATTTAAAGCAGCGATCGTAAACAACAACTAACTACCTCCTATCTTGATTTTTTTTTCTCGATTTTTCCAAGGGTAAAAATACTTATTTTATCTCAAATTTTTTGTGTAATTTTAGTCCATTTAATTCGAGTAACCCAGAGATTTTTTAAGGTGGTTTATTTATCAAAACCTTTGCCAGACAAGCAGTTCATCATAGCTTTATGTAAAAGCGTTGTTCAGTATATTAAAGTTTATGTATAGTTATGTACAAAAAAATCTCTGCAGCTGGCAAAGCAGGGCGGAAACTATCAAAATTAACTCGAATTAATTCTTCACCAAGATCGCTGTAGCGTTGTTCAACTTCGATTACCCGCTCCTAGAGCATTTCTGGCAATATTATATGACGGGCGAAGATATCCGGGCGGTTTTGATAGCCGATGGGGAGGGCGTGTTTAAAACCTTTGGTAATTAACGCAAGTTGCTAGTTATTCAAATTGGTAATTGGTAATTGGATTGATTGGCAGTCTACTCTTGACAATTACCCATTACCCTCGTGACCACGGCAGATCCTAGCAGTCAGAAACCCGGTTTCTTCGTAGAGAGAAACCGGGTTTCAATGCCTTGGGATGTAACTAGCAACTTGAGTTAATTAGAAGGACTGTGGGGGATCCTTTCCTTGTCCCATAGCGCATTCATCGCTACCGTTGTCCCCATTTTGACAGCTTCTATTTGTTTTGCGGGGATGGGTGCATTAACATCAATTCCTCAAATCTCCCGAATTCCTTGCACCGCTGCATCTTTGTAGCTTGAGGGATTTTCCGATAGCAGCTTGTGTCTTACTAGATTACCATCGGGACGCCGCGCCACAATATCGGTAAATGTACCGCGGCGATCGATAAACAATTGCGATTGGTTATTGTTCATTCATTACCGAGCCTGCAAATAAAATATATGGTGTAGGTGCGAAAAGTTATGCCAGCGCGATCCCATACCTCTGTCTGCCGAGACGCCTACCCCACAATAACTTTAGCTTTTTTTGTCGGGTAGGCATCCGGGCGGCGCCAAATCTTTTTTGCACAAGTCCGATCTTAAACCAAACTTTGCTGGCGCTGTGGGGTAAGCATTTCCGGAAGGGTAGATACACCCAGGTGTTTTTTAATCAAGTTGCTGCGCTCGTGAAAAACAGCCTCATCATTGAATCGCTTACCGTTTTCACCTGCTTCTCGGATCAAATTTGACAACTGCTGTCGCTCTTTGGACAAAGTTACCAGCAGATCGCCGAGTTTTTGCCAATTCCCCATTGGCACGAACTTACCACCGCCAAAATCCCCAATCAGTTCGTCAGCATAGCTATTTTGATAACCTACGATCGGCGTGCCGCAGACTAGCGCTTCGATCAGGCAACGCGGTGATTCTTTTGTCACGTGGGTAAACAGCATCATGTGAGATTCCTTGATGCGCTGGAGTAGTTTATCTCGATTTTTCTCCCATCCAGTTACCTCTATACAAGAATTTAGATCCAGCTTTTCAATCAGCGCTTTCATTTCATCCATTAATCTGCCGTCACCCAGCCAAGTGGCGTGAATGTTAGCACCATTATCCCGCGCCTGACCGATTGCTTTCACCCAGTCTAAAGGCGCTTTCATTGGCTCTATACGTCCTGCGTAACAGATGCGGAGGGTGGGTTCTATTTTAGTCCGCAAAACTTTTTTATTCAGCTCTTTTTCGCCAATCCCATCTCCTGGTTTGAGGTGAATGTCGTGAACCAGATAGCTATTTTTGCAAAACGGACTGTACGCCGAATAGCAATCTTGCCCGTGCCACAAACCCAGGGTGCAATTTTCAATAATCCGCTCGTGGTACATCTCTATTAGCGGCGCTTCTACTGTGGCTTTGATGCGTTTTTTTAAACTTGCTCCTCTGGCAGATTTTAAAACCACATCATGCGTTACCCAATCGGTGTGAATAGCATACTGTCTGCCTTGTTTGCGCGCTTCTAGGGCTGCGATCACCGCCCAATCCCCCATCAATCCGTTAATGGCAAATTGGAGATACTCGCTGTTTTCGATTAATTCTGCTAGCTGCGCCCGCACCCTACTATAACAAGAAATAAAGTCGGATATTTTATAGGCCCAAGGTAACGGCACTAATTTAAATCTTTCTGGTTTTTCTAAAGTTGCCGTATCGCGCCAAGTCATAGTTTTTTCTTGTGCCGCCAGCGCTTCTGGTATAGTCGGTGCAGCCACAATTACCGACTCAAAATTATCTGCCCACCGTTCCAATCCATTGCAAGCTTGTGTATCAAAAAACAGCCGATTTTCTTTAACCAAGAAAGGAACGGGTAGAACCAGTAACATGCCTTTTCTTTTCATCATTTTTACCCCTGCAAAATTTTATTTATTGACACGTACTTTAGGCTTTGATTTGTGCTTGACTCCAATTACATTGGAGCTAACCTTAATATCTCTTTTAGCTCAACTAAAATCCAACGGTATAAGTACGCAAAAATCAAAAATAATTATTTCTACTGAAGGAGGCTGTGGCTAACCAGAATAATTTCCCAGGACTTACGCAGGACAGAACATCACCTTTTTCATAGAAACAAAGTTAAAAGGCAACAGGCAATAGGCAACAGGCAACTTTATGTTTTGGATGGGGATTTATACCCCACCCAAAACATACCAGTTGTAGAAGTCGGGGCCTCTGACTCCCAAAAACGGGAACAGGAAACTGTTGCCTGTTGCCTGTTGCCTGTTCCCTTCTTCGGTGATTTGTGTAAGTCCTGTTTCGGTAAAAGCCGATGGTTTTTCAGTTTTTGATGCGATCAAAGCCTTGCCAGACAAGCATTTCATATTTTTTTCAAGTAATTTCACTGATTGGCAATATATTGACGTTAATAACGAAACCCAAAACGAGCAGACTAATATCGTGTTCGGTAGCATCGGACTTGCATATTTAATGGTGTTGTAGGGGCGGGTAATACCCTCTACCTTTAGTTGTATTGATAAACCCGCCCCGTCCTGATATATAGCGGATTGCAGCCGTATGATATTATTGTCCTGAGGCAACGGTTGTGTAACTGCTAATAGCTAATCGCTAATGGCTGCTCTCGAGGCAATTGACAATTAGCAATTAGCAATTAGCAATTAGCAATTAGCAATTAGCAATTAGCCATCCATACACTACCGATACCACCGGACATGATATAACTGGTTGGGTTTCACTGTCGTTCAACCCAACCTACAATTTGTCTAACTTTTCGCCCCTATCCATCCCCACCCCATAGGCGGATGGGGAATTTCGCGGAATTTGTTAATGTGCAGCAGCGCCGCCAGTCGCTTTAACTTTCTTAAAGAACAAGATGGCAACGCCACTTAACAGCAAAGTCCACGCCACAAAGTAAAAGCAATCGTTAAACGCCATCACAAACGCTTCCCGGCGAACAATATTGCTAATCGCCTGAAGCGCTTGATTTTGCGCCGTCACCAAATCCGATCCGCGACTGATAAAATACTGAGTCAACTGGTCAATTCGCTGCTGCGTGGCCCGATTGTATAGCGAAACTGCATCCCCCAAGCGATTCGAGTGAAATTGCTCTCGCTGCGTCACTAAAGTTGCCAATATGGCAATGCCAATTGAACCGCCCAAATTTCGCATCATATTGAATAACCCGGAAGCAGACCCAGCATTTTCTGCTTCAATTCCAGCGGTGGCAATTGTGGAAAGCGGTACCATAATCAAAGGTTGTCCCATCGCCCGGACTAATTGCGACCAACGCAACTGATCGATTCCCGTATCGTGGGTCATATTCGAGTTCATAAAACAGCTGACCGCAAATAAACTGACACCCACTCCAATCAAAACGCGAATATCGATTCGCTGCATTAATTTTGGCACTAACGGCACGATAAATAACTGGGGAACCCCCGCCCACATAATTACTTCGCCAATTTGCATCGCGTTGTATCTTTGAATTTGGGCTAAATAAAGCGGCAAAATATAAATCGAACCGTATAACCCGACGCCCAAAGATACGTTGACGATACTGGCTAAACCGAAATTGCGCCGTAACAATAACCGCAGATTAATAAAAGGTCGCTTGCGGGTTAGTTCTACTGCGAAAAATATGGTGAGGAAAATAGCAGCAAGGATACTTAACCGCACAATAAAATCCGACTCAAACCAATCCTTGCGACTGCCTTCTTCTAAAACAACTTGCAGCGAACCCAAACCAATCGCCATCGAAATAATCCCGCCCCAGTCGCCTTGTTTTAGCAACCCTAATTGCAGGGGTTTTGGTTCGACGGCATACCAAACTGCTGCCAACAATAATAATCCCGGTACGATATTAAGATAAAACACATATTCCCAGCCGTAATTTTCCGTTAACCATCCCCCTAAAGTTGGCCCAATTGAGGGAGCAAATGTGGCGGTAATCGCAAACATCGCTAAACCAATCGGCTGCTTTGCTGGGGGTATGTTGGTAATAATAAAAGTAAACGCCATCGGAATTAAAACGCCGCCTGTAAATCCTTGCAAGGCGCGAAATACAATCATCGAACCCAGATTCCACGCCCAAGCACAGCAGACAGAAAAGAAGATAAAGAAGGCGGCATTGACTAAAAGATACCAGCGAATTGAAAAAACTCGCGATAGCCATCCCGTGAGGGGAATCACGACAATTTCTGCCACGAGATAAGCGGTAGAAATCCAGGAACCTTCTTCTAACGTCGCACCCAATGCTGCTTGGATATCTTGTAGGGAGGCGTTGGTAATTTGAATATCCAACACCGCCATGAACGCACCCAAAATTGTCCCAAGAACCCCGATCCAGGTTTTAACGGAAACTTGATTAGCTGGAGTGGCTGGCTTTTGATTTTGCTCTCTGGCAGCACCTGTGTCGGTCATAGCAAACTCCAATAATTTTAGATTTTATATTTTAGATTTTATATTTGGTTAATTCTGAGTTTTTTTTTAATAATTTGCCTTGGCTCAGAAACCGGGTTTTTTACAAAAACCCGGTTTCTTTCTGGGCTACGAAGTAATGCCTAGTTTGGCATAAATTGGCTGAACTAAAGATTTTAAACTCGGTAACTGTCGGGCGAAATAAATTGAACCTAAAATGCAAATAACGCCGCTGATAATTAAAGTATTCTGCGCGCCGATGTAGTTCGCCAAACCACCAGCGAATAAATTACCAAAGGGTATAACTCCAAAAAATGCCATTGTATAGATGCTGAGGACTCTTGCCCGTTTATCATCTTCCACAATCGTTTGAATAAACGTATTGCTAGAGGCAAATTGCAGAATGAAACCCACGCCGCTTAGCAACATCATCAGTAAGGAAAACCACATGACGCGCGATACAGCAAATCCCACGATTGCTATTCCCAACAGCGCCGGAGAATAGGCGATGATTTTCCCAATTCCGACGATACTTTTGCGCGTACTCAAATACACCGCACCCCATAGCGCGCCGATTCCCGATGCTGCCATTAAAAACCCTAACGCATCGGGGCCGCCGTTCAATATTTTGGTAGCAAAGATTGGCACTAAAACGGTGTATTGCATTCCCCAAAAACTGACCAATGCTAACAGCAAGATGATGGCGCGAATCGGTGCAAAGCCAAAGGTGTAAACAAAGCCTTCTTTCAATCTTTGTAACGCATTACCGCTGACGGGTTTTATCGTTCGCGGCTTGAGTTTCATCGCTAATAATGCGATAATAACCGCAATGTAGCTGATGCCGTCAATTAAAAAGCAAACCCCGGCGCTATAGGCTGCGAGTACCACTCCAGCGGCGGCGGGGCCGATTAATCTGGCACCGTTGAACATAGAAGCGTTGAGTGCGATCGCATTCGCCAAATCCTCTTTTCTTTCGATTATTTCCGGCACAAAAGCTTGCCGCGCCGGGGCATCAAATGAATTGACAATTCCTTGAAATAAACTCAATCCAATCAAATGCCAAATATTCACCACCCCCGTCAGCGCTAATACCGCTAGCGTTAGCGACTGAATCATCGACAGGATTTGAGTCCAAATGATAACTTGATGGCGATTCCATCGATCGACCAAAACACCCGCAAACGGCAAGAAAATTAAACTGGGAATTTGGCTGGTAAATCCCACAATTCCCAACAACCAAGGCGACGCGCTTAACTGATAAACCAGCCAAACTGTCGCCACTTGCGTCATCCAACTTCCAATCAGAGATAACCCTTGCCCTGCAAAGAAAAGGCGATAGTTTCTCGACCTAAAAGCCGGTATGTCCGGTATCCACTTTCTCGCGCCTATCCCCATGCCGGTATCGTCCTTAAGATTGATTTTATAGTATTATCTTAATAATTCTACACAATTGTTTTCCTTTTGCCATCCTACTAAAGACAAGGTTGCTTGGGTTGAGGTAACTAATGCAGGACTTACGCAGCAACTCCACATACAGAGGTGGCGGTGGTACATACAAAGATGTTGCGTAAGTCCTGTAATAGCCATTAACCATTAGCCATTAGCCATTAGCTATTAGCAGCATTACCAAATCAAATCATCTGCATTCCGCCACTAACTGGCAGGTAAGTTCCCGTGATAAACTTTGCTTGATCGGAAGCTAAGAGTAGAATAGCGCCTGCAATATCTTCAGGCATTCCATTCCTTCTTAAAGGAGTCATTTGGGCAGTAGCATCCTGATGTTCTTGAGGTAAAAATGCCGTAGCATCTGTGATAGTTAAACCAGGTGCTACGGCGTTAACTCGAATGCCGTGGGGGCCTAATTCCAGTGCTAAGCTTTTTACTAAGCCATCCAATGCAGATTTAGCCGTAGTGTGGGATGAAAATCCAGGGGCGGGATGGCGAGAAAGCCCGTTACTCATAACAATAATGCAACCTTTTTTTGTTCGATCATCGAGGGAATTACGGCTTGACAAGGAAAGAATGTGCTTTTCAGTTACGATAAAACTTTATGCTCGAAATCTTCCCATTTATACTCTAAAAATGGAGCGATGGGAAACGGCCCTGCGGCGTTTAATATTAATGTATCGATAGCGCCAAGTGCTTCAGTTACCTGCTGCACCATTGCCTTCACTTCGTCGTTGTTTGTCATGTTTGCTTTGACTGCAAAAGCTTTACCACCTTCTGCTTCAATTGCCTTAACTACTTCTTGTGCCGCCGCTGGGTTACTGTAGTAATTAACGCCAACTGCCGCCCCGTGGCGGGCTAAAAGTTTAGCGGTAGCGGCACCAATACCCCGACTCGCACCTGTAACGAGGGCAATTCTGTCTTTCATCAACATAGATTTCCCCAAAGTTCAGATTACACTTCTCCAGCAGATAAAGCTAAAGGCAGGCGATCCGCCCACCCCACAAGAGTTTTTGCAGAAGTCTATTAAAGATTGACAGCGCGCATGGCAAATTCTGGATAGCGATCGCCTACCGCAAAACCTTTGGGCGCTATGCTATTAATCGTCGCCAAATCGTCAGGGGTAAGGTTAATTTCCACCGCTGCAATATTTTCTTCCAGATATTTCTGTCTCTTAGTTCCTGGAATCGGGACGATATCTTCCCCTTGCGCCAACAGCCAAGCTAACGCTAATTGAGAAGCCGTGCAACCTTTTTCTGCTGCTAACTGTTCCACAGCTTTTACTAATTCTAAATTCTGCTGAAAATTCTCCCCTTGGAAGCGCGGTGAATTCCGCCGCCAATCATCTGCCTCTAAGTCGTCAATACTCTTTATTTGTCCCGTCAAAAAACCGCGCCCCAAGGGACTATAGGCAACAAAAGTAATCCCTAATTCGCGACAAGTTGGCAGAATTTCATCTTCCGGATCTCGACTCCAAAGTGAATATTCTCTCTGCAAAGCACTAATCGGATGAACTGCATTTGCCCTTCGAATCGTTCCCACCGCCGCTTCCGAAAGTCCCAGGTAGCGAACTTTACCAGCTTGTACTAATTCTGCCATTGCCCCGACTGTTTCTTCAATCGGCACGTTGGGGTCAACCCGATGCTGATAATAAAGGTCGATTGCGTCTATTCCCAAGCGTTTCAGGCTGGCGTCGCCAGCTTGCCGTACATATTCCGGGCGTCCGCTAACGCCTAAAAAACCGCCATCTTCTGACCGTACATTTCCAAACTTAGTAGCAATAATTACTTTTTCGCGGCGGTCTTTAATCGCCCTTCCCACCAGTTCCTCGTTGCGTCCGACTCCGTACATATCGGCAGTATCGAGAAAATTGATACCCAAATCTAGGGCGCGGTGGATGGTAGACTTCGCTTCTTCCTCATCCCGCTGTCCGTAAAATTCGGACATCCCCATGCACCCTAGTCCAATCGCGGAAACGTTTATGGAACTGTTGCCTAATTGACGGTATTTCATGGTTGGGTAATTGCTAATTGCTAATTGCTAATTGCTGATTTCATCAGGATAGCAATTATTTGACTTCGACGCTTACCTCGGCAGACATACCGGGAGCAATCCGCGATTCGTAGCCTTTGACACTATCAGCATGGAAGACAATTTTGACTGGAATCCGCTGCACAACTTTGGTAAAGTTTCCCGTGGCATTATCTGGCGGTAACAATGCGAACTGAGAACCACTAGCTGGAGAAAAACTATCAACAATACCATTAAAGGTTTGATTCGGGAAAGCATCAAGCTTGATTTCTACTTCTTGCCCTGGTTTCATTTTTTGTAGCTGGGTTTCTTTAAAGTTGGCAACTACCCAAATATCGTTGCTGACTATTGCCATTAAAGGCGTTCCTGCTTGCACTCTTTGCCCAACTTCTACGGATTTTCTACCCACTCTTCCATCCGCAGGCGCGGCAATATCGGTGTAGGATAGTTGCAATTGTGCATCTTTGAGCGATGCTTGGGCTGATGCGATCGCCGCATTAGCCGCTTCGTACTGACGCCGATTCACTTGGGTTTGTTGATTCCCCGCCGTCGCTTGTTGCAGTCCACCTTTAGAAGTTGCCAGTTTCGCTTGGGCGCTGATAATCCCTTCCCTCGCTTGTGCAACTTTCGCTTGTGCCTTGGTAATACCTTCTCTAGCGGCTGCAACTTGTGCTTGGGCGCTGGCGACACCTTGTTGTGCGCCTGCAACTTGTGCTTGCGCTCTGGTAACGCCTTGTTGTGCGCCTGCGACTTGTGCTTGGGCGCTGGCGACACCTTGTTGTGCGCCTGCGACTTTTGCCTTAGCTTGCGCTACGTTTTCTTGAGCTTGCGCCAAACGTGCTTGCGCTTGTTGCACCCCTTGAAGCGCGGCATTTCTTTGCGCTACTACCACGTCGTAGGCGGCTTTGGCGGAGTCGAGTTGCTGACGCGCGATCGCTCCCGTCTGATATAAGCTTTGGTAGCGGTTATAGTCGGTTTGCAGCTTTTGCAAGTTAGCTTCGGCTTGTTCCACCTGGCTTTGGGCGGCGGATATCCCCGCTTGGGCTTCTTGCACAGATGCTTCTGCTCTCGGCACTCCGGCTTGGGCTTCTTGCACAAATGCTTGCGCTTGGCTAACTCCGGCTTTGGCGGCTTCTACGGCGGCTTGCGCTTGGGGTACGCCTGCTTTGGCGGCTTCTACAGCAGCTTGGGCTTGGGGTACTCCCGCTTCGGCTTGGTTAAGCGCCGCAACTGCTGCGGGTACTCCCGATTCGGCTTCCGCCAGCGCCGCTTTTGCTGTATCTATCCCAGCCACGGCGTTGCTGATATCGCCTTGGGCTTGAGTTGTTTTGGCAGTAGCTGTTTGTGCCGATAAAGCTATGTTCGCATTTGCAGCAGTGGCTTGGCTTTTTGCCGCTTGTAATGCTGCTTCTACTTGTTGCACTTTTACTTGATAGTCGCGCGGATCGAGTTTAATCAATAAGTCGCCTTGTTTGACAACTTGGTTATCGTTTACCATCACGTCCGCAACTGTACCGTTGATACGACTCGATACGTTGTAGACGTGTCCGATGACGGTGGCGTTTTCGGTTTCTTGGTGCCTGGATGCATACTGCCACCAGTTGTATCCAAACGTACCTGCTCCCGCGAGCGCTCCCACTCCCAATACTGCCAAAATTGCTTTAACAGGCCGTTTCCCGCCTTTTTTCGGCGTTGGCGGCACAACTTCAGGGGTTTGAGGCCCTTGGGTTTCCCGCTCTGGAGCGATAATGGTTGCGATCGCTACACCTTTCTCTTGATCCCGGTCTACTATCCCAGGCTGGCGTCCGTTGAGTACAGCAGTATTGGTGCGTTCCATACTTGTTTTCCCTGACCTTTTGTTTGTCTGGAGATAATAAGCAGTCTTTTATTTCGTACCCTTAATTTTTTCTAGATTTATTATAGCACTTTTATTTAGGACGCTAAGTATTTAACAAAATTTAACAAAATGGGCTGCTCCTGGGAAGCAGCTAGGAGAGGTTAGCGATCGCAATATCGACGAGTTGGGAAAACCGCTGTTGCTCTTCTGCTGGGATTCCTTGCAGAATTTGCTCGCGCATTTCCAGGGCAATCGGGGGTAAAATTTCTTGGAGTTGCGCTCCGGCGTCGGTGAGCCAGATGCGCCAGATGCGGCGATCGCGCCTATCCCTCTCGCGGCGAATCAGTCCCCGTTCTTCCATGCGATCGAGTACGCCTGTAAGGGTTCCTCCCACCTGTTGCAGTTTCTCGCCAATCGCACAAGTAGCTAAACCGTCTTCTTCCCACAAACAGCACAATACCACCCAGTGGAACGGTGTCAGCCCGTAAGGGTCGAGTCGCTCTTGAAACTTGCGCGTCATTAGCTGAGATAGCAGCTTAATCCGGTAGCCCAAGCCATAAGGGGCGCAGACTTGTCGCAACTGTTTTGGTAGGGTTTGCTTGATAGATGCAGAAGTCATGGCGGCTCCCGTAATTACTTAGCGCTCTAAATATAATTAGAAGAGATATTTTGCTTTTGTGTCAAGGGAGGGACAACAGGGGGGGATCTACGCTACTCCGTACCCTGTATAAGGGCGCTTGTAAGGTGGATGCAACCCCAAGACGATATCCTGCGGCGCGACTCCCATGTCTACTAATTCCCGCGCAATATCCACATCGGTCATGTTGCGTTGAATCCAAATCTTGCCATCTTTGATATCAAAGTGCATGAAACAGTTGTAAACCCGCTTGAGTTTTTCCCATCCAACATCTAAAAGCTGATAATGGTCGCGTTCCACATCAAAAATCAGCTGACATTCGATATCCGAATTACTATCAAAAACAGCCGCGTGTTCGGTTAGTAATTTACGAATACATTGGCGATAATGTTCTAGTCTTTCCATTCAACAATCGCCTCCTTGAGAGGATCGTATACCAATAATTTAATTTGATATAGCTTGACAGACTCCTGAGTAAATCGCTCTTGAAAGAACGTATCAAATGTTTCCAAAGGCACTGCTAAGTAAAGAGTTCTGTCTGGCTCACTCATTTGCAAAGCGAGGCGATAATTTAAAAATTGCCCCAGTGCCGAGTGAAAGTCAGTGATGGCAGAGCTATTGAGAAAACTTTTAACTTCGACGGCAATTTTTCGCCCTGCCTTCTCGGCTGCAAATACCTTCTCTGCTGCCAAGTCAATTTCAAGTTTGACACCCTCAATCTTGATTATGAACATCGGCTGTAATTACCCACTGCTGCTTCAAGAGTGCCTGTCTTACCGCATTATGGAATAGGTCTTTGGCAGCCATTACTCCTCACACAGTTTCTAGCCCGATCTTAAACCAGCCAGTGGCGATCGCATCCTACACGAGCAAAGCTCTCTCTTCCCATTACTCGTTATTCTCAAGCGCATCAACCAGATAGAGCTTGATGAATGCTTCGGCGGCGGCTGGGTTAACTGTTTCTAACGCTTTGACCAGATCTACAACCGTCTCGGCGGTAGGATCTCGGATTTCGTGAACCCAACGATAAACGCTATTGCGTTCGATTCCCAAAGCCACTGCGATACTGTACTGGCTTATGTCGTAAGTCTCTAGCACCTGTTTGAGGGCTTTTCCTGCTCTTCCCATGCTCCTAATCGTGTCAGAAGAGCAGGAAATCGTAAACGCCACCCAAGTTGTTGACTGTCATCTTATATGACGACTAATCTTTGATCTATAGGAACGTCATTGCACAGGTAAAACCATATGCAAACAAACTTTCTGACAGATACCGAGGAAAACCCTGATGTTCGCGTATCCATTGATACTTCTGAACGAAGGAGTTCCAACAGGGAATCAGTCCGAGTGCTGTTAATCGGATCGCGCCTTGGCGTTATCCGCACGATTCACAAGTTTTATCGTCTCAAAGTCGCGGAAGTGGGGGATTGGAGTGCTTTGCAACCGGGTCGCAAACCGGGTGAATTCATGAGTATCTTAACGTTGCATTTTGCGACAAATTAATTGCCATCCATCGGCGTCGGGGCACGGCATGATTAAAATTCTTGGTTTGGATCAAGATACTGGGAATGCTGTGCCCCTACTGGACGACAAATTAATTGCCATCAGCAGGATTAAAATTCTTGGTTTGGATCAAGATACTGGGAATGCTGTGCCCCTACTGGGCGACAAATTAATTGCCATCAGCAGGATTAAAATTCTTGGTTTGGATCAAGATACTGGGAATGCTGTGCCCCTACTGGGCGACAAATTAATTGCCATCAGCAGGATTAAAATTCTTGGTTTGGATCAA
>NZ_BLAY01000122.1 GCF_020521235.1 Microseira wollei NIES-4236 | reverse complement strand
GTCATTCACCCTCAGAGCAGTTCTGCATGAAGCCAGAAACGGTTAGCCAGATAGCTATTAATGAGCGAAAAGCTAACTTTAATTCCTGGCCTGAATCCCCGTCTCTTTAGAGCGGGGTGTGGCTCAAAAGGGACAATCCCACTATCTGATATCGAGTGGTAATTCATTAACGACATGACCGCAGCATGAACACTTTTTAGAGCTTGGGAAAAATCTGTCAATCTCTATTAACTTGCCTTCCTTGCGCTCTAGTTTATAGGCAAGAAAGTTGACAAACATTCCCCAGCCAACGTCGGATATTGGTTTTGATAGCTTACGGTTTCGTACCAGACCCTTGACATGGAGGTTCTCCACGACGATGACGCTTGCTTCGTCTACCAGCTTTCTTGACAGTTTATGCAATAATTCCTGACGGGTGTTTGATACTCTCTCGTGAACTTTAGCTATAAATTTCCTGTATTTTTCTCTGGTTTTACTCCCCTTGGTTTTTCGAGCCAGTTTTTGTTGTTTTCTAGCAAGATTCTTTTCATGACGTTTCAAGTGCTTGGGATTAGAATACTTGGCCACTTGTTCACCGTCATGAACAATAGCAAAATCCTTTAACCCCATGTCAATACCCAGTATTTTGTCTCCAAAAACCTGATTTTCAGAATCTTTTGTCTTTCCTGGCGGAGACGCTTCGCTAACGCAAAGGATAGAAGCAAAATACTTGTTTGATGGAGTTTTGCTGATTGTAACTGTCTTGATTATTCCCACAATTTCACGGTGTTTCACCGCTTCAATCTCACCAATCTTAGGAACAACAAGTTTATCCCCATCAACAGTTACATTTTGAGGATACTGGATTGACTGTCTACCCTGCTTTGACTTAAATCTGGGATGTTTTGCTCTACCTTGTTCATGTACTCTTTCCATACCATCCTGATGTAGCTCTCAGCAGCTTAGTCAATAATCTCAAGTCTGTAACCTCCCGCAAACTTCGGCAAGAATTTGCTGATTACTTAGCCTCTTTCTACTGGAAAGACGTTTTCTGGAATGGCTCTTATTTTGTTGCTAGTTGCGGTGGCGTTACTATCTCTACCTTACGAAAATATATAGAAAATCAAGACCGACCTGAGAGCTAGTGGGATTGGTCAACTCCGTAGCCGACCTTGACCCGCGATTCATCCCACACTGCCCTTCGGGTCAGATGTGGGGTTTCTCGCGATTTAAGCTAAAGTGTTCCGACTGATCTTCAAATATGAAGCTGTCCTAACAACTTAGAAGATGTTAGTAAAAGGTCTCGTCAGGTTGACAGTGAAACCCGCCCTCTTTCGTTGAAGATGAACCAATGTTAATGCCTATCAAAACATTGATAGCTAAGGGTTTAGGCTTTGTGCAGCAAATCATACTTATCCACTTGGGCGGCTAGAACCCCAACGATGGTACGGTGGTTATATTCCACACCGACATGGCCTCTGTACTGACGCACGGCTAAGGTTGGATGATTAACAGGAGGTAAGTTAGGAATTTCCTTTTTCAAGTAGAACCCTGCCCGCACCAGCCGCTCAGCCCAAACTGATAACGGTTCTAACCGTTCATGGCGATTGGCCATTTCATCTTCAGAGAGAATATCCTCGATTTCACGTCCAAAAAAGCCGACTTTCAACGCCACCTTTTCCGCATCCGTTAATTCATTCACCCCATCCACTATATCGAAGAAGGTTCCGTAGAATTCCCAACAGTTATGAAACCGTTGGAAAAAGTCTTCAATATTATGGTTAGCATCCCCTTCTAGCAACACAAACCCCAGAGGATTCAACAGATAAAGCTGGCGCAACACGCGATCGCGTTCGTCTCCTTCATGGGGTTCACTGACGATATGATGGAGAGAATAGGCGGCATTAATCGTCACTTTGCCACCAAAGCACTGTCGTAAGTCTTGCCATTCTTCCCAGGAGAGATCTTCGGCACATTTATCAATTCCGACAAAATCTACCGCAAAAGGTAGATCTTTTCCGGCTTCCCGAATGGCTCGCTCGGCGGCATCTAAACTGGCAGGAACAGGTTCTAAACCTATGACAGTAAATTTCTCAGGTGGATGCTCACGTTGAGCCACCAATTTCATCACAGCGATGGCTTGACTTCCTTTGCCTAAACCCAAATCCATGTAAGCCACGTCGGCTAACCCACTTTCGGTAATATACTGAGCGAGTAATGGATTCCCAATCTGGTAGGAATAGGTTAAAACTGGTACCTTTGCCAGGGCATCAAAGATGTCAATTTGGGAGTCTTCTTCATCGTCATATTTTCCCAGGTAAACGTTGGCTTGTTCAATGTAGTCAACGTCAAGTTTCTTTTTCAAGGCATCCGCAAAAACATAGTCCTTTGTTTGCGTCTTGCGATCGTAGTCCAAGCTATGCAGCAGATGATAAGCAGTGCGAACACTCCCCTCTTTTAAAAGTTGTACCACTTCAAGTAATGGATGTGGCATTGGATTTTTCTCCTTTTTAATGTCAACGCAAGTAGGTTGGGTTTCGTTCTTCAACCCAACCCCATCGCGCTTTGCCTTTGTCAACATCCCATCTTAGGCATTGATACGCCCTCTCCAGCAAGACGGCTTTTGTTAAAATATGTTACTAAGGATTAAGTTGCCTGTTATAATGTAAAGTTTTTATAAAATAAAAAAAAATGTTAGTAAAAGGTCTCGTCAGGTTGACAAGGGTTGGAATAGTCATTTATAGTTAATCCGGCTGCCAAGCAAGTTGGGTTAATACAAGAAAAAAAAAAGGGATTCTATGACATTAGCTAAACCGGCAATAATTGATACATGGTTGGATATGCAACCAACCATGAAGGATGGCGTACTGACAGTACGCCAATTCACCATATCAAACTTGACTGAGCTGCTTAGGAGCATTAAAAATGATCCAAGTCTGGCTCGTTGGAACCATCTCTATATCTACGCCGATCGCATAATTGTAAATTCTGACAGCCATGAAAATATCGTGATGACTAGCGACAGGCAATTTGTGACAATAATTGCTCGCCAGGTAACAATAGAGGAAGGTGAATTGACTTTTGTTACACAAGAACCCTCTAATTTATTAAAAATTCATCTATATATTCAGGAGTACACTGGTTCTTCCCCTAACTTTGTGATTGTAGGAACCAACAATGACAGATCGATCAAGGTAGCGCCAGCAAATTTGTGGAAGAGCGCCTTGCCTACAACAAAATCATTACATTTAACAACGATCGAACAGATGATGTTGAGTTCATTAAAGATAGCCAAACGCTTCCCTCAATCTGGCAAATAGGCTCTACTTTTTATTGGTTGCTTGTGCAAACATTTCAAGAAGCCTATGTCAAGATGCAGACTGAGGTGGATACTGCCATCAATATGTTTCATTGGATCAGTAATAATGCCCAATTAAACTGGTCAGAAGATACAAATCACCAAATGCGTAGCATTGGTGTTCAAGCAGCAGCAATGGCAAATTATTTAGGGCGACCGGCAAATATTAAGTATGTGCCACTGCTGAATTTATCAACTCAAATCAATACAATTAGGGCTTACCTGGCAGACTCCCAATCAATCGAGGATAAATATAATCAATTCCTCACTATTACTGAGTCTTTTGAGACGCGACAAAGTACAGCAAGACTATTTAAACAAGAAGTTGATGCGAAAATTGAGAATACACGCAACTTGATTGCCAATGCCAAGAATCAGTTGCAGGAAGCTCAAGCCCATTATCAAGTTAATCTGAAGAATTTTCAGCATCAAAGTTCTGGGTTAGACCAATCTAAAACTGAATTACCAGGTCCTATGGCTATGGCCCGTGAGGAATTAGAGAGGGCGCTGGAGAGGAAGAGAGAACAAGCAATTCAGGAGGCTATGTTTGCCGTAATTGGTGCGGTTGGCAGCCTGGCTGAAGCAGCAGGGGGATCAGCAGCCTCTGGACCTGCTGCAGTTGGCAAACTAGCTCAAGTGATTGAGCAAATCAACAAAGTCATAGAATTGATTGAAAAAATCAACAAAGTTGTTGAAACCATCGATAAAATTATGAAACTGGTGGATGCTATTGAACAGAATCAAGCACTACCGGATGCTAATTTCCAAATTCCTAACATCGAAGACTCACAACAACTGAGAAAGAGTGATTGGCAAGCATTGCGAGAGGAGTGGGATAGCGGCTTTAACCCCTACATCACTGATGACATCCTCGGTCCAGCCATGTCCAATTATCGCGCTCAAGGTCGTATCCTCTTTATCTATGGAGAAGCATTAACCGAAAGTCGTCAATCGATGGCGGGACTCAACAACACGATTGCTCAATTGGTAATGCAAATTCAGGTCTATCAAGCTCAAAAAAGCAAGATCGATGACTTTGTTAACCTCGAGCAAGAGGATGAAGAAGTTTACAAACAGGTGGCATTCTTACTCCGCCAACAGTACTTTGATGTTAAGCGTCGTTTGTTACTCCAACTTCAAGACTATAAAGACGCTTTTCGCTATTGGGCATTACAAGAACCACAAAGCACAGGTTATGACCTAAACACTGATATTAAGTCGATCAGCATTAGTCAAATACAAAACGAACTTAATATTGCCAAACAGAACTTGAATCGTAAAACGGCAGTGATTTGTCACATTTCCTGTGATATTTCTCAAAATGCTGACGACAAATCAATTGGTACGGTTAGTCAGTTTCAGACGTGGAGAGAGAACAATTTTGCGACGAATTACAACCCGGTCTTCCGTATCCCTATTCAGCTATCAGAAACGGAAACGGTCAACCCACATGAGTTTGATCGGTATGACCGGGTTCGCATTATGCAGATCGAGGTACTTTTTGAAGGTTTAGAAGATATTGCAGCCAATCTCGATAAAGTCTACCACCTCAATATCCTCAATACAGGCAGTTATTCAGACCGCTTAACGAACAATGGTAAATCTGTTTATTGGAACTTCAAGTCCCAAAAGAATTTAAGTGAGGAATATTCTGCCCATGTGCGCTCTCTCAAGGACAATGAAAAGAGTTCAAGGAACTCTGTTGTAAATATGCGTCCAGAGGCTTACAGTTCATTCTTGACCCTTGAAACTTCTCAAGATTCAAACCCATTAGGTGGATTTTATGAGCCAACTGCTTTTACAACTTGGATAATTACAGTCGTCGATGCAGGGGATAACAAAATTATCGATTGGTCTGGTGTCACTTCCCTCAAATTACGTTTGTATGGCACAGCAATGGGAAGCAATTGAGTAAGCTGTTGTGCATTTAAATTATCAATTAGTACTGACGCGGGGACGCGGAGATTGGAACTAAGTAGTTTAAATGCGTCTTAGCTTAACCAAACAACTGAACAATGCTGAAAGTTATTGTTCAGGTAAATAGTTTTAAGCTGTCACACATTAGGACTTACGCACAACCTCTATCCCTAGGTTGCTTTACCTGAGCGTAACAGACCATCACCCCTATATATGGTGTCGCTGCGTAAGTCCTGACATTTAACTTGCACCTTTAGATGGAGGGGGAGGGAGGGAGAGGATAAGGAAAGCTAGCTTGAGTTTTCCTCAAACGGTCGGAGGTGCAACCTAGATCAACAAAAGTTGACCAAAACATTAATTCTACTAAGGAGAACAAAAAGTATGACTTCACCCTTTTGGACTGTCAATCAATTTGATGCAGCAGCCTGCATTACTTTAACTGAAATTAACCGCAAAATGCAGCAAGTTTTTGAACAGACAGATCGGCTACCTAAGTCTTGGTCATATAATGGTCATTCAACTATTGATGCAGAGTTAGGATGTCCTCATGTAGACTGGGACACTTCTATTACTAATGGGGTCAAATTAAAAACTCCAATTGTCTCAGGAAGCTATACCCACTACACTATAGACTTCACGAGTGGTTCTACAAACTCTGTTCCAGAGACGATTCCTTTAACAGGTATGACCATTGACATAGAGACTGATATGGGCAAAACCTCTATCCCTGGCAGTTATATGTTAACCCTGGAAGCACTAGATAACTTACACAATAACCAGGGATTGTCTGACGATCATTACAAAAGACTGCAGACAATTGTCAACCTTTACTATCAAAATGAAAACACATTTTGGGCTGCCTGCAAAAATGCCTTTGTAAGTTACTACAAGTACGAAATCACTAAAGCAGCAGATTTAGGCAGAGATGCTCAGACAAATCAGACTTTAGGTTATGAGTTGACTCAGGCAAAAATTGACAACTTGAACAGCGCTGGAACCCTACCAACAGATCAATACAATGCTCTCAAGACACTGATTGGGAACAAGTACGTTGATGAAAAGACTTTTTGGGATGCTTGTGTAAAGGCGTTCACAGATAACAGCATCGATACAGATGAGCATCACAGTGAAATTATTGCCGCTGCAAATCTACAAACGGTGGACACAGCCTTCACAGTAGAGTCGCTGTATGCCAACATGGAATCTCCCCATGCCATCCATGATATGGGAACGGGTTACATGCTGGATAATGTTGCTTTAGGAGCACCGGGCACTCTCAACCTTTCTGAACCGATATTGAGTGCCCTGCGCACAGGTGTAGATGGCGATCGTCACCAAATTCTCGGCCACACCTATGGTGATGAAGCCTCTTTTTGGACAGCTTGTACCCAGGCGATGACAACTGCAGGCATTGGCCAAAATGAGCAAAACAACGCTAAACAAGCGATTGTAAATGTTGCTCAAGTTTATAAAATCAGCTCAGAGGATTTAGGACTACATGGAAAGTTAGCGCAAGCTGGTGTAAACGGTAATTTGCGTGAAGCTTTACTAGAGCTTCTGGGACAGTCTTATTCAAACGAAGCCAGCTTCTGGGCAGCTGCCGAAAAAGCCCATGAGGGTAGCATAGGAGAAGATGAGCAAACAAAAATTAAGTCGGTTGTCACGAAATACATCCTCTCTGCTGCTGCCACAGGTATGCCCTCAAGGTTGACAACCCACAAAAACGATGCTCACGATCCCTATGAGCCAGTCTCAAATGCTATTCTTGATGCTCTAAAACAGTTGCGTAACCAGCCTTATGCCGATGAAAGTAGCTTTTGGCAGGCTTGCGAAGAAGCGATCAAAGAATATGCACATATTGAACCACAGGACATCAAACCTGCGTACAAGCAAACTATCCTGGCTGATGGGCAAGCTATTGTCTCAACAATTGATGGTGATAACAAAGTTGCTTTGAGTGCCAACTTAAAAGCCATCTACACCGATCCGAGCTATAAGAATAATTATGTCTTTGGTTTGGCAAAAATCCCTCATGTACAATCTACGGTGGGTCCCTTTGCTCCGCGTAACCTGCGTTTCTCCCGTTGGCCTCTATCCTATGCTGACGGCGCTGATACAACTAAGGGGAGTTTGAACTGGAATTTGATGACATCTGGCGATCCAAATACTATTCCAGATCTACCTCCGGTTACAGGAAATGCTGGTGTATTTGACTCCGATCCCATTCCTGATGGTGCAGTGGGGGCGATATATCTTTCTTTCGAGAAGATCATCATGGATGTCATTTTGCCTCAAGCTTTCAAAAGTATGGGGCTAGATGGCTCAAAATGGTCGGCAGATGCAGATCATTGTTATGCTGCTACAAACACAGATGTAGCCTTAAACATACAAAATCTAGACAGGATTACAGGTGGGACGTTCACTCATGATAAGACTAAAATTTATCCCGATGTTGCCAATCACCGCATCAAAGTGGATTTCCAAATTGAGGATGTAACCTTTGATAAGGAAGCCGGTGACATCGTTAAAAATATTTTGGGGGGTCTCGTTGGCTTGGTTCTTGCGGGAGTTGCAGGAAACCCCAAATACCGTATTACATGGTCGGGATACTTCACCTTCAGTTTAGATGCACAACAAGAACTTTCTCTGTCCTACACTAACGATACTCCAAATGTCGAAGTGATGGATTACCAATTAGCTTGGAGAATCGTGGACGATATTATCAGTCTGGGTATTAACGAAGCTCGTTGGCATGATAATCTACGTGACATCGAGAGTGATGCTCAAAATTATGTTAAGACTCAGTCTCCAAAAACACTTTCCGAAATTAAAGCAGCCATTCAACTTCCTGGTGGTGCGGTATTTGATTTTGACTCGGTAGACGTGACAAACCTTGGTGTGCGCGCTCATCTCAAATACCAAGATCAGTACGATCTGGCTGGCAGTAGTCAGGCATAAAGTTTGCCGTAGTGGTGAATCAGTAATAACTCAAGTTGCTAGTTATCTCTCTGGGAGCGGCTAATGGCTAATGGCTAATGGCGAAATTGGTAAAAATCCAAGATTAGCAATTAGCAATTAGCAATTAGCAATTAGCAATTAGCAATTAGCAATTAGCAACGCCCTTGTTTATAACTAGCAACTTGTGTTAATAGTTTTGGGCAACCCAATTGGCACAGCAATTATAACCTAGCCTGGTTGCCCAAAATTTATCAAGGTAAGTCTATCTTTGTCGTTGATAAACTTTAATAGGAAACCTGATGAGTCAGCTTCCATACTATCAAGGCTATCCAATTGTTGTCGCCATATCTTGCCAACAGTTGAATCTACAGTTAGCCAACCTCGCTAAAAGCGGTCAACTGCCAAAAACCTGGCAGGATCCTGCCGCTCAAGGTCATAGTTGGACAGTTGATGCAGAATTTGGCGATCCCTACATTGATTTTCCGGTAGACCTAGATAATGTTGCCCGTTTGAATTTTCCCATTACCCGTGGCACTTTCACTTCGTACAATACTGGTGGACTTGGGCATAGTGTCGCGTCAGAATCTGTCAATCTAGCAGAGAATGTTTTGGGTATTATTAGCCCCATGGGAACAAAACACGAAAGCTTTTCCGATTCGACACTTTCGATTAAAAATATTTATCTAGATCTTAATTCAGCACAAACTAAAACCATAGTTCGCACGAAAGACGACGTTGAAACACTCGTTGTAGATGCCTCCACAACTGCATCACTAGCCGAGCGTTTCCAAACAGAAATTCGGGCAAAAACAAACGGCAGCTTGATCTTCAATAGTAGCATCACCCGAGACACCAGTGGTAATTATGTCACAGGTTGTCTCGAGCCAGTCAGCAGTGATTTTTCCGTCTTTCGGGTATTCGACAGAAGCCATCCTGCATTCGATCCTCGACGCAGCGATCGCACTACCATGAATTGGCTGCTCTCAACTGAGTCGGCTCAGCCGCCATCCGGCGATCACCAGCTGTTGGGACGGTTTGATAGCAGCCCACTTCCAAATGATGAAAACGGGGTGATGATCGTTTCATTTGCCGCCTTGGTGGAGTGCGTGATTCTACCTGCTATCCAAAAAGCTGCTCCCGATCTTCATGAGGCTGATATGGCCAGCGATCGTTCCTCAAGAGTCTGGTTGCGTAGCGTATTTGGACCTTTTCAAAACGTAGAAATTTATCCCGATGGCGGACAAATTCGAGCAGATTTTACAGTGGTAAAGAGCGTTAATGTCGAGGTTACACTAGGCGATCGGACATTAACTAATTTGAGAAATTCAGCTTCCTCAACCTGGTCTACTTTATTTACTGTGAGTCGGCAAAATGACAAAGTCGTGATGGATGTAAAGCACAGTAAGGTGGTTGCGAGTTCAACATATAGCGACCTATTGAGTTTTTTTTCAACCCTAGACTTTAACAAATACGATCCGAATTCACTCAGAGACTCTTTAGATAGAGATGCAGATCCTGCTGGAATCAATCGTAGATTAGAACAGCTCATGACAGATTATATGTCGAGAGTACGTATTTTAGGGGACAAACAGTACGATTTGCATAGTGCTCGTATCCTCAATGGAAATCTAGTACTCGGTTTGTCCGTGCAGAATTATGAATTGCTCGATCCTGCCGATGCCTACGGTATTCGTTCTGTCTCATCTTCCTATTCAGGACAGAGTTATACATTCCATAATTTAACCGGAGCTAACATCAAACTTCGTTGGATTGATTTAGAGGGTAGGATACGACAGAGCTGGGGAAATGGTAGTACACCTGAACTTTTAGCTCCTGGAAGTACTTGCACTGGTCTCTATTATATTAATCATGTTTTTGGTGTTTACGACCAAAATGACCAACCCTGCGCCTTTTACCGATTTACTGGCAAGAGTGAATTTAATCAGAATACAGACATTTACATTCGCTCCTATGTCCGTTTAACTGATGATAGAAATTTGCTTTCGAGGTATTCAGGTTCATCAACCTATGTAAAATTTGTTAACCTTACTGGCAAAAATGTAGTCGTTTATTGGATGAGCGCCTCCAATCCTAGATTTGCCAGCCGACATGAGGTAGGAAAATTGGCTCCGAATGAAACGGGTGGGTTCTGCCAAACAAGCGTTGGTCAGGTATTCAGCGTTTACGATGAAGACAGCAGGGTTTTTCTGGGAGCATACAGAATTACCTTCCCTACTGGCACTTTTTCAAATCAGCGACAAACGATTGAGTTAATCTAGTGTTATCGGGACTTAAACAAAAATATTAGAGCAGACAACACGACAATAATTTCTAGTCCTAACTTTAGCTATGAGATAGAAACGTTCAAAAACGATCGTCATAAAATGGAGGCGCTTTCTCAAGAGATTCTTTCTGAAGACATAAAAAGTTATTCCGACAGTTCCACCGTCGGAAATAACTAAGGTTTCAGAAATACAATCTATATGAGGAAAAATTGGTCTGATCTATAGATTTATTTATAGCCAATTTACTTTTTTATAAAAAAATGTTAAGTAACTTGCTATGGGATATAGCTAGGATGTAATATATCCAATACATCAATAAAAAACTGAAGTCCAGAAGTATTTGTATGACTATTGATAGAGAAATCGCCCATGAATACCTTTATTTTTAAGCCGAAGAACTGGCGGCTGAGGCTTATAAGTCTGACAGCATTATTCCCTTATAAAAAAAACTGATTATTCGAGATAAACATAACTTCATCTTATCGGGGTATGACCGAATTTTAGATGCTGTCCCCGAAAAAGAAGACCTTGATCTCGCCTTCTTTGCCACTCCTGAATCCTTACAACTGTTCTCAAACCAGGAACGCCGTCTGGGGCGATGATTTTGAATACTCTCTTCTCCCAAATTGGGAATAGCCGTCTACTGGAAGAGGTTGCTCCCGATCAATTTGAGATTATCGGTACTCCTGAATCTTTAGGGCGAGGAGGTAGCTTAGTTGTGCATAAGCAGTACGACTCACAACAGCAAACATTTTTTATTCAGTGGCAGGTAAAGGGCATACATTACGATCAAGCCGCTTCAACCACAACCGCTGATATTTTTATCGATATCGCGGAGGATCAAAAGTCCGTTCACAAACAGGTTGAGTACTTGATATCAAGCATCAACATGCCGATTCAGCAGCATATTTATACTAATTTGCCGGAAAAATCCAGCCTGCAACAGCAGAATCCCTATCATCTGTTGGTACTTCATCATCGCACCCATGAAGTGGTGATGACGTTACAAACCCTAGAAGCATTAGGATTTACGATTGATTCCTTTATTGGCATTCCCTATGGTGAAAGTAATTGGCCGATCATGAGGATGTTAGATCATGTGTCGAGTCAAACCTATCGATGTTTACGGATGATTCAACATCCGATTGAACCGACGCAATACCGATTTGACTTTAAGCAATCCTCTTTTCTCCAGAGTGCTGGTGAAGCGTTGTTTACCGACTTATATAACGACTCGAAAGTGAATCGGAACTATATGAGTGCAATGACAACCTTAGTGGAAACCGAACTGGTTCGCAGTGTTCAACGCTGTATCCAAGAAAAGACCAAATTGTTGATTTATGAAGATGGCGGATATGCCATCCCTCTGATTTATCAAATTTATAACGATTCGACTCATCGTTGGCATTCCCTGTTCAAACAAGCTGTGGATGAAACTATAATTGTTGGTGCGGTTGAAGTGACTGGTGCTGGAGAACAAAGAGACTTGGCAGCGATTGAATCGAACCAAGGAAAAGCGTTGCTTCCGGTACTCTCGACAGCACGGGATGACATCAAGACTATTTTTGAGGCAAAAGGGGTTTCACAAGCGATTATTGACTCCACGTCAACGGCATTAGGTCGCTTAGGATTGCCCACATTTGAAACCCGTAAGGTGGCGGTTATTGGGGGCAATGGGGCAATCGGTACTCGACTGGTTGAAGAACTTACCGAAATGCAGAATAGTACCAGTAATGTTTTTGCTATAGATATTGTTGATCGCGCCTTTTCTCGAGAAATTGATAGCGAAAGTTTTCCCTATGCAGCCATAAAAGTTGATTATTTAAACTTGGGTCGATATGTTGTGGCAGACAACTGTTTACCTGTGATTATCGATTTGTCTTTTGGCAACCGTAGTCTGCACGTATACAATGAGAGGCTTGAGAAATTCGTGCGCGAGTTCTTTTCGCCCTCCTCCCCCTACGCCTCCTTTGAGGAATTAGTCTTTACCAATTCTTTCCCACATCCAGAAATTTCCTTGGAGATGCTATGGCAAGAACTGGACAAATTGAATCAGTTATGGGACTCGATCGGACAGGACTCTGGGTATGTGGCACAGAAAATGGAATTCTTGCCGAATGGACAAGGGATGAGTCAACTCTTTAGTAACGGCAATTTATCCAAAAAAGTCACGTTCTTAGTCTCAGAACAGGTACTTTCTTTCAAAAAAGTGACGCGCCTGATTCACAACCATATTGATACCATAATTGGGATGACGGGGCTACCTGTATTCGATGAGGATGACATCAATGCGTTTTTGACCAGAAATAACAGTGGAAATCCGGTTGATGAACTTGTCCTGGTTAGTGGTTCATCGAAAGATTATGAATTCAAAAAAGCCATTGCCTTTCTGGATGATTTGTTAGCGGTTCTTTCCGAAAAGACGATAGATATTGAGCAACAGTTGACCGGGTATACGAGGTATTATGAACAACAGATGTGCTTTATCGCCGACGCTGACATGGACGCGATCCGCCAAGTTCTTACTTCTGGGAAAAGACCTTATGCTATCGTCGCCAAACTTAAAGAATATCCTGAATTGCTCAAGAACAGCGGGTTGAAAGATGCCCAACCTGATGCCTGGGCATCTGGTTTAGCGGAATGGATTCGGCGCAAGATTAAAAGCAGTCTTTCAATTCGTAAATCCATTCACCAGGATATTGGCACAATCTATCATATTCACTTTAATGGGCAGTCGAAACGATTAGTGCTGTTAGCCGATGGCTTTGCGATCAACTTTTTTGCCAAACATGAGAAAGGAGTAAAAACTGAATATATCGATCCCATTGTCACGATGCAACTGCTAGGATTGGTGAAACTGGCGACAACGGAAAAAGCAATAGAACCCGGAGTTTATCGCATGGCGCAACATATCAAAACCGAGGATATCAACCTGTTTTGGAAGGCACTTGATGATAAGAGTCGCCCGATACAATTTTAGCCACCTAGGGCAGGGGTACGGCATTGCCTTACTCCTACCGATAAAATTATAATTTTGCAGGAAAAACTCTATGTCAACCAAAAACGCTAGCTATTGGATTGAAAAGCTTGAACTTGAAAAACATCCAGAAGGAGGGTAATACAAAGAAACTTATCGTTGCGATCAAGAAATACCTCACGAAAATCTACCCAAACGATTTGAAGACTCTCGGAATTGTTCAACAGCCATCTATTTTTTATTAGAGGGAACTGATTTTTCGGCGCTTCATCGCCTCGATTCCGATGAGTTATGGCATTTTTATGCCGGGAGTTCACTAACGGTTCATGTTATTGAGGAATCGGGAAACTATTGTCCCATCAAACTCGGTGATAATTTTGACGAGGGTGAAGTGTTTCAAGCCGTAGTCAAAGCGGGATGTTGGTTTGGCGCGACGGTTAATGATCCGCAATCCTATTCACTGGTGGGCTGTACAGTACATCCCGGTTTTGATTTTAATGATTTTGAGTTGGGTAAGCGAGAGGAATTAACTAAGTGTTATCCCCAACATCAGTCTCTGATTGAGAAAATGACACGAATTTGATAATTGTAGAGGCTACAATTTATCTAGATTCTCAGACTTTTCCGGAATAGGGAGTCGTTTTGATTCAGCCACATAGGGTAGGGGTATAGCAATGCCGTGCCCGTACCCACCATATCCCCTAATGCTTTCAATCCTCACATACTTTAAGCCATT
This sequence comes from Microseira wollei NIES-4236, assembly GCF_020521235.1. Lineage (GTDB taxonomy): Bacteria > Cyanobacteriota > Cyanobacteriia > Cyanobacteriales > Aerosakkonemataceae > Microseira > Microseira wollei. Next base: position 17,444 of record NZ_BLAY01000122.1, on the reverse strand, counting down.
ACAGGTCAATCTCATCGCCAATTAGTTTGACCTTCCCTTTTTGCTTGAATTTATCGACAACTGTAAATAATCTCCTAAAATTCTCTGGTTGCTCAAGAAACAACACTATTAGGGAAACAAGGTTTTGGTCAAGCAAATAATATTTGAATTCAGGAAAATTGATTCTGGTTGCACCAATTTTACAAAAAAAATTTCCGGGTTCGGGGAAAGTGGCGGTACCAATTGCATACTTACACCCACATCCAATCAGATATCTGATTTCTGTTGCCACTATCAATAAGAAGATGGGAGACTTACGAAAATTTATATCGACAGCCGAACGACTCAATTCATGATGGCAATCATTTTGTAAAAATCTGGGTAATTGGCTGTAATTTTCTACCTCTAAACGCCCATTAAACCGAGTAATTATCCGATGTACTCCTACAAGTCGATCGCCATAGAAACCACCAAATTGTGTTGACACCGAATCATAATCATCAACCAAAATATTTCCCAAGACACTTTCTGCGATTTTTAAATTTGAGGGATTGCCTACGGGTGGAATCCAACCTTGCTCTTGCACGTAAACTTCGTAAAGTAGCCTTTTGGCTAAAATCCTCTCTTCCTCTGTTCTCAGTATTCGCACCGAATATAATTCCATTTCAACAAAATCTGTTTATTTTTTATATACTCCCAACTTTGTGGGATGATTAGAAATAGAACCTAAACCCAGGTCTTCTATGTTGTAGAGACGTTGCAGGCAACGTCTCTAGACCCCTTATTTAGAGCCGAATTTAGTAAGGACCAAAGAATAAGTTTCCAGGTGCCTGTGGATCATCGCTCGCGTGGAACTGTCGAACTAATTCGACTACTTCTTCTTTGGATATATGACCGTCACCATTTAAATCTAACTTAGGAAAGGTTTCCTCCGCTAAGTCTTCGGAAACTCGCCAACTCGACAGAATTGTTTTGTACTCCTTAACAGTAATGACACCGTTGCTATCTAAGTCTAATAAGTCGAAAACTTGGTTGGCAAGGTCAACAACCGTTTGGTACATTGATTGGTCATGGATCCGTCGATCGCCGTGTTCTAGCCACTCCTGAAGCTGGACTTTCCCATCGTTATCTTTGTCAGCATCTTTTTGGAGATGCTGCCAATCCTCCATAAACTTGGCATGGAGTTGATCTTACTGGGGTGAATTGGCTTCCAGATTGCGGAATTTGGCTAAATTTTGGAAGATGAGTTCAAAGTCTTCCTGTGTGACTGTGCCGTTTCCATCGGCGTCATAGACTTGGAATAATCTCGTCCATTTTTTGGTTTGCAGTTCCGTTAACATGCTCTGGTATTGTCTGTGGGTTTGATTTTTATTTTCCCAGAAAACACTCAGGACTAAAGCTGCGTGTCACAATTGGTGCTGGGTGCGTGACGCTAGAAGTCTCATTGCTACGTTCAAATATTCTCGCAGCGTCACGCACCCTACAGAAAAAATATGCCAGTTGCGTAAGTCCTAAAACTATACCATGTTCGGAATTCGATATCTACCCAATTATAGCGGATTTCATTCGGATGAGGTACACCTTGGTTTGTGTAGCGGCACCCTTAAGGGTGCCGCTACACAAACCAAGCGAAAACGCTGTACCTCACGCGGCTGCAAGCCGCTGTATGCCCCACAACCCTTCAACAGACTTCAGAGCATGACCTAGCATCGATTTAATTTCGGCGTGAGTATTTTTCTGGTAAGGATTCAGGTGGGGGCAGTCGCGGTGATTGACAAAAACTTGGGTGGGAGTAACGTTACCAAAATTACCTTCAAGGTACTATTAACTCAAGTTGCTAGTTACATCCAAGACCGCTGGTAATAGATAATGGGTAATGGGTAATTGTCAAGAGTAGACTGCCAATGAATCCAATTACCAATTACCAATTACCAATTACCAATGTCACAACTATTAACTAGCAACTTGAGTTATTAGGCAAAACCAAGGCTTAGCTTAACCCGTCAGAAGCCCCACGACTGACCCGGTGGGGCAGCGTGGGATGAATGACGGGTTAAGCTAAATTACATTAACAGAATGACGTGCAATTTCCTGATCCCAGAATTGGTATGCAACTACCTGTTTGTTTTGAGTATCAAAACGCAGGGTAAAAGTCTGTGCAGGTCCGATATCATTGTAGCTGTTATAATTGAACTGCTCTAGATAGCGAAGAGTTTTCCAACCGAATAAAGTCAAAGCTGCATTACTCAAAATTACTGCTCTGCCATCTCTTAAAGGCATTTGAACGCTTATAAGATCTCCAAAATAGTTATTAGAGTTGTAATAACCAGAGAACTCACAAAAATGTTCATTAGTAGGACAATAGCTAGCTTGCTTATCACCCCAGGAAGTTGTGTAAATATCTCCATAGGTGATGTGGCGAAACATCAAAGAAGAATTGTTTTGGATAATAACTGCATCTTCTAGAATCAAGGGGATCTTGATTTGTTGGTCTTGAGCAGGTCGTTCAAAAAACTTCTGGTAAACTTGACTACCAATAACCAAATCTAGATTATTGCGACGGACAGTGCTACCGGCAGGTACCTCATATATGGCTCGATTCTCTGGTGATGCCTGCATTGTATTAACAAACTGTTGAGCAGATCCCGCATTGACCAAAGCTTGACCAGTAACTTTTGACAAACCCAATGCCGCAAGTTCTTGTGCGTTTAAGTTAAATGTAGTCCCTGTGGTGGAGGGAAAATTAACTCGTAGCGCATTTAGAGAGGTATAAGTCTTGTAGAAGTTGCTGTAGGCAATTCCATCTGTTTGATCCTGGCGCAATACAACTAAATCATCTCCTTGACGTTGGAAACCGAGAGCTTCTAAATTCATGTACATATATATCTCATCGGGAGACCCGACGGATAAATTATTACCTACTTCACTCACGGCAAAAGAACCATCAGAAAAACTCAACTGAAGATGTTGATAACTATTAGCCTGCTGTATTTCAAACACTCCGACAATATTAATCCAGTGATGGCTTTGTTTATGGATTAAAACCAGGTCTTTACCTTGTTGAAAATAGCTAAAATCCCCCTTTCTCATGCCTAAAAGTTTCAGAGTATCTTGACTGGTATCTTTAGCATAATTCAAGATAAAAATGGCTTCATAGTCCAGTATAGCCATATTCACAGTGTAGGTATCGGTTCCTTCTTTGCCAAAGAGAATGGCTTTTTTGATGTTTTTGGCTAGATTAGGGTAATTAGTAGGCCAAGACATCGAATTTGGTAAGGAAATGGTGTTATTATCTTGAGTCCCAGTCAATTGCAAAATAGACCCTGGTAAAATTTGATACTGAATTCCTGCCAATTTCCAGGATAGGGAGGCTTCCTGAGATTGATATACTTTAATTTGGTAGCCTACACCTTGACTATTTTGTCCAACGATCGTGTAGGTATCTTTGCCATAAGCATAGGAACGATTGGGATCTCCTGCCTGAAAATAGGGAGTCCAACCTGTTTGGCGTAACAACTCATCTATTTTCGGCATTTTTAGCTCTGATAAATTTAACCCTAGGATTTTATCCATCAGAGTGCGACTGGCATCAATAGCATCGATATAATAAAATCCTGAGCCACTATACATGCAGTATTGAAGAACGCTAGGCTTTTCTGACCCTTGTTGGGGCATTTTTTCGGTAAAGAAAATCTGGTTATTCTCCGTCCAGACTTTCTCGAATTGTCCTGAGAAACCTAATTTTTGAGGGAGATGACCCTCACGAATATTATCATAGTTGTCACTGCGATCTACTTGCAGGTCTGTACCACGGCTATCAGAGTGATAAGCTACTAGAGCAAAATTAGATGGATCCCAAGTCCCCGTATACTGATAATTGGATTCTTTATAGAGAATGCCAATGTTATCCCCATTGGTCAAAGGGACTGATTCTAAAATTCCTATTCCTTTACCTCCTCCATCTGTCGAATTTTTGAGGTATTGATAGCTAACATAGGCGCGATACAAAAGACTTTGTGAACGCATATCCATGGGTATATCACCTAAATTTCGAACTGTCTGTTCCTCCTCTAGGCTGCCTAATTCTTTTCTGGTAATATCTAGCAGAAGGGACATATTTTTCTCCTGAAGATTAACCATAAATATATGACCTATATTGTCACATAAAACTATATTCTTAGGCATCGCTCCTTCAAATCGTACCCGTTGCGGTTCAGCAGCTGGAAAATAGGCACTCACGGCTCTGGTTTGTCCAATTGTGAAACCATCATCATTGAAAACTATCTTCCAACATCCTGAAGGACGCAACTGAGTAGAACGCGCCCCAAATCCTATTCTGTCGATGTTAAAAATCCACCTTTCATCAGGATCGTTGGAAGCTTTGATTTTAATATTTATATCCTGCTCACTTAAGACTACCGCGTAATTTCCACCATTACCTTCCAATCTGTAAGTTAAATTGGACTTTTCAATATCTGCAAGCTGCTGGGGAATCAACACAGTTCGTCTTGCCTTGTCTAACTTTAGCGTGACCGTAGTAGGTCTATATTGACATTTGAATTGATCGATGGCAAAGTCTGAGGTTGCCCAGTAATCATAGTAAAACCTCTCATAAAAATGAGATTCAATTGTGCGGAGTGCATTTATACCAGGGCTGCTATAATTCTCTTGCCAGAGTGGTGCTACTATGCCGTGCTTATAATCGAAGACCATCTCGATATCTCTGGGCAAGACAATTACATCAACATTGGTATTCTGTAATTGTACCGTTTGAGGGCAACCAAGTCCTTCCCGAACACTAAGAAGTGGTAGAGTTTTCGCTCTACTATTACCTACCCAACCCACATCAGGACCTGCCGAGAAACTATCGCGATTGTTCACTTTGGTGTGAGCGGCTCCAGGGTGATCTGGATTAACTTGATATAGATATTGGCTACCAAATGTCAGCCGTCGTCCTATGAGGTCAATTTCAGCGATCACTGCCCCTCCTTTAGGTTTCAAGGCTGATTGAATGCCCTTATATTGATCCGCCGCTTGGTAAGTCATACCCCTGCTACCATCAGAGTTGGCAGCGTAGCCCTGAGCAATTGTGCCAAAGGGTTCAGCCACCTTTTGTGCATTCTCAGTTCTTTGGGCATATAGTGCTACTAAGGTGGGAATTCCTGCCGCTAATCCAGCAATGGGGACTGCGATCACTCCTAAGATAGAAGCTGCTGTAGAAGCTCCTACAAGCCCTAACCCCAAAGAAAGCAAAGAAGTGGCCGTTGCTGTAACATCAAAGACCAAAGTCGTGGTAATGGAAGCTCGTTCGGGAGTGGATGAGGTCTTAGAAAGTACAATGCCATCTAAGATAACATTTCCAATACTTAGGATAACCCCCAAGCCTTCTGTGAGAGAGGTTTTCACCACAGTGGTCACTAAGCTTTCGGAAACTTCCTTAGCTACAGCGCCGCCATTTCTTAAAGCAGGTAAGATCTCTGTAATTACCTGAGCTACTTCTGTAACCACGCCGTGACCGTATTGCGTTAAGTTCAAATAGCTTTGAACCCCCACTGCTAGATCTAAATCTGGGTTACCGGATTTCTCATACAATTTTCCCTCTGCAACCCAATTGATAACGGTTTTAACTAAGTCCGCTTTATTAGCGCCGACCCCAACCCCAGCAGATACACTACTACTGCTAGTTTTAGAGGTTACCTGACCTGTCACCGAATCAACTTGAAACATTTCCCCCAGATTTTGGGCTTGTTCGTTGAAAAAGGTGCGGAAATTCCTAAAAGTTGGATCATTGGTTTGAATCCAGCGAGTCTCATTTAGATTGTTCTTGTTGATGAACTGAACACGGTCTTGACCTGCTGTAGCTTCCACATTTTGAATTATCGGTACCCAGTTAGAGCCAAGTTGAGCCTGCTGGTTAAGAGTTTTGACCGCTTGTGTCCAACGCTCAGTTTGTTCAACAGCTAAATAGGCATCTAAGATTTTTTGAACCAAAAAACTACGACCAAATCCAGATATGGCAATGTTTTGAACCATTTTAGATCTTCCTCTCTAAATTAAACATTAATTACGCTAAGTCTCTATCTGTAGCGTGTCATCTGGTAACCGAGCGCCACCACTATCATATCAGTAGTGTGCCTGCTTAAGTACTGTTAAACATCGCAAATTCTCCTGACTCCTGACTAACCATTTGGCTTTGATTACAACATTATAGTTATGTGGATATTTTTGTCAACCTTTTTTACTGGACGTAACTGTTCAGGGGGGTTACGAATTTAATAGGGTTTGAAGCACTGACAAGCCCATAAATTTGGGAAAACGAGGCTAAATTAGCCAGTTTAATTGCCTGAAACCCTCATTCTCTCGTTACCCCCCTGAACGGTTACAAAAATGGTATGCGCGCGTTTTGGGACGAATTTGAATTGCTTTATATTGACCGCGATGTTAATGCCGCTATCAATATAAAGCGCGTGGGGCCCTAGACTTTTCCCCACGATAAAACGCCGTAAAGGGAATCCTGTAGTAGCTCAATCTACTACTAATAGTACCTCGAAGGAAATTCTGGAAACTTTAAAACGTGCCAGAAGCCTACACTGACAAGCGAGCTTTCGGGGGGAAGCTTCCCCCCGAAACGTCGCGCCCGCTAGGGCAGTGTAGGTAGTTCACAAATCAAATTCATCAAGGGGTATGGTAGGGAGATCGGGGGGAAGGACGGTGCGGTCAATGGTTACTTTGTGACTTTCCCGTTTAGTCTGTATTTCGGTGGCGATCGCTTCAAACCGCATCTCCAAACAGCCAAACGGAACCGTCACCTGGGATATCGCCTCGACTTGTCCCCACCCGTTGGGTGCAAAATCACCGAGTAAGCGAGGTTCTTCCAACAGACTCCGCGTCTGGCGGTCAACAATCCACAATTTAACGCCCAATCGCGGCAACCCATAAGCTAGCGTCACCCGGACGCGCACTTTTTGTCCTGAAGTCAGTTCGCCGTTGGGAAATACCTCCAGTTTAGGTGTCGGAATCGGTTCATCTTCTGGGACGGGGTCGAAATCCGGTTTGGGTTTTTGCTCTCCTTTCTTGCGTCTGGGTTTAATCGGTTCGTCGTCTACCACAAATTCCCCCGCCGTCAGGTGAGCATCTGGTTCGGGGTGAATGTCGAAAAGCGAATCTAAGTCAATTGTCAAGGGGTCTAAACTGGGAGCCGCCTTTAACCAGTCAGATAACTCTTCATCCGTCGCCAACGCCTCAAGCCGCGAGAATAAACGCTCCTGGGGTCTAATATGTACGATGCTGCTTGTTTCCGGTATAGACGGGTGTTCGTCGCTTTCTGCTGGCGTTGTCCCGTTGTTGCTCTCTGCGCTGAGATCTACTGCCAACTCTGATTCCCCAAAAGCATCTAAACTAATATCTGCTTCGGTCGTATCCTCAGCTTGATCTTGCTCTTCTTTCGTACTGACTGGCTCAGGTTTGGGTTTCGGTTTAGGTGGATACCGACTGGGAAATGTAGGAAGTTCGAGGGGTTGGCGCGGTTTTTGTCGCAGCGTAGATTTATTCAGTAGGGGCGGTATGGGTACGCCGTCCGATGGTTCAAACTGAATCGTGGGAACTTCTTTCGGAGTATCTAACGGATCGATCGGCGCGGCGGGTGCGTCGGGAGCGATGTCGAATAGATTGGTAGCGCTGTTGTTAGCGATCGCACTCAGCAGTGCAGTCACATCCGCCGTAACGGTGAAAGATGCCGTTGTTAAAACTTGTGGTGCAGGCGTCTCGCCTGCGACTTTGAGGGCAATTTCGCCCAAAATCAAACGAGTATTAACTTGAGGCGGGATATTAACCTTGCAGGTAAAGCGAACCGGCAAATTTCCTGCTGGTAACATTTGCTGCCGTTCTGCCACCACCTGGGAATTCTGCGGATCGCGCAGGTAAATTTGTAACTCCGTACCTGGTATGGGTTGACCAACTGCTGCGGCGCTTTCGACTTGTCCTGAAACTGTTAAAACCCCGTCCTGACGAGCCACATAGGTGTCGTTGTCGAGAGCGATCTCAACCTGTGTTGGAATCTGTGGGCTTTCCCGCGCTTCTGGGGAAGTAGTAGACTCGGATGTGGTTGTATCGGATACTACAACTTCTTGTGCGTTGGCGGCAGCCTGTGCGGCAGCACGTATCGCATCTGAAATATTGGATGAATTCTCCGCATCCAAGCTTCCCCTTTTTGTCTGTTTTATTACACTCCCCCCCCCGCCGCTCACCTGCTCACCTGCTCCGACCCTCACCTGCTGGGCTTGAGGAGCAGAATCCGGCAATACTTGGATTTGAAGCGTATGCTGCCAAGTATTGCCCATTAAGTCGGTGATTAAGTCTGGACGACAGCGAAATTCCCAGCTACCGGGTTTGAGATAGTTAAAGGGTATCACTACCATCAACCCATCTGCGTTGGTGGAGCGGGCGTGTTTCTGCATCCGTCGCTTCGGCGGATCTTCGTAGGTGGAATCGTGGGTGATGCGAACATCCACCTCAGTGTCAGTGTAGCTGGAGCGGACAGCGAGGCGATATCGGCCTTGCTGAATTTCCACCATAGCTTGTGGTGCTAGGGTATGCCAGGTGGCTTCGCCTTGGCGCTGGAGCAGAAATTCCCAGGTTTCCATTGGTGGGTGAGAAGATAGCAGCGATCGCACTTAATTCTAGACCAGGGACGGGGACAGGGCAATTGGGTGGGGATTGGGGAGAGCGTCAGCACCTTGAAATTCTCACAGTCGTGGGTAAGTCCTGTCTCAAATACCCTCTAAGACTGTCGCCAGTTTTCCGTCTGTAAGCCGGGAATTCGGTCAAATTCCCGTTGATTAGCAGTGACCATGACGAGGTGATAAAGTTGAACCGCAGTTGCAGCAATTAATACGTCGTAAGCACCAATTGGCTGTCCTTGAGATTTGAGGATGGCGCGAATCTCAGCAGCTTTTTCTGATTCTGAAATACCGAAAGGAAGCAGGGTAACAGAATTGAGGAAACGGGTAATGATAGGTTCAATTTTTTGGGCGCGTTGGGAGTTGAGTTGTAAGCCGTAGCGCAATTCCATCAAGGTAATAACGGAAACAGCGATATCGATGGGTGGCGTTTTCTTAAGTTGGGTTTGGGTACCTGGTTCCCCTTTAATGAAGTCGCTGATGACACAAGTATCAAGCAGGTAGCGCATTAAAACAACTCCAGTTCGCGGGGTGGAAGCAGTTCATCGCGATAAGACTCGAAGGCTGGAAAGTCTGGGATGCCAGTATAGGAAAGGATTTCGCTTGACCATTGAGAGGTCTTGCTTAAGGGAAGTTGAGTAATTTGGCGCAGAGATTGGAGAATGAAAGTTTCGAGGGGGATATTCAGTTGGGTTGCTTGTTGGATCAGGTATTGTTCCAGATCTTGGGGTAAGTTGATAGTGATTTGCATATGAGTAAGTACGACACCGATATACAAGATTAATTTAGCAGAGCCACAAAGTAACATAAAATGTTCTGGTTCCAGTTCGGGTTCTCCGTCAACTTCAAAAGGAACGCGATGATCGATTTGTAGCTCGCGCTCGTCAACTTCCTCCAAGTAGATGAAGCACTTGCAACCAAATCTCCTAATTAATTCATTTTTCAACTGTTTTGATAACCCAGTTCTGCCAGACAATCTGGTGAATCTAGCCTTGCTAATATCTGCAAATTTGTAAGCAGCTATTCTCCTGCCATCAGTTCCGGTAACGCGAAAAGTTTCCAGAGGGATTCCATGCTCTCGGACATCCCTAGCTGCTCTTGGCGGATGATTATAACCATACCTTTGTTTCAATTCTTCTGTGGTGATGAAACCATATTGTACAATTAGCTTCAATAATTCAATCAAAGGTTTATTCAGATCGTTAATCCAAAATATTTGAGAAATTAGTCTAGAAGAAGCAGCAATACTAATTGCAGCAGTTCCCGCAAATGGCTCTACTAACCGCTCTACTCTATTAGGTAAAAATCTGAGAATGTCTGAGGCAAGATTTCTTTTACTACCTTGATATTGAATTGGATGGGGAAGGGTAGCCATCTGAACCATAGAACAATGGAACTCAATCAGTCTACCACGAAAGTTAAGACGGCTAACGGCTAAAATCAGCAGCGGCAGATAACCTTGGCATCCTCACCAACAGCTTTCGTCCGTCCGCCGTTCGCTGCACCGCCTTGTTAGTCTGCGCCAAGCACTCCAGCATGAAAGTCTTTTACAGTGCGCTCAAACGCAAGTGCCATAAGAGACTCAACATCTGGATCTGTATACAATTTTCCAACATGCTGATTGGCTATGTTAGTGAAACCATACTTGAGAAGGCTAGAACGAGCTTTGCTAATATCTACGGAAGTACCAGCAACTTTGCCTAAATCTAGAAGAAAGATTAAAAATAAGTTCAGGTATTCCTCTAAATTTACCTGATCAAGTTTCAAATTTTTCTTATTGTTTTTTTCAATTCCTTGAATTAAACGAGCTGTAATTGCATCAATTGGGTAGTTAATTCCCATTAAAGCTGCAAGTTCATCACGGAAATACTGGTATATCTTGCTGGGAGATGAGAAATATTGAACACCCAATAAAGGCACAGAAAGCTGATTCCGATCGAATTCAGTAAATACTGAATCAGGCGGTTTCTTAGAGCCGTGTGTGCCTTCCACAACATATAGAATAAAATCTGTTCCAGAGTAATCCTGGGCAATGACAACCGATCTCTTAATACGGTTAAGAATAGTCAATACTCCAACTACCATTTTTGTCGAAGAACTCCAGTAAACTTCTACTGAATTGTGGTAAACCCCTAAACCCAAAGTTCTTGTTGCTTGCTCTGCTATTGAAAATAATTGTTCAGTCTCAATGGCAAAACTCCGCCAATCACCTTGGTCATATCGCGCAAACTCCCGGATTGGCTTAGTCAAATCTCCCTGAACCCACTCTGGCAAGAAAAACCCAAGACATTTGAGAACTGTATGCGCTGTAGAACGATATTGTTCTCGAAGATTTAGCTGAGTTGAAGTGAGTTGAGGTTTTGCATCTGTTATATCTGGCTGTGCCTCTATAAGGATTTTTTTAAGATTTTCTTGTTCTTCGGCTGATGGAGGTCTCCCCAGCCAAGTAGCCATACCATCTCCTTCTATCCAACGTTTGGCTTGGCTTTTGGAGTTGAAAGTTAGATTTGATTTGATTGTTCCATCTGGCAGAATTTCGTCTTCAACAAGAGGCTGTTTCAGCTTCAGCTTAGCCCCTTGATCTAGAAAGTATTCATTCTCTAGAACAATTTTAGGTACTTCTTTATGACGCTCTCCTTTGAATATCCAGGAATTCATTACAGCTTGTACATAAACAGCAAAAGCTACATCTGTCTGCTGTGAAAAGCTACTGTTACATTCATCACAGATTAAGTTGCCCGTTTTGTGCGAACCACCCCAAGATGAATTGAAGATATGTTCTTTCGCTGTCGCTGGAAGGCGGGTTCCACAGTAGAAGCAGGTTGTTAACTCTGATGCACGTCTAGGTAGTTGCTCAAAACGTGTAAACATGAGGAAGTTTGTCTAACGACTTGTATTACAATTGTAATATAGCGTGACGATTTGCGTGTGTTCATACCTTTGCAGCAATTATTTTGCCTTGAACACTGGCAAGTAGCTTTAAGGGATGCCCCACAGATACCTGAGCAGGCTAACTATTAATTGTACCGCAGTTACGTTCTGATACGCTTTATGAATGTAAATTACCGCTAACAGCTTCTGTAAGTTGACTGTCCCATCACTTGCTCATCCTTCCAGATGAAGAGTTAAACCTGTTCCCCTTCCAATTGCTACTTACCGACGCAACGCAACTCAATTGCTGTTAGCGAATCGCGTTGCGAAACTCAATTACAGCATCATATTGATCGGGCATATTGGCGCAGCGAACCAATAAATTAATATCTAAGTTTGGCAGCAGGATACTGCGTTCAATTTGCTCATACTGTCCTGCTTGCAAGCGATACAGAGAAAGCTGACCATTTTTCCAAAACCAAACTTCAGAAACCCCTAATCCTCTATAAACCTCGAGTAAGTCGATGCTACCGCTGGTGACAATAACTTCTATCGCTAGGTCTGGAAATTCTTTTAAGTTTCCAATACAGTAACTTTCATCAGGTTCTAAACCCCGTTCTTCTGCCTGTTTCCGATAGGTTGTCGAACCACAAGCATAGATCCTGGTATTAGTTTCTAAAGAGTAAGTTTCAATTAATCGACCGATTAATGATTTTATTCTCTCATGCTTAGACCCAGGCTTAAAAATTTCCAAAGTTCCTTTTAGGTAATTCATCCGCACTCCAGCAAAATCATCCAGAGTCGCGCGGAGAATTTCATACTGTTGCCAGTAAACTCGATATAAAGTTAGTCGCTGAAGATCAGCGACTAAGCTAGCTGTTTTTTCCAAAAGATTGGGATTCATAAAGCGCTACTGTTGTGTTTTCAGGTTATCAATCTCGCGTCGCAGTTCGTCTGTTTTGGCTAATAGATCGGTTTGAGCGATCGCGTAGTAAATACCAATAATCAGGCAATCTGAAGCGTCTTCGGTTCAGGGATAGATTCACCTTCAGTTTGCCAAGCTTCCAAGTACATTTCAATGACTTCTTCGCCATTACGAATTGCTTCCTCACGAGTTTTGCCATGAGTGCAAGGCATCACAACGCGATCGTCAAACTCTGGAATTGTGACCAGGAAAAGCCGATCTTCATCAGACCATTGAATAATCATGCTGTATCGACTCATGAATCCTCGTCCTCCCTTAACTCTTCCAGTGCAGTAAGTAGCTTTGCTAGTTGTTTTTCTAGATAGAGCGGCACATCATCTCCATCCTTGCCTGGGATTGTCAGCGTTTTTCTGAGCAGAGGATGTCTCCAACGCTCATGGCTGCCTTTGCCGCGCTTGGGCAGGTAAACAAACCCTTCACGCGCAATCTGAGCTTTCAAATCTCGAATTTTCCTGGGCATGGATATTGTCTGGTACTCTACCCCATTATAAAGTTAGCCGCCGATCTTTAGCGACGAAGCTTGTTGTTTTTTCCAAAATATTTGTATTCGTAGAGTGCTACTTTTGTGTTTTCAAACTATCAATCTCGCGTCGCAGTTCGTCTGTTTTTGCGAGTAAATCGGTTTGAGCGATCGCCTCTTGCTCCTTAGTCGCCATCCACTTCAATTTGACTGTCTTGTTTGCTGCTTCTTCATCCCCCAAAATCAAGCAAGCAACAGCCCCACTCTTATCAGCGCGTGCGAATTGCTTTTTAAACGCACTCCCACTCAAATCTAATTCCACGCTAAACCCAGATTGGCGCAATTTTTGAGCCAATATCAATGCTTGCGCTTCCGCCGCGTCGCCTCTGGAAACTACGTAAAAATCCAGACTCGGCTGGGGCTTTTCCTGTATCTGTTGCAACAGGATAACTAACCGTTCTAACCCAATTGCCCAACCTACTGCGGGAGTTTCCGGCCCTCCCAATTCTGCCACTAAACCATCGTAGCGACCGCCACCGCAAACCGTGGCTTGGGAACCCAAGTTATCGGAAATAAACTCAAAGGCTGTGTGGCTGTAGTAATCCAAGCCACGCACTAAACGGGGGTTAATTCGGTAACTAATCCCCAAATCGCTTAATAGCTGCTGCACTCGCTCGAAGTGCCGCTTTGATTCTGCACCGAGATAATCTAATATACTTGGCGCATCTTTAGCAATTTCTTGGGTTCGATCGCTCTTACTATCCAAAATTCGCAGTGGATTGCGAGTTAGGCGATCTTGGGAGTCCGGATCTAACTCTTCCTTGTACGGTGTTAAATAATCTACCAGTGCTTGCCGATACTGCTGTCGATCTTCGCGTTTTCCGAGTGAATTAAGATCCAGTTGCAGGTCTTTAAGTCCGAGAGATTGGAGGATATTGGAGGCGATCGCAATTACCTCAGCATCCGCCCTTGGGTCAGGACTACCTAAAACCTCCACCCCTATCTGATGAAATTGCCGTTGCCTTCCTGCCCCTGGACGTTCGTAGCGAAACATCGGCCCAGTATACCAAAGCCGCTGCACGCCACCTTGGGCAAATAAACCATGTTCGATAAAAGCCCGCACCACCCCGGCTGTCCCTTCCGGACGCAAGGTAATACAACGCTCCCCTTTATCCAGGAACGTGTACATTTCTTTACCTACGACATCAGTAGCTTCACCGATACCGCGTTCAAATAAAGCCGTTTCCTCAAACGTCGGCGTGCGAATTTCGGTATAAGTTGCTCTGGCTAAAATCTCCCGCGCCGTTGCTTCTACCCGCTGCCAATAAACGATTTCTTCAGGTAGGATGTCTCGCGTTCCCCGTAAAGCTTGGATGGTGCCCATTAATACGTTAATTTGTAGTTAAAATTGATACTTTGCCCAGCTAGAACGATGGTTCAAAATCGTTTATCTATCTAGAGCAATAGCGATTTCTATAGTATGCCAATATTTGATCGACTCGTTGGCGACAAGTGGAATCGGCATGTTCTGGAAACTGAATCCACAAGCCTTCTATTTGGCTTTCATTGTAATCAAAGTCTTGGCTGTGCTGGGGGATCAAATAAGGTTCTACCCCTTCCACTTGCCGTAGATGGGCGGCTAGTTCTCGATACACCGCTAGGGGCAACCCAGGAAAGCTAATTTGATAGGGCAGTATTTCTGGTTGAGGCGTCTGCATTTTTATTGGGTCATAGGTAATTGGTAATAGGTAATTGGTAATAGCTAATAGCTAATCGCTAATGCGAATGAACAATTAGCAATTAGCCATTAGCAATTAGCAACTAGCCCAATTTTTAGCCAGCGTTGCGGCAAGTAGTATTAGACACCTTTTTGCTTTGAAAGCCGGGAAGCGAGCGCCATAGCGCCACCTGCCAGGAGAACGGTGACAGCAGCCGCAGGAGTACCCGGTTGGTTCCCTGGTTGGGCGGGTGGTATTGGTCTATCCCCGACCATTTTGGCTACTTCAATGCCGTTTTCTTCCAAAATTACCACGGGTTCGGAGCCATCATTCATTTCAATGCGTTTGACCAGCACCTGTCCCTGAGACAACCGCTGTCCAACTTTGACGTAGCGGCTGGTGGCTTCGTTGGGTGCTTTTACAATAGCTTGAGGCTCGTTACCAATTTGAATCACCCCAGAAACTTCAACTGCCCTCGCCAGAGTAGGTTCTGGAGGCGGCGGTAATGCGGGAATTTGGGGTTCGGGGGGTGTGGTTGGGGTAGGACTAACCGCTGGGGTGGGACTAGGCGGTGTTGTTGCAGCCGGAGTCGGAGTCACGTTAGCGGCGGTTGTTGGACTCGGCTGACTCGCCGCTGGACTAGGTGCGGGTGAGGGTCGTACCGCCACTGTAGAAGTGGGGGCTGGGGTGCGTTGGGTTGTCCGCGCCACTGCCGTTGTACGATTTGCTGGATGCCCTTGGGGCGTCCTTGCCACTACGTTACCCGTTGCTGGACGACGTTGGGGCGCGCGTGCGACTACCGTGTTACGAGGCGTTACCCGACTTTGGGGTGCGCGTGCCACTACTGTGGTGCGAGGCGTTACCAGGCGGGGCGTCCTTGCCACTACTGTGGTGCGAGGCGTTACCAGGCGGGGCGTCCTTGCCACTACTGTGGTGCGAGGCGTTACCCGGCGTTGGGGTGCGCGTGCCACTACTGTGGTGCGAGGCGTTACCCGGCGTTGGGGCGCTGTTGCCACTACTGTGGGGCGAGGCTTTACCCGACGTTGGGGCGCTGTTGCCACTACTGTGGGGCGAGGCGTTACCCGACGTTGGGGCGCTGTTGCCACTACTGTGGGGCGAGGCGTTACCCGACGTTGGGGCGCTGTTGCCACTACTGTGGGGCGAGGCTTGACTGGGGATTGTTGGGGCGATCTGGCGAGATCGCGAGCGCGAGTAACAGGATTGCGTGAAGGCGTTCCTGCGGCTATGGGAGAGCTTGTATTACGTCTATTTGGTTGCACCGCCACCGTTGTTCCGGGTACGACAAAGCGTTTTGACGGTTGTACAGAGAACCGGCTAGGCGTGCTGGGGCGGCTGCGTGCTACCGGAATATTGGTACGAGGTGCTACAAAGCGTCTAGTCGGTTGCAGGCTGACGGGTTCACCAGCTTTAGGACGGCTGGGTGCTTCTACTGGGATACTGAGACGGCGTACTAGAGGACGTCTGGGCGGTTGCAGGGCAAAAGGTTCGGGAGCTTTGGGACGGCTAGGCGTTTCCACCCCAACCGCAGGGGGAATCCTGGGTCTAGGCAGTGACGCTACAGGACGGGACGCCACAGGACGGGGGATTGTGGGTCTGGGACGACCCACTGGTGTTGGGGCTGGTCGCGGTGCGGTTCGCCTTTGCGGCAAGGCAGTCGGTACTTTTACCCCCGGTGTTGACTCGCTTCCTGGAATGCGCCTTACCTGAGGAACGGGTTGCTGAGTCGCGGTGGGAGTGGGTGTCTGAGGTTTATTTTCTTCAAGTTGAATCGGAGGCTGGGCGAAGGGGTCTGTGACTCCTTTTTGTATGCCGCCCAGGCGCGCCTTGGGATCGGTCGAGGGAATCAAGTCTGAAGGAGGAGCTGGTACCGCAGCCGTGGTTGATGGTTTTTTGGTAGCATCAGCCGTGGTTGTAGCTGGTTTTCCAGGAAACACCGCCCCTGGAAAATCTTGTTTTGCTGGTGTTTGAGCGGCTGGCGATTCATTAGGGCTGGGAGAACTTGTTGTTTCCCCTCCGCCACCCCCATTCAGATTACAGCCACCTGTAAATAGAGCCAGCGTTCCGACAAAGGCTAGGAATGAAAGTTTACGCATTGCCAATTCCCCAAAAGCTGTCTTCAGCGTCCGCAACAGATTTTTTGTCTCTCGACAATATCCCAGGCGGGTTTCTGGTATTTTATATGTTACTTTGAATTATTGACTTTATTAGTCGCACTAAGAATTCTAGCCTTTGGATGAGGACAGGGGCTAATCTATGCAGCGTCAGTCTGGGAAACAGAAGTTAACCGCTCTCGCGTAATTCCCCACTCGCCCACCCGGTGGGGATGGATAGCGACTCTGGGGTAGCCCCCATCTCTCACATAGTTTACCGACAAATCCCCAATCACAAGGTTTTACGCCATGCTGTTATTGTGAATTGCTGATTATAGTAACGATGGTTAGAAAGGTTGTCAAAGTTCGCATTTACCCTACTGATGAGCAATGCCGCTATCTGCGAGAGAGTTTTGGCTGTGCCCGTTGGTGGTGGAATTATGCGCCCAACCAATCTAACGAAGTCTGCATCAAGTCTCTGAAATGCCGTTAGAAATCCGTGATTGGAAATGTCCACACCTAAAAATTTCGGGAGATTGGTAGCCCCGTCAATTCATTGCGGGGCGGAAAATCGACACGAGCAGATTTATCTGCCGTCAATATTAAGCTTAATTAATGTTGATTGTTGGATTTACAAGCTCA
>NZ_BLAY01000121.1 GCF_020521235.1 Microseira wollei NIES-4236 | reverse complement strand
GCAATCATCAAATCTTCCCTTGGAAAGAAGATTTCCGCTGCTGTGCTACTACTGTGAAACCGGGAATAAGTTGCGCTCAAAAATCCTGGTTTGGCACAGTCCCAGGGGCAAGGCAATCATCAAATCTGCCCTGGGAAAGAAGATTTCCGCTGCTGTGCTACTACTGTGAAACCGGGAATAAACCTCGTCGTGCGTCAGCAAACTCGCAGGGGCACGGCAATCATCAAATCTGCCCTGGGAAAGAAGATTTCCGCTGCTGTGCTACTACTGTGAAACCGGGAATAAGTTGCGCTCAAAAATCCTGGTTTGGCACAGTCCCAGGGGCACGGCAATCATCAAATCTGCCCTGGGAAAGAAGATTTCCGCTGCTGTGCTACTACTGTGAAACCGGGAATAAGCCTCGTCGTGGGTAAGTCCTGCCCCATCTTTTCTAGCAGAAGCGTCCCAAAGGCGATACATTGGGTTTGGCATCCTGACGGTAAATTTCTATGACAACCTTCCAACCCGATCCGGAAACCGTTTCCACTCCAACTCTATCTCCCGACGAGCTAGTCAACGAGATATTAGAGGAAGAGATGGAAATCAATTATGTAGAGGTGATTGAAACCGTTATCTCCAGTCTCGACCAGGATAACACCGCAATGGTTAGCCAAACCGATGTGGGTCATCTCTGGAAGTTTATGTATGGTAGCGTTGAAGTGTTCGTGCAACTGACGGGTTCGACCGATGAAGACAGTTTAACCGTTTGGTCTTCGGTGCTAAATTTACCTGCCAAAAACGAACCGCAATTAATGCGTAAATTATTAGAAATGAACGGGGCTGAAACTTTTGAAGCGCGTTTCGCCATTATTAACGACCAAGTAGTTCTCCTATCAATTCGTACCGTAGCCGAGCTTTCGCCGGGGGAAATCTCCCGCGCCATCACCGTTGTAGCAACGATCGCAGATAACAACGATGAGGCTTTGTGTGCCGAATTTGCTCAGTAGTTATTGGCAAGCTTGCTAATTGCTAATTGCTAATTGCTAATTGTTCAGTGGCGATTAGCTATTAGCTATTAGCAAAAAAACTAATAACTAATGATTAATGACTAATGACATGACTCATTGGCGTCTTATTCCTTTACTGGAAGCACCTGGTGCGGTGCAAATGGCGATCGATCGCTGGTTGCTAGAACAGCACAGATTGGGTTTGCTTCCGCCTACTTTACGCTTTTATACTTGGTCGCCCGTTGCAATTTCTTTAGGCTATCACCAACATAAATGGCCTGAGTTTTGGCAGGATTTGACTTGGCAAGGAAAGCCAATTGAGTTGGTGCGGCGTCCTACTGGTGGTCGTGCTGTGCTGCATCAGGGAGATTTGACTTATGCCATTGTAACGTCGGGTCTTTCTGGCAGTCGGATGCAGGTGTATCGAAGATTATGCCAGTTTTTGATTTTGGGGTGGCGATCGCTCGGCGTTGAATTACACTACGGTGACGCCGGACGGGGGTATATTCGCAATCCCAACTGTTTTGGCACTGCCACTGGTGCGGATTTAGTGTTGGCAAATAATGCTAAGTTGATTGGCAGCGCCCAACTTTGTCGGGGTAACACCGTTTTGCAACACGGTTCAATGCGCTTGTATCCAAATCTGGATCTGTTTGAACGGGTATTCGGTGAGGCGGAAATCTCAAAAATAGATATACCCCTTCCACAGCGGCAAGATCGGCTTATTTCAACCGTCATAGATGCTTTAACTGCTACTGCGTCTCGTTGTTTCGATGTTCAGTTAAAGATGCAACCGCTATCACCAGACGAATGGCAAGCAATTCAGGCTCAACCGATACTAGAGCTTGGTTTAGCGCATCAGCGCCGTTGAAAACAGTCTGTTTGAGCAAAGGTTGAGCTACTTAATCCTAACGCCGCGATACTTTAACTCAAAGGTTGGACCGCTTGCAGTCTCAACTAAATCTCGCTGTTTTCCCTCGGTGTTATCCCAGGCGGCTTTTGGGTTGCTCTCGCCATTGCTCAAGCTTACCAGCTTCTTGGTCTGGGAGGGTACGGTGGAATTTTTCTGCCAAGGCAGTCGTTGACTCATCAGTACCAGCACTAAAAGCAATAACTTGATCTGCCACGGTGCTAAAACCAAGCTGGCAATTATACTGACTACTGAAATGGTGGCGCACAGATAAGCCATTTCGTCATTTGAATTTGCGTAGATATAAACCGCAATTAAGGAAACTATCAGCCAGATTGTAAAGCTAAGCATTTATACTACCTCTTTAGCTCAAATTGAATTATTACAAATTTATAACGAGAATGCGGGGCGCGCTTCCGCATTAATACCTAAAGTATGTCAGTGAATTTTTTATAAGTAGTCTTACTTAGACTTATTTTTTAGGTTGGTAAATGAGAATTATTGTAGATATAGAGCCAAGTTTATTTCTAAAATGGTTTCTATTTTGATATCGAGTAGCATAGACTCAAATCTTTCACCTGACATGGGTGAGACGGGCAGGATGCCCATCCCACAACAGAACAGCCCATCCCACAAGAGAACAGCCCATCCCACAACAGAACAGCCCATCCCACAACAGAACAGCCCATCCCACAACAGAACAGCCCATCCCACAACAGAACAGCCCATCCCACAAGACAAAAGGGTGGGTTAACGCAGCACCAACACTAATCGAGAATTATTCTTATTTGGAAGCGGATGTTAGCTCAGATGGGGTTTGTTGCTGCTGAGCTTCTGCTGTGGCTTTTGCGATCGCGGGAATGGGAAACCCTCCGGGATAGCTACCTTCTTGTTTGATGCGCTTGATTTGGGCTTCCGGAATGGAAAACTTGAGAGCAGTCGCGATCGCTTTCACTATATCCCCCCGATCGATTATCCCCGCCACCGCTCCTGCTGGAGAAAGTACCGTAATTCTACGTAATTGTTTTGTTTCCAATTTATTGATTGCATCAACGAGGGAGGATTTCTCCTCAACGGTGTCGATTTGGTCGAGGGGTTTAGCGATGGTGTGAACCGTTTGAGTTTCCCATAAACTGCGTTCGACTGACCGCAAATCCTCGGCTGAGACTAAACCGCGATAGCGACCGTCAGAGGCAGCAAAATATACCTGGGCTTCCTTTGCTTCTAAAAGGTAATCATCGGCAAATTGACGCAGGGTCATATGGGCATCGATTACCCGAAACTCCCGCGTCATTGCGTCTGCTGCGGTTAGCTGCAATAAAGTTTCTTGCAAATTGGTCATGGTATCGTAGGCGGTGGCATTTCGCAGCACAAACCAGCCGAGTAAAGCAATCCAGAAGAAACCGAATTCTTCTGTTGTAAAGGCAAAGAACAGACCCGAAATAATTGCCAACCAACCGAGAATTTGTCCAGCTCTAGCCGCCCAATGGACGCCAGAGAAGCGATCGCCGGTAATCTTCCACACGGCGGCTTTTAAAATCTGCCCGCCATCCAAAGGCAAACCGGGTATTAAGTTAAACAATCCCAAAACCAAGTTAATTTGGGCTAAGTTTCCCACTACAACCCCCGCCGGACTCGACTGGGGGATTTGGAAAAATAGAATACTCAGTAGGGCGAATAAGGTTAAACTGACGAGAGGGCCTGCGATCGCGACTTGAAAGGCTTGTCCTGGGGTTTGGGATTCCCGGTCGATGGCAGCAATACCGCCAAACAGAAACAGGGTAATCGAGTTTACTTTAATGCCTTGCGATCGCGCTACCAAACTGTGACCCAATTCGTGCAGCAGTACGGAGACAAACAGCAGCAGGGCGATTAAAAAACCAGTCACCCAAGCAAGGAAACCCCACTCTGGATTTTCGGAAACTAAATCCAACCCGTTGGCAAAGGTGAAAAACCCTAAAATAATCAACCAAGAAGGGTCAATGTTTAAGGGGATGCCGAATATAGACCCGATGCGCCAACCTGCTTGCATAAAAATTTCCTAAAATTAGTGTTTTACACCTATTCTTACGCATCCGGGCGCCCCTTCGGGCGAGTTGCACCAAAAATGAAAATGGAATCGATAGCAGCGCTACCGATTCCGCAGCCGAAGGTAATTTAAATTCGACTACCTAGATCGCGCCAATGTTGGTCAGACCTAAGATAGCACCAGCTCCCAGAATGTGACCAAAGCAAGTACCCGCCAGCAATTGCGGGAAGCCAAATCCAGGTATGGGTGAGGGCGGTTTGGTTCCCCGATCCTGAGTGCCGATGCGGGCGAACACCAGTCCAAGGATGTTGCAAATTACCATCACCAGTGCAATCTTAAAAGACCAAACTGGCGTTGCCGGAACGGTAGCCTGAGCTGCAAGTAAAATCGAGTGAATCAAGATTCTTTCTCCTGCTGTGAGAAACTAAGGCACAAAGGGGATTATAGAACGACAGGGGAAATTAAATACGTTCCACTCACATGTGAGCCGTTAAAGCGCACCCGCATTCGATAATCCTAAGATGAACCCAGCGCCCAGGATGTGACCGAAGCTCATGGTCGCCAGCAACTCAGGGATGCCGAATTTCTGGAACAATGCGGGTTTGGACGCCGGCAGATCTGGTCCTACACCGGGATTTTGAATCGCATAACGACCAATGGCGATCGCTAACAGGTTGCACAAAATCATCACTAGACCTACCGCCGGAGTCCACTCGGTGGTTGTGGGAACGGTAGCTTGTACTGCCAAAAGTAAAGTTGAGTTAAGCAAAATCTTTTTCCTATCTCGCTAAACAACAACAAAAATTATCAAAATACCGTCCCACAAGGCTGCAATTTGTTTTAAGAGTTAACATATGCTTAAAACTTTGTAATGGCGTTACTAGGCTCTGCCGTGGTCACGAGGGTAATGGGTAATCGGTCATCGGTAATGGGTAATGAGAATTAAAATTTGCGGGATTACTATACCGGAACAGGGAGTGGCGATCGCTCGCATGGGAGCCACCGCTTTAGGCTTTATCTGCGTGCCAACTTCCCCGCGTTACGTCACCTCAGCACAAATTAACGCAGTTGTCAAGGATTTATCAGTCAAAGTTGACCGAATCGGCGTGTTTGCCAATGCCACGGTTGAGGAAATCTGCCAAACGGTTGCAGAGGCTGGTTTAAACGGCGTGCAGTTGCACGGGGATGAAACAGAGGAATTTTGCCAAGAACTGCGACAACGACTGGGGTCGGTGGAAACGATCAAAGCATTAAGAGTGCGAAGCCAGGAAGGACTCAAGCAGGTAGAAATTTATACCCCTTGGGTCGATACCCTGTTGCTAGATGCCTACCATCCTCAGATGCTGGGAGGCACTGGCACAACCCTAGACTGGAGCAGCTTACAGCAGTTTCATCCCAGTTGCCCTTGGTTGCTCGCCGGTGGTCTGACTCCGGATAACGTGTTAGATGCCTTGAATCAATTGCAACCCAGCGGTATCGATTTATCGAGTGGAGTCGAGCGCTCGCCTGGAGACAAAGACTTAGACAAAGTAGCCAAGCTGTTTGAAAAATTGGGAATTGGTAATAGGTAATTGGTAATTTTAAATTTTAGATTTTAGAAGTGAATTTAAATCTAAAATCTGCAATTAGCAATTAGCAATTAGCAATTAGCAATTAGCAATTCCCAATTACCCCTTAAAAAAATGCCGGTTGATGGCGAATCAAGTTCAGGAATTCTTCGCGAGTTTTTTGCTCGTCTTGAAACACGCCTACCATCGCGCTGGTAACAGTCCAAGAACCTGGCTTTTGAACGCCTCGCATTACCATACACATGTGAGAAGCTTCCATCACAACGGCAACGCCTTTTGGTTCTAAAATAGTCTGAACTGCTTCAGCCACCTGGCGCGTCAGCCGCTCTTGCACCTGCAAGCGACGGGAATACATTTCTACAATGCGTGCCAACTTGCTTAATCCCACAACTTTTTGGTTGGGAATATAGGCGACGTGAGCCCTGCCCATAAACGGTAGCATGTGGTGTTCGCACAAGCTGAAGAAACTAATATCCCGCACGAGAACCATCTCGTTGTGGCCTTCATCAAAAATAGCGCCGTTGACTAATTCTTCCAGGGATTGATTGTAACCGCTGGTGAGAAAGCGCATCGCCTCTGCAACGCGCTTGGGCGTTTTTAACAATCCTTCCCGATTGGGGTCCTCACCCACTCCAATGATGATTTCCCGCACGGCATCTATCATCTTTTCGTTTTGGTCTGCCGTAGGGGGTTGCAATTTGGGTTCTGCACCGTTTAAGGTATTGCGGTCGGGGCGAGTTGCTACGCGAGAAAGTTCGTCGTTGCCGATCAGAAGCGTACGCGAGCCATTCGAGCCATTGGAACCGTTGGAAGGAGCCATAGTTATGATGTGTCTTGGTAGGATTAGTGCAAAAGAATCGGGAAAAAAACGAGACAGCAACTTAGAGTGTGCCAGCGCTAGGCATGAGGGTTAACTCTTCAATTACTGCTTTTTCTGGTAGCAGCGCCGTCTGTAAAATTGACTGCGCCACAATTTCTGGCGTCAACATTGCCGCGCGGTCAAAGTCAGCATTAACTGTGTCCGTATCCCACATGGGAGTATTGACAGAACCAGGACAGATCGCGGTGACGCGAATTCCGTTCGCGCGTTCTTCTGCTGCTAAGGTTTTAGACAAAGCCATGAGGCCAAACTTGCTAACACAGTAGGCTCCCCAACCTGGAAATACTTGGATACCGGCAATCGAGCTGACATTAATAATTGTCCCTGAGCCGCGAGCGCGCATCATCGGTAAAATTCCCTGGATGCACTGGAAGGCGCTGGTCAAATTTAGGTCGATTACCCGTTGCCAGTCGGATAGGGGAGTATCCATCACCGTGCCGGTGTACCCCATCCCGGCGTTGTTGACCAGGATGTCTATCGCGCCAAAATCAGAGGCGATCGCGCTGATTTTTGGTTTCACCTGGTCGATCTCGCCCAAATCCAGGGGATATGCCTGAGCTTTTACCCCTAACGAGGTCGCCTTTTGAGCCACCGCCTCTAGTTTGTCCTTTGAGCGACTCACTAAGGCGACGTGAATTCCAGCTTCAGCAAACGCCAAAGCAACTGCTTTGCCAATGCCGCTGCTGGCTCCTGTAATCAGAGCGTGTCGTTGTTTGGTAGAATTCATGCAATCTTCCATTGCTTCAGCAGCGCCAGACTGTGTAAATTCTCATACAGCAGTCAGTAACCGCAGCAATTTTCAGTCGGACACAGGGGGTTGGATTGGGTGAGGGCAGTTGCGTTGGGGTATTTTTTATAACTAAACCCGACACTTGAACAGCCACACCCAGGAGGGAGTACCGCCTTGTACGAGGGATGAAAAATGCTGTCTGTAGGTTCTGAACTAGAGCGTGAGAGATTTAACAACCAACCCTTGAAGATGATGGTAACGTTAAAAATCTTTACATTCCTTTCACAATTATATCACTAGCAATTGGGTCTTTAGCGCCAGCAACTACCTTTAGGCAGAGATTTCCGCGAACACGCCGATTTGGCGGAATTTTTGATAGCGCAGTTCGCGACGCTGTTGACCCGTTAACTGGGACAGTTCCTCCAGGTTCTGCAACAGTGCTTGCTTGAGGGTTGCTGCTGCTTTTAGAGGATCGGCGTGAGCGCCTCCGGAGGGTTCGGGCAATACTTGGTCTAAAATACCCAATTGTTTCAAATCCATTGCGGTGATTTTGAGGGCAGAGGCTGTTTGGGGGGCTTTAGCGGCATCTTTCCAAAGAATGCTGGCACAAGCTTCGGGAGAAGCAACGTAGTAGACCGAATGCTCGAACATGAACAAGCGATCGCCGACTCCAATCCCCAAAGCACCCCCCGATCCACCTTCACCGATGACGGTACAGAGGATGGGGACATTGAGACGGAACATTTCGCGCAGGTTGTATGCGATCGCTTCCCCTTGTCCTAATTCTTCTGCTTCTACCCCCGCCCAAGCGCCTGGGGTAT
This sequence comes from Microseira wollei NIES-4236, assembly GCF_020521235.1. Classification (GTDB taxonomy): domain Bacteria; phylum Cyanobacteriota; class Cyanobacteriia; order Cyanobacteriales; family Aerosakkonemataceae; genus Microseira; species Microseira wollei. The sequence continues at coordinate 24,065 of NZ_BLAY01000121.1, read as the reverse complement.
CGATAAATGTGATAATTGGCATCCCAAAACGATCCGCGTGTTCCATCAGCCGCATCGCCTTGCGATAGCCGCCGGGGGAGGCCATGCCGAATTTACGCACGACGTTATCTTTGGTATCTCTTCCTTTTTGGTGTCCCAGAATAACGACGGGACGCCCCGCCAAACGAGCCACACCGCCGACTAAAGCGGGGTCATCAAACCCGCCGCGATCGCCGTGGAGTTCGAGCCATTCGTCGCTGATGGCTTGAATATAGTCGAGGGTGCTGGGGCGGCGGGGATGGCGAGCAACTTGCAACCGCTGAGCGGGTGACAAACCGCTGAAGATTTCTTGGCGCAGCTGCACCGCTCGCGTCTCCAACTGGCGGATCTCTTCGGATACGTCCACGCCGTTTTCGGCAGCTAGTTCGCGAATTTGGTCGATGCGTGCCTCTAAATCCGCTAGCGGCTTTTCAAAATCCAACAGAAACGGTTTGCGCTCAGTAGTTGCCACGGCAAGGAACTTGGATAACGTTGAGTAGCTTCTTTACCAGGATAGCGTGGTAGGTGTACTCCCTCTCTCTTGACACCAGGGAGCCAAGCCAGCACTCTGACGGAGGAAAAGTAGCAAAGGTAGCAAAGGAAGGATTTATCAAACATGACGAGATGCACAAAACCCCCTCTAACAGGGGGATTGGGGGGAGCGGGACTTTTAAGTCCAGTCAAAGCGCAACCGTCTAGAATACTTTATGTCAGTACAAGACGTTAAAACCTACCGATTGACTGGGGGGAAAGGTCTTAAGAATCCCCGTACCAACAGGCGCGGGGAGTGTCAACAAACTAGGAAAAGTAGATTTACAGGACTTACGCACGACCTTGCCATCACCTTTGTTTGTTCGTAGATCTCCAGTTCCAAAACGAAGATTTTTCCGAGAAACCCGGTTTCTTTGCGTAAGTTCTGATTTACTCACATCTTGCACCTGTCGCAACAACCCGCCAGTGGTTAAAACCTCCGGGCTAATAGCTAAAGTCGAATTTATCCGACTGGATAACAGTTTTAGTTTATTTCAATGGAATTTCCCTATCAGCTGTGGAACTTAAGTTCCTGGCGGGTTATAGGCTAATTGAAAATGGTGCAAGCTCTGAATCTACCTCAGGACTTACGCAAAGAAACTAAGGTGATAGGAAAAATCTGGGCTTTGCAACTAGAGAGCGCCGCCAGAAACCGGGTTTCTGGGAAAAATCGTGGCTTTGCAACTAGAGAGCGCCGCCAGAAACCCGGTTTCTCGGAGCGTCTTGCGTCAGTACCGTACCTAAAACTTTACAATAAATTTACAGAAAACACCGTAGATATATCTAAAACTTCATGATAAATTTACATAAAAACACGGTTTTTGTTGGAATATGTATTTAATGGTTTTTACGGATGTAATTTGAATTATTGTGTAGGCCATCAAATTTTATAAGTTACATTACGTAGAAACCATTCAAATTGATGGAAAAATTACCGAAAGCTAGGGGTGAAGCCCTAGTCATCTAAGGGAATCCAACAGGGCGATCGCTGCAACACAGTCATTGGTGAGGAGAGATCGCATTGAGAGAGTGAATCGGTGTTGGTTGCGTATGCACCATTACCGACTGATGATCGCAACTAGGAGACAATCGATGAAACTGAAACAATTTGCTTTCGTAGCCGGGACAGCGCTAGCAATGCTAGTCTTCACCAGTGGTAAGAGTCAGGCGGGGACATTAATCCAGAATGCTGAACTTGCAACCCCCCCATCGGGAGCTACTGTTATTGGCGAATGCCGCGATGCTGGGCTGTGTAAACCCGGCGATCTGCTGGAGCTTAATTATAGAACAACTTCAAGCTCTGTGTACGCTATCAACGATACCGCTTTCGATTTCACCAAGTTCATTTATACGATTCTTCCCGGGCAAGATGCTACATGGGACCCTGCTTCTACGTTTGGCTTCTTCGGGACGAAGGAGATTTCTAGTGATGGCAAAGTCCTAACCTTCAGTAACGGAGTATTTCGCGCCGGAGCAACGGCTCTTTTCAGTGCAGTAAATTCTGGCAATACTCCGGTGAGGACTACGGCTACCTTTGAAGGCACACCTGCTGCGTCTGTCCCCGAACCAACTGCGGTTGTGGGTGTGTTGGTTGCTGGTGCTTTGGGTACTGCGCTGAAGAAAAAGCGAGTTGCTGCTAATTAGTTCATTTTGGGCGTACGCTCTAACCCCGTTGTTGGTGAGGAGCGTACGCTAGTAACTCAAGTTGCTAGTTATCTCTCTGGGAGCGGCTAATGGCGTTCCCAGGCAGGAGCTGTGGTAACTCGGCGTTCCCAGGCAGTCGCCCGGAGAACTCGGCGAAATCAGTAAAAATCCTATATTAGCAAGCGATCCTGCTCGCAATTAGCAACGCCCTTGTTTATAACTAGCAACTTGCGTTAGTAGAAAGTGTCTTGTTTGAATCAACATAGGAGTTAAAACCATGAAAAACCTTTTGAATAAAATTTCGGCTACCGTAAGCGCTAGTGCTGTTCTGGCGATGGCGCTTGCCTTAGAAACAGCCAATCCCGCTCAAGCGATCGAGTTTAATTTTAGCTGGAAAGGTGACGCTGGCTACTCAGCTTTAGGGACGTTCAGCTATGACGAAACGACAGCACCATCAATTATTTCAGAAAGCGGTAAGGGGCAGACAAAAGATTTAGACTCCCTGAGTGTCTCTTTCTTCGATCCATCTAATATGCCGCTCGGAACTTATAATACTGTTACTGGTGGAGTATCAAACTCTCAGTTTTTCAAATTCAATTTTAATACTTCCACTCAGAGCTTATTTGGCGCGTTTGACGTAGCAGGAGGACAATTTATAGACGGAGAATTGTTCCTGCAAGGAACAATTGGTAGTAAGTTGGAATTAAGGCAGACCGCCAATAAAGCAACAACGTCGATTCTAGTGGATCAAAATTCTGGGGCTATTACAGTTAGCCAAGTTCCCGAACCCGCTGCTGTTTTGGGTTTACTAGCATTCGGCGCGTTGGGTGCAACTTTAGGGCGCAATAAAAAGCTAGTCTCCTCCGAAAAAGCATAAGTTGTAGGGACACGGCATGATAAACTTTGTTGCAGCAGCAAAAATATCTCTGTTGCCGTGTCCCTACTCTCTAAAACTTTCGGGCGTTGATAAAGGAGGAAAAAGCCATGAAAAAATTGTTGACTAAAGTTATAACTGCTGCGATAATGGTTGCTTTATCGGTGGCGATCGCTCTTTGTGGTAACAACCCAGCTCAAGCTATGACATATGACTTTAGCTGGAATGGGAATGGGGGTTATTCAGCTACAGGCTCGTTTAGTTATGATGAAAACACAGCCCCAGAAAAGTTTTCAGAAAGTGGACCAGGGGCGACTCAGGCTTTACAATCCCTCAATGTCTCTTTCTTCAACCCATCGGGTAATCTTGTGGCCACTTACAATAACGTTGTGAATGGAATATCAACGGGTCAATATTTCAAGTTGAACTTCAACAAGGTAACAAAAGAAATATTTGGATTAATAGATGTGGGGGGTGAAGCAGCGGGGGAAAGCTATTTAAAAGGAACGGTTAATACCGACTTATCATTGTATCAGGTTCCTCAATCAGGTCCTGATACGATCGGAGATAGCAATTCAGGAACTATCGTCGTCAAATAAGCCGTAACGCAAGTTGCTAGTTATCTCTCGAAGAGGGGCTGGTTAATGGCTAATGGCTAATGTCAGTAAAAATCCTATATTAGCAATTAGCAATTAGCCATTAGCAACGCCGAATTTTATAACTAGCAACTTGAGTTAATTAGATTAACAGGCTTTTGCCGTCAGCAGTCAGAAAGAAGGTTTATGCTGAGATTTATCCCTGTCAAACCCAGGATTTTTCAGCTCACCTTTGTTTCTTTGGCTCGATGTAACTAGCAACTTACGTTAGTTATCTCAAAAGTGCAGTTAATGGCTGGGGAAATCAGGAAAAATGCTATATTAGCAATTAGCCATTAGCCATTAGCAACGGGCAAGTTGCTAGTTATAAACTTGCGCTAAAACTTTATGGCATTGATAAATATTGGTGTTTGCAGCAGGAAACGGGGGTGGGAAAATCCAGTTAACACCACTCAACGCAACCAACCAAATTCCGATTATTAAGCATGGTTGGCGACTCTGACGCCTGAGAGTGCGATCGCAGCAGAATTTTTATACTTGGCGCTGACTGTAATTCAAAGCAACAATCACCCCAACCCACTCTGGGATTTAGTTGCCAAAGTAGGAAAAGTAGGAAAAGTAGGAAAAGTAGGAAAAGTAGGTATACTCACATCTTGCACCAGGGCTAACACCTTAGTTTCTGGCAAATAGCTAAACTTGAAAGCCTAGATTTTTCGTCAAGAAACAAGGGTTTCAAGGCTTGTTGATAATGGTGCAAGATCTGAGTATACCTAAAACTTCACGATAAATTTACAGAAATACCCGTTGATATACCTAAAACTTCACGATAAATTTACAGACAAAACAGAGTTTTTGTTGCAATATTTACTTAGTGGTTTTTCCGGGTGTAATTTGAATTATTGCATAGGCCAAAAAAAATCATAAGTTACATTACGTAGAACCCATTCAAATTGATAGAACAATTAGGGAGCGCAACAGTAAACCGCAAAAAAAAGCTAGCTACCCAAAAAGCAGAAGCTTAAGGGTTACTAGCTGAGTCAAGACTTACGCAACTGTCACAAGCGATCGCGCCCTTATGAGCTACTCGATCTGGGCAGCGATCGCACCTCAAAGTTTCGAGTACCTAACTCACAGGATCAACATAGGAGTTAAAACCATGAAAAACCTTTTGAATAAAATTTCGGCTACCGTAACCGCTAGTGCTGTTCTAGCGATGGCGCTTGCCTTAGAAACAGCCAATCCCGCTCAAGCGATCGAGTTTAATTTTAGCTGGTAAGGTGACGCTGGCTACTCAGCTTTAGGGACGTTCAACTATGACGAAACGACAGCACCATCAATTATTTCAGAAAGCGGTAAGGGGCAGACAAAATATTTAGACTCCCTGAGTGTATCTTTCTTCGATCCATCTAATATGCCGCTCGGAACTTATAATACTGTTACTGGTGGAGTATCAGACTCTCAGTTTTTCAAATTCAATTTTGATACTTCCAATAAGAGCTTATTTGGCAATTTTGACGTAGCAGGAGGACAATTTATAGACGGAGAATTGTTCCGGCAAGGAACAATTGGTAGTAAGTTGGAATTAAGGCAGACTGCCAATCAAGGAACAACGAATATTCTAGTGGATCAAAATTCTGGGGCTATTACAGTTACCCAAGTTCCTGAACCAGCTTCTGTTTTGGGTTTACTAGCATTCGGTGCGTTGGGTGCAACTTTAAAGGGCAAAAAAAAGCTAGCTGCCCAGAAAGCAGAAGCTTAAGGGTTACTAGCTCGGTCGTAAAAATTCAACTGACTTTATTTTAGCCTAGCCTGGGGAAGGTTTCGCCAACACCAGACAAAAGAGAGATCGCAATTTCCCAAAGCGCTTAGCGCCAATAAATCTGATGCCTAAAACATCAGCGATCGCCCTTGAGGGAGCTACTCAACTTTAGTAGCGTTTGTACATCAAGGTTCGATTACCCAAATCACACATTTTAAGAGGTAAAAACCATGAAAACTTTGGCGATCAAAATGGCTGCTACCATAGGGATAATGGCAGCGTCACTGGCGGCTGCACCAGCCTATAGTGCTTCTATATTCTTCACTCCCAGTTCGCAATTAGATAGCGATCCGATTGAAGATGCGATTGCAACAACTGGGGCAAATGGGTTCAGCCTTAGCATCAAGGTAGACACATCAGGTCTGTCTAGTCCTTTAAAGTCCCTGTTGTTTGAAGGAGTGCGAGATGAAGCTGAACTGGCATCACCGAACCCTGTTCAAACCCCTGAAAGCCTAGCACTATTAGGTCCGGTTGAAATTGTTCGCGACCAGACTGATTTGTCAAAAGTTGTATTTACGGTTAATTTTCCTGGTGGACAAGGAATTGCTCCAGATACAATTTTGGAACTGTTGAACGTCAGTTACTCTGTGCCTCAATTAGTGAATGACGGTAAGACGGATTTTAGTGTCTCTAAAGTCATCTCAGCAACTACTGTGGACGGAAGCAATGTAACCAGCAAATTTGCAGTACCTACCAGCGGTATCGACGTTCAGGCTTCGGTTCCTGAACCCGCTTCGGTGTTGGGTTTACTTGCATTCGGTGCGTTGGGTGCAACTTTAAAGCGCCAGAAAAAGCTAGCTGCCCAGAAAGCAGAAGCTTAAGGGTTAGAACTAGCTCGTAAAAATTCAACTGACTTTATTTTAGCCTCGATGAACTCTCTGGTGTCCCTTGCGCGTGCCTAAAGGCGTATCGCCTAGCCTGGGGAAGGTTTCGCCAACACCAGACAAAAGAGAGATCGCAATTTCCCAAAGCGCTTAGCGCCAATAAATCTGATGCCTAAAACATCAGCGCTCGCGCTTGAGGGAGCTACTCAAATTGAGTAGGGTTTGTACCTCAAGGTTCGATTTTCCAGTTCAAACAATTGAAAAGGAGATCCTCAATGAAACTAAAACAATCTCTACTTCTGGCTGGAGTAAGTCAAGCAGTTGCTGCTGGAATGGTGATGGCATCTTCTCCAGCTTCTGCCGCACAATTGTATAACTTTTCTTATAGCGGAACAGGGATCGATGCCACGGGAACATTAACCCTTGGCGCTCCAGGAACAGACCCAGGATCTTTTCTGATAACAGGGATTACTGGTGAAAGGAATGGAGTTGCCATTACCAGCTTGCTTCCAGTGGGTTCATATCCAGTAGGAAGCGATCCAGTCACAGGAGATCCTGCCGTTCCCAACGATAATTTGTTCTTTCCAAACCAGGATATTAAGTTAAGTTTTGCGGGCTTTAGCTTCCAAACGGTTGACGGTAACAAATACAACCCTTACTACGATGCAGAGGTAAAGAGCTATCGAGAGTGCAGCACTACTGGATGTGCAGTAGAAGATCCTAAAGTAACCTTTACCAGCACTGCCGTTCCCGAACCGGCTTCGGTTTTGGGTTTAGTTGCATTCGGTGCGTTGGGTGCAACTTTAACCCGCAAAAAAAAGCTAGTTGTCCAGAAAGCAGAAGCTTAAGGGTTAGAACTAGCTGGTAAAAATTCAACTTAGCTTGATTCTAGCCTCGATGAAATCTCGTGCGATCGCTGCAACGCCAACCAGCAAGTGGAAGCGATCGCCCCAAGGTTTTTTCTCGTTTTCTCGTTCCCAGGTTCAACCTGGGAACGAGAGTCCTGGAGGCTCTGCCTCCAGATAATTGAGAATGGTGCAAGATCTCAGATTACCCAACTCATATCGTGTTTGTTTGAGTGCCCATAGTTAGGACTGACGCGGAGAGGCGGAGACGGGGAGACGCGGAGAGTTTTAATTATGAGTAATAAGCCTGCCATCACATCACACAATCCAAGAGGTAAAAAATGTCAAAAACATCTTAACTAAACTTGCAACAGCTGCTGCGATGGCGGTTGGTTTATAGGTTGCGATCGCTGTTGATTTTGGCTTTCATAGTCAAGCTGCTTTGATCGCAACTTTGACCTCAAAACCTACACCTTTGATTTTTGATGATGACGGTAGCCAAGATGGGATGACTGCACTGGCATATATGCTGGCAAATCCTAAGTTTGATATTAAAGCCATCACGATTGCCCAAGGAATTGCCCGTCCGCCAATTTTTGTCAATAATCTGGAGCGAATGCTAGGGCGGCTGAATGTGAGTGACATCCCGCTTGGTGTTGGTAGATCCAATCCTTTGGCAGGAAACAATGCCTTTCCAGACTTCATTCGAGATGGCTCGGATACGTTTTGGGCGCCCTTTGTCACGCTGCCACCCACAGCCCCACCCTTTCAAACCAGACCAGCGGCAGAACTGATTGTGGAGACGATAAAACAGTCCCCAGATCCGGTGGCAATATTGGCAACTGGTCCTTTGACAAATATTGCAGAGGCACTGCGGCTAGACGCTTCTATTATCAACAACATCTCGATAGTAGAAATCATGGGCGGCGCAGTTTTCGTTCCAGGGAATCTCAAAGTGCTTCCAGATCCACCCTTTGCCACAAATGCGGTCGCCGAGTTTAATATTTGGCTCGATCCAGTCGCGGATCAGGAAGTATTTGAAGCGGGAAACAAAGGATTAAAAATCCAGTTGACTCCCCTTGATGCGACCAGCAAAATCAGTTTTTATCGTGCCGATCAAGCAGCATGGTTGGCTACGGGAACTCCTGAAAGTATCATTGCTTCCGAATTTTTAGATTTTGCTCTGACTGTAATTCAAAGTAACAACGATCCTAACCCGGTTTGGGACTTAGTTGCAGCAATTAATCTCAGCGAGCCAGATTTTTATCCTGAAACTCCTTTACACCTGAAAGTCGATACAGAGTCAAATCCTGGAGCAACTCAAGGGCAAACATTTGCTGTTGATGGCTTACCTCCTAATGTTCTGGTATCTCTAAACCCCAGCTTTAATAACCTCTCATTCAGCAGCAGCGAAGTCTTCTCAGCGCTGCCGTCGAAATCCGTTCCCGAACATGCTGCTGTTTTGGGATTATTAGGTGTTGGTGTATGGGGCGCTGGTTCTGTTCTCAAGAAAAAGCAAGGGTAATGCAATGAAATAAAGGCGCTGGCGTAGCCTCTGGGTCTTCGAATCGCTCGAATCCAAAATTATCATGGAGGAAGAGCGATCGCATTTCTAGAACGGTTTCTTGCAACTTCTATTAGACTTCTCCAAAAACTCTTGTGGGATAGGCGTCGGTGCCTGTCAAAGAGATTCTTTGTTGGAGAGGTCTATTGGGGTAGATAATCAGAGTTAAGAACATCTTCTAGCGTGAATGGCGGTTCAGCAGGGAAAAAATCGGCTCTTAGTTGATATTTACGCAAAGCAGTACTCCTCGCTTTTTGATAGCAGTCGAGAAATAGATCTGTTAAAAGGGGACCCAGACTAGGACTATCCTCAAGGGACAGTTCAATCTGAATTCTTTGCTCCACGATTGTATCGCGCCAACCCCTGGCGTTATCAGTTTTCTCTGCTTCCCAATACATCAGCTTGAGAAGATGTTCAATCAGGACAATTATAGCGGATTGCAGTCCCATGAGGTACACCTTGGCAGCAGTGTGCGGGCAGCATTAATGCTGCCGCTACACAAAAGGCGCCAAAAGGCTGTACCTCACAAGAAAAGCAATCCGCTGTAATCGGCTTTTAACTTCCTTTTTCTCACTTCTTCCCATGCTTTCAATTTCTTCAATCAGATTTTCCCAGTCCACGTCGTCAAAGCGACGATCTTTGAGCAATTTTGCCGTCGTCTGTATCCACAGATAAAAATCCTGCTCATAAAGAATTTGATTGAATTGGGGTTGAGAACGGATTGTCATAGCAGTTTATCCCTTTGTGAGAGTTCTAATTTAACTACGCGCTTACGCCCTTTCCGGATTTTTGCCAGAAGTCTAGTAACTATCTGTTGATGCCTAGTCTGTGTGCAGAAAGTAATGCCCCGCACAGTAAAATTATTCAGTTTACCATAAAATCATAAATTAATTGCCGAATTATCCAATATACATTTAAACTTTATACTTTTTTTACTAAGTAAATTAGATTATATTTTTTTAGTAAAAAAATGGGTGAAGTCTGACTATAAACAACGAAATTATCCTTAAAATTACTCTTGTAATTTCGGATGCCTGCCCTGGGGTTGTTTTGTGTTACGCACATCCGGGGGAGGCGATGAAATCACCCCAACAAGAATTAACGGTCAATCCCTAGTTTTGACAGGTTCAATACTTATGATTCGAGCTACCAAATTATCAGTGGCAGCATTGATCGCTATGAGCATGAGCTTGCTTAATATAAGCTCGGCAGATGCCTTCACCCTCACCAAGATTGCCGACAACAGTGGCATCTTAAGCGGCTTCCCCACCGCAGAACCTGCAATTAACGACAGTGGTACTGTTGCCTTCGACGCTAGTCTGAAAGCAGGGGGTTACGGCATTTTTATCGGCAATGGTGGGGCATTGACCCCCATTGCCGATACCAGTGGTATATTTAGCAGTTTTCAGAACAGCGACTTAGGTACCAGAGGCGTCGTGGACATCAACAACAGCGGCACGGTTGCCTTCCACGCTAATTTGGATGCAGGGGGTAAAGGTATTTTCACCAGTAAAGATGGGAAACTGACCAGCATCGTTGATACCAGTAGCAAATTTAACATCTTGCTTAACCCGACAATCAACAACAATGGCACTGTTGTTTTTACAGGTGTATTCGATGGGAGGAATAATAGTGGCGTCTTCACTGGCAGCGGCGGCACAGTAAACACCATCGCTGACAGAAACGGTCCATTAGCTGGCTTCGGCAGTTTTCCTCAAATTAACAACAATGGCACCGTTGCCTTCTCCGCTACTTTGGATGCAGGGGGTCAAGGTATTTTCACCAGTAAAGATGGGAATCTGACCACCGTTGCCGACACTACTGGTAACTTTAGCGAGTTCCTGGGTTCGGGGTTCAACGACAATGACACCGTCCTGTTTCGTGCGCTTCTCAGAACAGGAGGTCAAGCTCTCTTAACCAGCAAAGATGGAAAACTGACCACGATCGCCGACAGCAGCGGTCCGTTCAGTACATTTAGCCAGGCAGCAATTAATAACAATGGCAACCTAGCCTTTTTCGCTCGGCTGGATCTTGATCCTAATAACTATGGTCTATTCACAGGTCCAGATCCAGTAGCCAATAAGCTAATTGCGACGGGAGCTTGACTAAATAGCCAAAAATTTAACTAAACTTAACCATACCGACTCGCAACGAGCGGGTATTTTTGTGGTAAGTTAGACGGGTTGCCGAAAACCAAGGCACAAAGACCGCGAAACCTTTTTCGCACAACCTCAATTTTTTCTTGATCTTCCGAGTACGCTCGGCCCCGTGCGGAATTGACGCCTGTGGACAAGTAGGAGCCGACTCCCTTGGTTGAAGCAGGAAGCAGACCCTCCAGAAACTGTTTCTGGTTGAATGGTGAACTTTAAGCAAGTTTAGCCAAGTTCTGTGAAGCAGATGCTTTCTTAGGTTCTACGGTGACAGCGCTTGGCTTCTCCCGCCAAGGGCTAAACAATTCTGGTCAAATTGCCTTTGGTGTCTACTTAGCAGATGGCAGGCAAGCCATTTTCCGTGCTGACCCTCAAGCTGTTCCCGAACCAGCTTCGGTGTTGGGTTTGTTGGCAGTAGGGGCGTTTGGTGCAACTTCTTGGCGGCATAAGCAAAATTGACATCCTCCCCGGTGTGAAGATACGAGGATTCCCAGAATCACTTGTTGGGTTTCCTCTTTAGACCGGGGAGTGTCAAAGGCGATCGCTAAAATATTCCCGATACAATTTACACCTGGGAATACAATCCCTACCATCCAATTTCACCAAGCCCATACTGTTTAATTTAAATCCCTGTTCTAAGGGCAAGCGCACGCTCTCTGAAGCCGTTACTACCTGTCCAAACGCCAATTTTATCTCTGGATATTTGTCTAAATTCCACAAATGCCGTCGCAGGTGGTCGCTGTAAATTCCTGCTTCTGTAGCAGATTCTTGAACTAACCGATCGAGGGTCATATCCCCACGGGCAATATGATACATTGCGAGTCGAACTAAAAAAGGATGTCCTCCCACTAAATCCATCAGTTGCTCGACTTTATTTTCATCACAATCGATTCCGTGTCTCCTTGCCAATTCTTGCACTTGCTGGGGGTTAAACTCTGGTAATTCTATCGGCAATCCCACATTAAACGGGGATTTATTCATATCTAAAGGGATATAAACTTCCGTGGAGTGAACCACAATTAAGCGAAACTTTTTCCATTGATCGCAGCGCTTAGACTCTTCGTGTAACGCTCGCAATAAGCCTAAAAAATCATCGGCGATTTCGGGGAATTCAAAGATGCGATCAAGTTCATCTAACCCTAAAGTCAGGGGCGGCAAATTTTCTGATAACAAATACTGTTCAAAATAAGCTTTGCAACACAAATTGCTACCAATAATATCGGCTAACTGCCAGCAGTTGGATAATGAATCTAGTTGTCCCAAAGCTAGACCGACGCCAGCACAAAACCACTGTAAAAAGGTATCTAAATTGGTGAAAATGCGCTTACTCGCTAGCTGAAAATTTAGAGCGATCGCTCGCGAGCCTTGGGTTTCGGCGCAATGCAAAATCCTTGACATTAGGGACGTTTTACCCATCTGTCTAGGAGCTTTAATCCGGATCAAAGCACCGGGTTGAACAATTGTTTCATAACAGCGGGCTTCGATGGGAGGACGTTCGATATAAAAGCGGGAAGCTAATTCAACTTGCCCTTCTGGTAATTCGGGTGGGGCATTGGGCATTGGTAATTCTTCTTGTACCCTTTCTGAAGTAATGCTTTGCCAAGATATAGCTAATTCATGGTCAGAAGGTAAGGAAGTGCGACCTTGTTTAATCAGCTTTAAAAGTTCTGAGGCTAGGGTGGAAATATCTTGGGTACAATGCCACTGCCAAGGTTGAATTCCTTGTAAAAGTTCAAGTAAGTCGAAGGGTAGAGTGTATTCCCAAGGTAGGTCTAAACAGATGGGTAAAATAGCTGGCTTTTGGGGAGTGTTGTGGTGCAATTCTCTCGCGAGTTGCACTGTTTCTAAAGTTATTTCGCTGATAGCAGTTGCTCTTGATAATAGCAGCAAAAAATAATCGCTGTAATCTAGAGATTTTGCCTGCATTTCTACATTGTGACCAGCCGCAGTCAAACTTTGCTGCAATTGGATGGCGAGGCGATCGTATTGCGGGTGATGGCTAATTAAAATTTTGGCTTTAAAGTCGGATACTTCGTTTTGGGGAAGGTTATCGGATAAATCGGCGATATTGCGCCATTCTTGCCCCAAAGCTTGGCAAATTTCCTGGAAATTGGCGTAATCTACGGGTTTGCCGTTGAGGAAGTTGCTGACGGTAGATTGGGCGATGCCTAACTCTTCCGCGAGGATTTTTTGGCTGGGAAAACCGTTTCTGAGTAAAGAGGATTTGACGGTGGGGATGTATTGGGGATGGATTTTAAGCGATCGCGGCATTGCAATTTAAATTCCTGGCTGACCCTGGTTGCCCTCACCCTCAAGGGTGGGGCTAGACAAACTAAGCCTGCCTACGCAGGCTAAGAGTTTTCAGACCGCGCAGGCGGTCTTGGTTTGTGGAGCCACAGGCTTTAGCCTGTAGGCGAATAAGAGTTTTCAGACCGCGCAGGCGGTCTTTGTTCGTGTAGCCACAGGCTTTAGCCTGTAGGCGAATAAGAGTTTTCAGACCGCGCAGGCGGTCTTTGTTCGTGTAGCCACAGGCTTAAGCCTGTCGGCGTCGGCTGTGGGCAACTGAAACGATTGTAAATGCCCGTTCTGCCAAAAGTCGATGAGAAGTCGATGAGTTCTCGCTAAAGTCAGTTTAGATCTCAGGTATCCACCTGTCTTAATAAAGACAAGCAAGGATTTGGACAGGAGGTGAAGAGATTGCCCTTAATTGATTCACAACTGAGTTTTCCACTGTTTTGGTTAGGATTTGGTCTTGTTCTTTGCCTGCTGGAACTGTTTCTACCAAAAACTCTGGTTACTTACTACAGATTTGTGCCGTTATTCTCAGGAATTTGTTCTTTACTTGTAGCGTTCCTTTTATTTCGGGCAACCCGCGTACCGGAGTTTAAGTATCAGATATTTTACTGGATGGGATTGTCTTTAGCTTCAGTTATTTGGATACGTCCGATGATTCGCAAGCGCAAAAAATATGTCGTGCGAGAAGCAACGGAAGCGAAAACGGTGACGGAGATTTTACCGGGAGAAACGGGACGAGTGCTTTATGAAGGCTGTGTTTGGCAAGCTTATTGCGAGGATCGAACTTGCCCGATCGCATCCAACCAAAAAGTATTCGTTTTGCGCCGCGAAGGCAACACTCTGGTTGTAGTTCCAGACAGACTGTTTCTTCCTTAACCACTCAATTATCAGGAGAGTAACAATGGATTTCTTTCAACTTGTACTATTCTCGTTTTTGACTGTTACCGGAGGTTCCCTTGCTTCTAGTGTCAAAATTGTCCGCCAAGGAGATGAAGCGATTGTGGAAATGCTAGGTAAATATGATGGCAAAAAGCTCGAACCTGGACTTACACTTTTGATTCCCTTCATCGAACAGGTAGCGTATAAACAAACCCTGCGGGAACAAATTTTAGAAATGCGTCCAATTCAATGTTTGACGTTAGACCGAATTTCTCTAACCGCTAATTTTCTAGTTTACTGGCGGCTGACAGATATTGAGAAAGCTTATTACAAGGTACAAAATCTCAAAGACGCGATGATGAATTTGCTGATTTTGGACATTCGCACAGAAATTGCCAAACTTGAAATCGAAGAAATGTTTAATGCTAGAGAGAGACTGAATCAAGCTTTGGTGGAAAGATTGGATGTGGCAACAGAACCTTGGGGAGTGAAGATTACGCGAGTAGAGATGATGGATTTTGCGATTGGGAATAAGCTGACTTATGAAGGTGCAAAAACTCCAGCTAAAAGCTTGAATGCTGTAGGAATTCGGTAAGCTTAGTTTCTGGCAAAAATATTTGGGGCAGGCAAGATGCCTACCCCACAAGAATAAAACAAATATTGCGATGTTTAAATCCTATGATGTACTTAAATCCGATGAATTTACTAGCACAAATACCGCCTCATTCTTTTGTAATAACTCCCCCTTGGTTTTGGGCGATCGCTGGCGTCAGTCTCTGTATGATTGAGTTTTTATTAGCAGCACAAAAAATGAAAAAAAGCTACAAATTCATTGCTTTATTAATCGGGATTAGTTGCTTTATTACCGCAATTACAGATTGGCAAATGGCAGAAGCACTCGGATTTGATTGGCGCTATGTCATGTATGAAGAATTTAACGTCCAAGTAATGTATTGGATGGGTGTATCTCTCGCCTTGGTTATCTGGGTGCGTCCTACTTTAATTAAGCGCAAAAATGTTGTGATTCCCGATGCAACTGAAGCCAAAACCTTGACGGAAATTTTACCCGGAGAAACTGGAAAAGTTCTCTATGAAGGCTGTTTTTGGCGAGCGCGTTGTGCTGATAGGTTTAGCAAGATTGAACCGAATGAAAAAGTTTACGTTTTGCACCGAGATGGTAACACGTTGATTGTGAATTCAGAAAAGATGTTTCAGGCATAGGTGACATAGTTTAATTCAGTTTCCTGCATAAGTCAAACCCTGTCAGATATATGTAACTGTAGAACACTGAACCCAGGAGAATAACCATGCAACTTCATCCAAATCCCAATTCCTCCCTCGTCGTCTATAAAAATCGTGAGCTTGCAACTTACAAATCGCGCCGATCTATTTCTCGTAAAAAGTGGCAATCTTTCATCAAAGTTACATTAGGCGCTGTCTTTTTAGTACTGATTCTTGCCTTACCAGCAATAGCTTGTGGTCCCGGCAGAGGGGTATTATTTGCCTCGAACGTTTTCTTGCTTCCCGCAGTCGCATCAATTTCTAGCTATGGAATCCCTCTCCTCGCTATCATCTGCATCGAAGCTTTTATTCTGCATAAAAGAGAATCACTGCCTTACCTCAAAGCTTTTGGAATAGCTTTAGGAGGAAATATTTTCTACCTGATAGCCAGCTTATTCAGTTCCGTATTTTTAGTTGTAATTTTTCCCCTAGCGGTAATTGGTGGAGCGATTTCTGCTGCGATGTGCCTCTCATTTTGTCAGCGGGTAGGTTTCTTAAAAAACCTGAGCAAAGCGATGTTTGCATTCTTAGTTTATCTGCTGTTTGTTGGCATGGGAGTTGCGCAGGTATTTATCATGGTATCTATGAATATTTCGGCAGGATTTACTTATCTTTATGCAGCGACAGCGGGGTTATTGCTGATTGGATTTATCTTTGGATTTGTGATGAAAGGTTATGCGATCGCTCGCCTCCTCAAACACAAAAGCCCCAGTCTTGCTGCTACTGTCATGTCGATGCAAGTAGGTTCTTATCCTGTCGTTGCGATCGCATACTATTTTATGGCTGGCAAAACCTTCTAACCGATTAAATATGTTCCCCGAACCATTCATTTTACCCTCATTTATGTTCTTTTTCGGACTGCGGCTAGGACGAGCCTTAGCACGGAAAGGAGTTAACGCCAACGACATTTTTCAAGGCAAAAACTACCTCGCTATAGTCTTTTTAATTCTGTACATCGGTTTGCTATTACTGGCTCGTTTTGTGCCTGAAATGTCAGCTTTACCCTTTGAATGGCGCGTTTACAGCCTCAAAATAACCTGGACAATCTTGCGTTTGTTGCTTGTATTTATCTGCGGCATTGGTTTCGCAATTAGTTGGTATACTGCCCGCGTCCAGGTCGTCGCTGTTGTGCTGATTGGATTATTAGGATTGGGTGGATTTAATGCGGCTGAATCTTACTTTTTAGCGCCAATTCACGCCACTTTAGAAGATAATCTTCAGCATGGCGTATTTAAACAAACTTCTAACAGCAGTTGTGGCCCCTCTGCCTTAGCAACAGTATTGCGACTTTGGGGAATAGAAGCAACTGAATCAAGCGTAGCAAAACTAGCAGGAACCACCCGTTTAGGAACATCCATGCCGCAACTTTTGGTTGCAACTCGCGCTATGGGAATGGATCGAATAGAATTAGATGCAAATTGGGAGCAAATGCAGCGAATAAACCGCCCTGGTGTGTTAGGCTATTGGTCGGGAAGCGGTCTGTTTCGACTCCCTCATGCGGTAGCATTGCTGGGTTTAAATGACAATTTCGCTATCGTTGGTGACCCAAGTTGGGGGCGAATTTACCGCATCCGTCGGGCGCGTTTTGAGCAATTTGGCGGCGGACAATATCTGCCAATTTTACGCCCGCAAGATATTTCCATTCCCCGCGAAATAGCTCTGGTTTATCTTCAGCAGATAGGCGAAAAAGTTAATACAAAATCTGAGGTTGCTTCTGCAATTAGGCGCTTGCAAAAATCGGTAGGTGTGAAGGTAACTGGGGAGTTAGATACTCAGACAGTGCTGCTGTTAAGTGGTTCGTTTCTCAAAGGAGTTCCAATGCTTAAATCTAGAGATAGTTTAAACAGTCTTAATTTAGATCTTGCGCCTGTAAATTTAACCCGCCAGGGAATAAATTCCAAGGGCTTTTAGCGAAATTCCTCTTTAGAGGAATGGTAGAGATTTGCAGTCCACTGAGCGTGGACTTAAGCTATTAGCCCGGAAATTTATTTCCGGGCGGGATTACGGGTTAGTGCGAGAGTTAAATTTGGGTTCAATCGTTCAATTGGGAAGTCAAACAATGGTTATTTTAGAACAAACAAAAACTCAACTAAAATTCCGCTATCGACCTGATTCGATTTGGATGGCTACAGGTGGTTGGATTGTCGGGACGTTTTTGCTCATTGCGATGATTTACCTACAACTTTCTTGGATATTCTATCTTTGGTGGATACCATTATTCCTTGTCTTGAATATTGTGGCTAGTATCGCCCTGCTTATTTTTGCCGGACGAGTTGTCATCTGTCATTTTGATAAGGACTATAATGGATTCACGCTCAAGCGAGGCGGTTGGCTGAATACTCAAGTCATTTGGCATCCTTTAGCTCATATTATAGATGTCCAAGTCGAAGCCATTGGCTGGAATCCGGATCGCAAGGCTAACTGTCAGATCGCGCTGTTTCTTAAATCAGGCGATCGCATCTCCCTTGACTTGGGTTTAGCTTCCATCAATGACAAGTTGAACGCGGTTAATCTAATCCGTAAGTTTCTGGATATGCCACCTCAAAAGTGGAGTTAGTCAACTGTAATTTTGGTAAGCACAATGACAAACTATCAATATCAAATTGGCGGCAGTTTACCCAAGGATGCACCCACTTATGTGGTGCGCCAAGCTGATAATGACCTTTATGAAGGACTAAAAGCTGGGGAATTTTGTTATGTCCTAAATTCCCGCCAAATGGGAAAGTCCAGCTTGCTGGTACAAACGATGCAACGGCTCAAATCTGAAGGAATTGCCTGCCCGACTATCGACCTTTCAGCAATTGGTAACCAGCAGGTTTCTTTAGATAAATGGTATGGCGGCGTTGCCTACAAAATATTGTGCGGTTTCGCTCTATTTAACCCAATCGAATTTATGACTTGGTCGAAAGACAGAGAACTCATTCCCCCAGTCCAACGCTTGGGCGAATTAATAGAAGAAGTACTGCTTGTCAAGGTTTCTCAAAAAATCGTTATTTTTATCGATGAAATTGATAGCGTTCTCAGCTTTAAAGAACCTCTAGATGACTTTTTTGCTCTAATTCGATCTTGCCATAACAAACGCGCCCAAAAACCAGATTATCAGCGGATCGCGTTTGCGCTTTTGGGAGTCGCGACGCCTTCTGATTTAATTTCCGATCCCACTCGCACGCCGTTTAATATTGGTCGCGCGATTGAATTGCATGGGTTTCAATTCCAGGAAGCGTTACCCTTAGCTAAAGGATTTGAGGGAAAAGTACATAACCCGGAAGAAACTTTAAAAGAAATTTTGGCATGGACGGGGGGACAACCGTTTTTGACTCAAAAGCTTTGTAAATTAGTAGTTCAAGTAGCGACGGATAAATTGAGGACTGAAGTCCTTACTACGAACTTATCTGAATTGGTCAAATCCCAGATTATCGAAAATTGGGAATCTCAGGATGAACCAGCGCATATTCGGACGATACGCGATCGCATCACCAAAAACCCCCAATCTGCTGGCAGGTTATTGGGACTTTATCATAAAATCCTCCAACAAGGAGAAATCCCAGCCGACGATACTCCCGAACAAACCCAATTAAGATTATCGGGATTAGTCGTTAGTCATGCTGGAAAATTAAAAGTATACAATCCCATCTACGAATCTATTTTTAACCTAAATTGGGTTGAAAAAATATTTTTATATTTGCGTCCCTATGCTGAATCTTTAAATGCCTGGTTAGCTTCTAACTGTCAAGATGAATCAAGATTATTGCGAGGACAGGCGTTACAAGATGCCCTCACTTGGGCGACAGGTAAAAGTTTGAGTTATCAAGATTATCAGTTTTTAGCTGCTGCTCAAGAAGCTGAATTAGCCGAACTCCGCAAAATAGAAACCCAAAATTATGCTGAAATTGAACGGCTAAATCGAGAAAAAGATTTGCTCAAACAACTGAGTCAAGAAAAGGAAAAACGAAAATTAACTGAAGCAAAACTTCAGCACGAACGCCAATTAAGAGTCGCGCTAAATATCCGCGCTTTCATCGTTTTGGGTCTATTCTTTGCTTTGATAATTGAGCTAATTTGGCTAAAATCATTTCTAGATGCCAAAAATAAAGAACTGAATGCCTTGAGTTTATATTCAGAGTCTTTGTTTGATTCCAATCAAAAGTTGGATGCCCTAATCCAAAGCATTCGCTCGGGTAGAAGATTCAAAAACTTATGGGGCATTGGAATTAATCCCGATACTAAAACGCGAATCGTCATGGCGCTGAATCAAACTGTTTACTCCCTAAAAGAACCGCAGCAATTACCGGATAAAATTAATCAACCTACCTGGATAAAGTCCAGTCCAGATAGTCAGGCGCTTGCTGCTTTAATTCAAAATATAACCTTTAATATTTTGAAGGGACATCAAGGTGAAATCACCGATATTAAGTTCAGTCCGGATAATCAAACGCTTGCTTCTGCAAGTGTTGATGGAACGGTAAAACTTTGGCATGTTAGCGGGATTTTGCTCGGTATTTTAAAGCATAAAAGTCCGGTGAATAGCATTAGCTTTAGTCCGGATGGTCAAACTCTGGCATCGGGAAGTGCAGATAAAATGGTGAGAGTTTGGCACGTTGATGGCACGTTGCTGAAAACTTTAAACCATCACAAAGCAGAAGTTAAAAGCGTTAATTTTAGTCTTGATGGTCAGATGCTAGCAACTGCTAGTGCTGATGGAAAGGTTATTCTGTGGAATTTGAATTTAGAGGAAATGCTAGTTCAGGGATGTCAGGTGTTGCGCGATTCCGCTTCGCGGATATGCCGACCGCACGCTTACGCGAACGCCCAAAGGGCGAATCGCATCCATCATCACCCAAAGATTAGTCCACATGTTAGCGAAGAGGTGCAAAACGCATATCGCCGTCTTTGTGATGGAATTGGCGGATAGAGAAACCCCCAGAAGGCTATGCCAAACTTGCAAATTACCCCGCTCCGTAAAATTAACTAGATGCTCGAATCGTTACCTGTGTAAAATAGTGAATTTTACCGGATATTCAATAACCAATTCTAGTGTGATCTCCCTATCTTGGTAGGCTGAATTGTGCAATAATTTTCGGGAAATATATCTTTAGGTAATTATTGATGGATCTATTGTTTAACGAACCTAAAATCCCGTTTGAATTTTACCAGCAACTCAACCATGCCTTTGTTCTCCACATTGATACCATCATTAGCAAGATACCAGGAGCATTACCACTCATATCCCAAGCAGTACAACTCTCAACTTTAAAATACCAACTCCCCGTTACCCTATTTCCGCAAAGCCTACAGGTGAACCATCAGACAGACACAATCGGTCAATTCAGTTGCACCAGTAACCGCGATCTTCTCACAGGAACTCAACCAGAGCAACCTCTCTTGCATCTACTCCCAGCAGAAGATATGATGTCCCCACCTCAAGAAGACCCCCTCCTGGGGAATAGCAAAAATATCAATATTTCAGATAAAAATTATACAGTGAATTCTGAGGAAACAAGTTTAAAAGCTATTGCTCCTTTGGCTGCTGCTACCCCAAATAACGCCATGCTCTTGGGCATCTACTATGGCAACCAAGGCTGGAATATGCCACAAGTCCAAGCATTAGAAAGCTGGCAGGGCAAGAAAAATGCCGTTGTCAATTTGTTTACCGATTGGAAAAATAACAGCCAAACCATCGGTAATTTATTTAACCAGCAACTGGGCAACATATGGAATAACAAGAATGTCCCCCTCGTCACCTGGGAACCCTTCACGGGTCCCACAACGCCCTTAGACATTGAGTTACGCATCGCCAACGGCAAGTACGACGCCTACATCAATACTTGGGCGGATAAGATGAAGACTTTCTTATCAGGGGCAGATACCGTTTACGGCACGGCAGATGACCGCCGCGCTTACCTGCGTTTTGCCCATGAAATGAACAGCAACTGGTATCCCTGGAGTGCTGCTGTGGGCAACAATTCTCCCACCGACTACATCAACATGTGGCAGCACGTCAAGACCATCTTTGATCACAAGGGAATGGACGCGACTCGCTTGCAATGGGTGTGGAGCGCCAACAATACTGATGTGGGGGGTTTTAGTGCCGAACAATTCTATCCCGGCGATGCCTACGTAGACTGGATCGCTGTTGACGGGTACAATTGGGGCACGAGCAATCGCTGGTCTTCTTGGAAGACACCACAGCAGGTCTACGGTGGAATGATAGACCGACTGAGGATGTTAACCAACAAGCCACTGGCAATTACCGAGTTTGCCAGCACAACGGCAGGTGGCGGCATGAATGGTAAGTCCAAGTGGCTTAGCGATGCCTTTAATTACTTTGCAGGGCAAAACGTTAAGATGGCAGTCTGGTTCAATCAGGATAAAGAAACTGACTGGGCGATGTTTGGCGGGGCGAATGACGACAGCACCTACGAGTTTGGTGGCAAAACTTACAAGACTTACAAGAGTTATAAGAATGCGATCGCATCGGGCAATATCATACCTTCCACTCCTACAAATCCACGCCTGTTAACAGACGCCCAATTCTCCGGACTCATCTAGCACCAGCTATTGAAACCGGGTTTCTACAAACAAACCCGGTTTCTGATACGAAGTGTAACGCACCACTAGCGCCTGGTGCTAAAGGCGCAAACCTATTCACTGATAGTAAAAATTGAGTTAGTAGGGTGCGTTATCGAAGTGTAACGCACCACTAGCGCCGGGTGCTAAAGGCGCAAACCTATTCACTGATAGTAAAAATTGAGTTAGTTTTTCCTAGAAACCGGGTTTTTTTGCCTTGCCAAAAACAAAGGTGATGCGTCAATCTCGCCCCTCGAAACCGGGTTTTTTTGCCTAAGTCCTGAGCCAGTCTAGGTCGAACTCAGGTTATTTTCCCTCGTTGTATCCTAGTATATTTTAATATTCTCTCGATATATGATATTTTGATACCTGGTATTTATAACTATTGCTCATGGACTTATTGCTTCTCGAACCTAAAGCTGCCTTTGGATTAGACCCACAACTTGACAATTCCCTTTTTCCAGACACCAAGGGCAACATGGGCGATACATTAGGATTTCCACTACCCGAACCCCAATTATTACAACCCTCGGCTCTCATCGGTCAACTCCCAATCCCAGCATTTTCTCCCAGCTGGCTTTTAAGTGATTATACCGAAAAAGCAAGCGATTTAACTTCTGGAAACACTGATATCATCACTGGAAGTCAAGCCGATTCGTCTCCCAACACTCCACTCTCATCAGACCATATTATTATACCAATAGATAAAAAAGTTTTGGCGGGGAATAGTCAGGACATCGGCTTGTTTGAAAAAAATTATACACCAGATGCTGATGTAAGAACTTTAACAACGAGCAATTCCTTGGCTGCCGCTACCTCAAGTAACGCCATGCTCTTGGGCATCTACTATGGCAACCAGGGCTGGAATATGCCACAAGTCCAAGCATTAGAAAGCTGGCAGGGCAAGAAACATGCTGTTGTCAATTTGTTTACCGATTGGAAAAATAACAGCCAAACCATCGGTAATTTATTTAACCAGCAACTGGGCAACATATGGAATAACAAGAATGTCCCCCTCGTCACCTGGGAACCCTTCACGGGTACTGCAACGCCCTTAGACATTGAGGTACGCATCGCCAACGGCGAGTACGACGCCTACATCAATACTTGGGCGGATAAGATGAAGACTTTTTTGTCAGGGGCAGATACCGTTTACGGCACGGCAGATGACCGCCGCGCTTACCTGCGTTTGGCGCATGAAATGAACGGCAACTGGTATCCCTGGAGTGCCGCTGTGGGCAACAATTCTCCCACCGACTACATCAACATGTGGCAGCACGTCAAGGGAATTTTTGATGGCAAGGGAATGGAGGCGACTCGCTTGCAATGGGTGTGGTCTGTGAATCACAGTGATGTGGGTGGTTTTAGTGCGGAACAATTTTATCCCGGCGATGCCTACGTAGACTGGATCGCTGTTGACGGGTACAATTGGGGCACGAGCCAGAACTGGTCTTCGTGGAACACACCACAGCAGATCTACGGTGGAATGATAGACCGACTGAGGATCTTAACCGACAACCCACTGGCAATTACCGAGTTTGCCAGTACGACGGCAGGCGGCGGCGTCACCGGCAAGTCCCAGTGGATTACCGATGCCTTTAATTACTTTGCAGGGCAAAACGTTAAGATGGCAGTCTGGTTCAATCAGGATAAAGAAACTGACTGGGCGATGTTTGGCGGGGCGAATGGCGACAGCACTTACAAGTCTTTTAGCACAACTTATAAGACTTACAAGAGTTATAAGAATGCGATCGCATCGGGCAATATCATACCTTCCACTCCTACAAATCCACGCCTGTTAACAGACGCCCAATTCTCCGGACTCATCTAGCACCAGCTATTGAAACCGGGTTTCTACAAACAAACCCGGTTTCTGATACGAAGTGTAACGCACCACTAGCGCCTGGTGCTAAAGGCGCAAACCTATTCACTGATAGTAAAAATTGAGTTAGTAGGGTGCGTTAAGGAAGTGTAAAGCACCACTAGCGCCTGGTGCTAAAGGCGCAAACCTATTCACTGATAGTAAAAATTGAGTTAGTAGGGTGCGTTATCGAAGTGTAACGCACCACTAGCGCCTGGTGCTAAAGGCGCAAACCTATTCACTGATAGTAAAAATTGAGTTAGTAGGGTGCGTTAAGGAAGTGTAAAGCACCACTAGCGCCTGGTGCTAAAGGCGCA
>NZ_BLAY01000120.1 GCF_020521235.1 Microseira wollei NIES-4236 | reverse complement strand
CAGTACGAGCGCTGTCACTGGAGCACAAACAGGTGCGCGTCCGATAACACCAGCCCCGGCACCAGCCCCGGCGCCAGCACCAGCGCCGGCACCAGCCCCGGCACCAGCCCCGGCACCGGCACCAGCCCCGGCACCGGCACCAGCCCCGGCACCAGCCCCGGCACCGGCACCAGCCCCGGCACCAGCCCCGGCACCGGCACCAGCCCCGGCACCAGCACCAGCCCCGGCACCAGCCCCGGCACCGGCACCAGCCCCGGCACCAGCACCAGCACCAGCCCCGGCACCGGCACCAGCCCCGGCACCAGCACCAGCACCAGCACCAGCCCCGCAGCCTGACCCAGGCGACGGAGGAAGTAATGGCTTACCAGATGGCCCCGGTAACTCACCGAATGGACTACCGGGTCGGGTTGATAATCCTAACGAAAACCGAGGTAATGCTGGCGGGAATGGACTACCGGGTCGGGTTGATAATCCCAACACAGACCGAGGTAATCAGAGATAAAATAGCCTCTCAGGTCAAAAAGTAAATCTCAATCAAGACCCAGGTATCAGATGCAATGGCTACCGGGTGGAGAAAAAGGAAGTCCTGCCGCACCATAACCTTTATTTGGTGGGGAATTTCCCCGCTCGGTAACAGCATTTCCTGCTGGGTGCGGGTGTCAGCTAAACTGATGCATTGTTGCGATCAATCCCCGCCCATCCCCTTCACCCATAACTGACAACTGACAAATAACGACTGATAGTTATGCAATTTATCGACCAAGCAGAAATTAACGTAGAAGGAGGGAAGGGCGGTGATGGCATCGTAGCCTTCCGGCGGGAAAAGTATGTCCCGGCTGGGGGACCATCGGGTGGAAACGGCGGTAAGGGCGGTTCCGTGTACTTGATAGCGACACAACACCTGCAAACGTTGCTCGATTTCAAGTACGATCGCCGGTTTAAGGCAGAAGATGGCGGACGTGGGGGGCCAAATAATTGCACTGGGGCAAACGGGAGCGATCGCTTGATCCAAATTCCCTGCGGTACGATGGTCTACGACGCTACAACGAACTCATTGCTGGCGGATCTGACAGAACCCGGTCAGACTTTCTGCGCGGCGCAAGGAGGCAAAGGGGGTTTGGGAAACCAGCATTTCCTCAGCAACCGCAACCGCGCACCCGAATACGCCCTGCCAGGACTACCGGGAGAACAACGGCTGCTGCGTTTGGAATTAAAGCTTTTGGCAGAAGTCGGGATTATTGGTCTGCCAAATGCGGGTAAATCCACGCTAATTTCCGCAATTTCCGCCGCACGGCCTAAAATTGCCGATTATCCCTTTACAACCTTAGTGCCGAATTTGGGCGTGGTGCGTAAACCCGACGGCGACGGGATCGTTTTTGCCGATATTCCCGGATTGATCGAGGGGGCGCATCAAGGCGTGGGGTTAGGACAGGATTTTTTGCGTCATATCGAACGCACTCGGCTGCTGCTGCACTTGATCGATGCTACCAGCTCTGATCCGATTGCAAATTATCACACGATTCAGCAAGAGTTGCTCGCTTACGATCGGGGGTTGAGCGAGCGGCCTCAAATTTTGGCACTCAATAAAATAGATGCGGTTGACCCAACTATGGATCTGGCAGCGATTGCTTCTCTTCTCGAAGCCAAGAGCCACGCCCCCGTTTTCCTCATTTCAGCCGTCACCCGTACCGGACTCGAACCCCTGCTACAAAAAATTTGGCAGTTTCTGGAAAAAAATCAACCATGAAGGAAAAGATGTGATATAATGATAAGTTTAGGCTAATTATTGCCGAAGCGGAACATCTTCCGCTCCTCCCCCGATTTTTGCCCACCTTAATCATCGCGGCGCAGTTGCAGCTGACGACGCGCTACAGCAGACGGGGAATTTGCCAACTGTTCGATGGGAGAAATAATCGAATTATCCACAGAGGCAGTAGGTTGAGAGACAGTTGGGGGAGAGGCGGTCGGCTTTCTAGAGAAGTGTTGATAAGCAATGCGAGAGATCTGGCGGATCAGTTTTTCCGCCCTGGGGTCATTGCGCGGGCGTTTCACCATCACAGCTGCAATATAACGCTTGCGATTGGGTAGCTCGATTAAACCGGCATCTGCCAGCATGACGCCAATATAGCCGGTTTTGTGGGCAATGGTAGCACCAGGGCCCAATCCACGGGGCAGCAAGTGATTTCTTTCGGTGCGCCGCAGGATCGAAAGCAAGCGATCGCGCGACTGTTTAGACAGCAAATCTCCTTGGTTAACAAAAGCGATTAAAGTCGCCAAATCCTTAGCGCTGGTGGTGTTTGTTCCTTCTACATCGGGGAGTTGGTTGCGGATCGCCGTTGCCGTCAAGCCCCAAGAAAGGAACCGCTGATTGAGGGCTTCTCCACCGCCTAAGCGCTCGATTAGCATATTTGTTGCGGTGTTATCGCTAATCGTAATCATTTTGGTGGCGGTTTCCCAGGCCGTATACCTCGACCCCGGAAACTTGTGCTGCATGTTGCCGCTGCCGGTGGCAATAAATTGCGGTTTCATCGTTAGCAACTCATCGAGGCGGATTTTGCCCGCATCCACATCCTGGAAAAAGGCAACCAAAATCGGTATTTTGATCGTGCTAGCAGACGGGATCGCAGAAGTCCCATTCAAGTCGAAATAGGCATCCGTATCCGGATCGAGGATAAATACTCCAGGCGTCAATTGGGGATACTGTTCCAACGCCGCTGTAATTTCCGCTTTCAGGGGTGCGATTTCCTCACTCTGCTGGGACGATATTTGCAGTTCGCTTGGCCAGGGAGCATCGGGTAAACTTTCTGATGCCACCGCTTTCTTAATCTGGGATGACTGATTTGTGGGAGAAGCACTGGGGCGAGTGTGGCTGGTTGGGTTTCCAATTGACAGCAGCGTACCCACCACCACCCCAAGGCCAATGCCCAATATGAGCAGGCGAGTCCCGTAAATAAGCGGGGAGCCTTCTCCCCGCTTGGGTTTGCCCAACGGTCTGACCGCTGTTGGTTTGGATGTTGTAGAGCGCTCCGGCGGCTGGTTGGGGGATTTATTGGCACCCGATGAGCGAATTTGGCTTTGGGGGCGTCTGCGAGGCGAGGTGTCACCGGGAGATGGTTTTTGCGGCGGCGTGTCAACCTCTCTTGAGGGTTTAACCGCAGACTGCCGACGGCGACGCGCCGCAGATATTTGTTCAACCTTGCTGCCACTTGGAGACTGGGAGGGCGGTTTTTCAGGTGGGGATAATTTAACCGCCGGACGATCCGCGCGGCGGGAGCGTACGCTCGGCTTTTTTTCCGGCAGCGACAAACTAACAGATTTACCGAACAGTCGCCGCAACCAATTCAAACGCGACTGTCCCTGAAAGCGCTGCCACTGGCTTTGCGTCAGGCGCAACCGGCGCCAGCCTGCTTTTCTTGGTAGAGACGACCCCAATCCATCGGTTGATGTTCTGGCTACTTCCTGACGCCCCAACACCGGCTGCTGTTTGTGCTGCCGTTGCCGCTGGCGGCGGGTCAGGTGTTTTTCGGAGCTTGCCACGAAGCACACCTCACAAATCAAATACAAGGAAACAAAGGGACTCGAAGGGAAAATTTACTTGTCACGGCATCTTTCCCGAGCAAAAAATGGAGAAGGTGGGTAAGGTGGGGGGACGAGGGGAGGACAGGGAAGGTGGCAAGGATATTACTTGCTCATCCCCATCATCTACATCACCTCCCCGATCTTTTTCATCCCGTGACCCGGACTCAATTTAATCGCCCACTGTTTGTGAAGCTATCGCTATCGCTCCTTGAATCGCACCACAGTTGTTCTATATTTCAATCCCAACAAACTCTACTAACTCAAGTTGCTAGTTATCTCTCTGGGAGCGGCTAATGGCTAATGGCTAATGGCGAAATTGGTAAAAATCCTATATTAGCAATTAGCAATTAGCAATTAGCAATTAGCAATTAGCAACGCCCTTGTTTATAACTAGCAACTTGCGTTACTACAGATCGGTTTCTTCTCCTGAATCCTCGATGCCCGATAGAGATGCTTTGCTTTCAAACCTAGTGTCTGGTTGAACGGCAGTTGAGCTGCCCTCCAACTGAGCCGATTTTACTTGAGTGGCAGCACCATTACAAATCGCCCATTCCACCTGGCTGAGAATACCTCGCAGCATTGCCACCTCTTGAGTAGATAGCTGGGTGCGATTAAACAGAAGTCGGAATTTTGCCATGCGGCTGGCTGCTGTGTGGGGATAAAGATAACCGATTTTTAACAGCACGGCTTCTAAATGTTCATAGTACTGCTCTAAAGCTTCTAATGGAACACCCCCCTCAATCCCCCGACTAACTAAATCCTTTTCCAGAGACTCCCCTTTTTTTAGGGGGGGGTGGGGGGAAGATAAGGAAGAAAGTTCGTTCATCATCGACCCAGGCGCATTTTCCCCGAAAGCCTCGTCTTGGCTGATGGCTGACTGATACAGCTCGTAACAGCAAACAGCGACAGCTTGAGCCAAATTTAACGAATGATAGGCATCGCTGGAGGGAATGCGGACAAATCGCTGGGCGTATTTGAGTTCGTCGTTGCTTAAACCGCGATCTTCCGAACCGAAAATTAAGGCGGATGGACCTGCTTGCAGCAACCAGGGTAAAGCGGTTCTGGGATTTTCCAGTTGAATCGACCGCGAGCGCTCAACCGATGTGGTAGCGATCGCTTTTGTACACCCTGCCAACGCTTCCGGCAAGGTCGCGACTACCCTTGCTGCTGCCAACAGGTCTTGCGCGTGTACTGCCATTAGCCTTGCTTGTTCCCCCAAATAATCGCATAAAGGCTCGACCAAAACCAGATGGCGCAGCCCCATATTTTTCATCCCACGCGCCACCGATCCCACATTTAATGGACCAATTGGTTGCACTAACACTATCCGCACCTCGTCCAAGGACGTTTCATCCATAACTGTTCCAGGGCGGGACTTCTTTACAATCAAAGATACACAATAGGTATCGTTAAATTAACATGCCGCGTCAACGTTCTAAATCCGATTTACCCACAAAAATTTGCCCTGTCTGTCAACGTCCCTTCACCTGGCGCCAGAAATGGGAAGATTGCTGGCATGATGTTAAATACTGCTCAGAACGCTGCCGCCGTCGTCGGTCATCGGTCAGCCGTCAGTAGTCAGTGTTGACTACTGGCAATAGCTCTCTGCAAAAACTCTTGTGGGGTAGGCATCCTGCCTGCCAAAGAGTTTGTTTTTTGCAGAAGTCTAATCGACGATGCAGCTAGTTGTTACTTGTTTAAGGAATCAAAACTAAATGTCAGATCAAACGATACAACCTAAACTGATTATCCACGGGGGAGCTGGTGGCTCGCTCAAAGGGAAAGGTGGAGTTGAGGTAGTCCGTCGGTCGCTCTATAAAGTCTTGGAAGAAGTATACCCCCTATTGTTATCGGGAGCGAGTGCGAAAGAAGCCGTCGTGCGGGGTTGTCACATGTTAGAGGACGATCCCCGGTTTAATGCCGGAACTGGATCGGTACTGCAATCTGACGGTCAAATTCGCATGAGCGCTTCTTTAATGGATGGACGGACTCAGCGGTTTAGCGGTGTAATCAACGTTTCCCGCGTCCAAAATCCGATTCATTTAGCTGACACTTTACAAACTTCTGCGGATCGGGTTTTATCGGATGTTGGGTCAGCCGAACTGCTGCGCGAGCTGCAAATTCCCATCTACAATCCCCTCACTGATATTCGGTTGCAGGAATGGATGCAGGAACGCCAGGCTAATTTTACCAAAGAAATGGCAGGTGTGGTCGCCGAAAAAGAACTGATAGCAGATGGTAGCGCCCGCCGGGGTACGATTGGTGTAGTAGCGCTCGACTGTATGGGAAATTTAGCCGCAGGCACTTCTACAGGGGGCAAAGGATTTGAGCGCATCGGGCGAGTCAGCGACTCGGCAATGCCTGCGGGGAATTACGCCTCGCGCTACGCAGCGGTGAGTTGTACGGGTATTGGAGAAGACATCATCGATGAGTGTTTGGCGGCAAAAATTGTCGTGCGAGTCACCGATGGGATGTCAATAGGGGCGGCATTTGAGCGTAGTATCGGCGAAGCGCGTGCTAACGGAAGGGATTTAGGGGCAATTGGAATTGATTCGACGGGTGCGATCGCTTACGGCAAAACCAGCGAAGTCCTCTTCGCCGCCTACCACGATGGGGAAAAAATGGGCGATACCCTCGAATGAATTTAAGATTTTAGATTGGAGATATTAGATTTAAATCCAATCTAATATCTCCAATCTGCAATCTTAAATCTTAAATCGTTCAAAGGCGCTTGCACAAAATCCACCGCAATTCCATCGGCGGTTGTTGTTCGGCGAGGGGGAATAAATCGCGTCCCGTTGCCCAATTATTAAACCATCCCGTCGGGGGCCATGCTTCCGGCGGTAAATTTTGTTTTTCGTATTCAAATACGGGATCGTCGGATATTAATTCTAAGGGTAAATCTTCCATTGCCGATGCCAGTTCGGCGCGGGTGAAAATCGTAGACCAAGCAATTTGTGACATTTCTCGCACTGCGGCATCTGGTTCGTATCCATCGACGGCTAAGAAAGTATTAAACAACAACAATCCACCCGACCGAATCACATCGCACATTTTTGCCATCAACAGTCGCAGCTGATCCGCATCGCGAAAGTGGGAAATCACCTCAGCGACGACTGCCATTTTGTAGTGTGCGGGACGCATCCGCACCATCGGATCGAGGATATTTCCTTGGGTGACGACGACGGGTAACCCTTCTGCTTCGGCAGTGGTTTGTATTTGCTGCACAAATTCGGGGGTTAACTCGATCGCATGAACCAAATACCCAAGTCTAGCTAGGGGTAAGGTGTTTCTTCCAGTTCCAGCACCCACGTCTAAAATGGGGGTTTTTGCCGGATCTGCCTTCAATTCGGCAACAGTTGCCATCACTTTAGCATCTGGATGGGAACCGAATAGGGGGGGTTTTCGGTTATCCACCCAGGTTTTATACTGCTCGGCAACCGAAGAAACGACGGTAGAAAGATTGCACGCTAACCCGGTTTGCGGCGCTTTGGCGGGTTCGTAGCGCAAAACTAGGTTGGAATGAGGTGAAGCTTCATATCCTTCTTTTAACCGGCGCGCCAGCAGTTCGCGCAACTGAATCAGTTCGTCGCCAGAGAAGGGTCTGCCAAGGGTTTGGAACAGCACCTTTAGTCGCTCCATGTAATGTTCTAGCATCGCTGGAACGCAAGGCATTATCAGTTCGCCACGGGGATATATGCGCGTGTTGAGCTTGCTAATCATGACCTGGTTGATGATCTCCGGGTCTGTGACGATTGGCATCGGTTCGCTCTTAATTTGCGTTTCGTTAGAGGCGATCAAGTTGGCAGTCTCCCTTGCTTGCTGGTCTGTTGAGTCGATTGTAGATTTTAGCTTATCCATGTGGGAAGTCCTAGATATAGCTAACTGGCGCTGATTTCCTAACCGGCGGGGGCGAAAAAACTATTTTTAACCCTTGAAAGGCGATTTTCTACAATAATTACTGACGACCTCACCTATAGTTTTTGTTTCCTTTGGAAACAGGGATGGGGTTAGAGAAGTCAGAATAACTGGTTAGTAGCGGGGTTTGACTATGGGTCAGTTTCTTAGTACGGTTTCTCTTTTGGTTTTGCTTCAAGGTTTACCAGGGATTGTCTTGTGGACGCCCGCAGCGAGCGCTCAATCTCCAGCACAACCCGATTCCACCCTCCCCGCCGACCCCATACAACGGGTTTTGGCGGCTAGATTGATGACGAATTACCCTGATGGACAGTTTTATCCCGAACGCCTGGTCAGTCGCGCCGAACTTGCCTCTATTTTAGTCAAAGCTTTTGAGCTAAATAAACGAGTCGCTGCCACCAGGGAAAATTTGATTGCAGTTCCAGATGTCCCCCCTTCTTTCTGGGCATTTAACGATATTCAAATTGTTCTCAAAACTGGCATTATGCGCGGCTATCGCGACAATATGTTTTTCCCCAACCAACGAGTTTCTCGCGCCGAAGCTTTGGCTATTTTTGCTCAAGCTTATGGGGTATTTCAGTTTCCCGATCAAACGGTGACTAGAATTTTATCCGATTATCCCGATTCAGCACAAATCCCCGATTGGGCTAAAAAATCAATGGCAACAGCACTTTATGAAGGTTTTGTCAAGCTCGATGACCGAGGAAATATTAACCCGCTAAATCCCATGACGCGGGGGGATATGGCCTACGCTTTGAGTAAATTTTTAGAACGACAAAAGACACCCGCACCTGTCTTAGAAGGCGAATATTTTAGGAGTACGAGGTAATTGGTAATTGCTCATGGCTAATGGCTAATTGCTACTGGTTAAAAGGCTCCCGATGAGAGTGCTATTATCAGTGTGTCCTTGGATGTAACTAGCAACTTGGGTTAATTAGCAATTAGCAATTAGCCATTAGCAAGCGAGCAATTATTCAACTCAAAGCGCCGCAAGAGTCCCCGCCAAGTCCTACAATGCCAGTTAAGCAATGGTTGGCAGCTTTACCGCAACCACCAGCAGTGATTTCTCCAGAACATCGCCGTAGAAGATTTGGTGTATCTGGTGGGTGTTTTGCCAAATGAGTTGAGCGGTTTTTGAGTCACGACTCTTGTCCAGACTACGAAAGTTTGTAGAGACGTAACAGATCTGAGCATTTTTAGCAACTACCGGGCAAAATAAATCTAAGCAGTCTCAAGGCGAAGATATTACCAGCTATGTCGATCAGTTTTCCCGGTTATCAGATTAGCGAACAAATCTACAACGGTTCCAGAACGCTTGTTTATCGAGGTTTGCGAGAGTCCGACCAACAACCGGCGATCGTCAAAATCCTCAAGAATCCCTATCCCAGCTTCACCGAATTGCTGCAATTCCGCAATCAATACACCATTGCCAAAAACCTCGACCTACCGGGAGTGGTTCGTCCCTACAGTTTGGAAACCTATGGCAACGGTTACGCCATAGTGATGGAGGACTTTGGCGGTATCTCCCTCAAAGAATATGCTGTCTTATTGGCAGCAATAGAGCAAACAAAATCCAAAACATTACCGATTACCTCGTTCCCACAGCTTTGTCTGGAAACTCCATTACCCATTGCTGAATTTTTGCCGATTGCGCTGCAAATTGTTTCGACCTTAGATGGATTGTATCGCTACCGGGTGATTCACCAAGACATCAAACCCGCCAATATTTTAATTAACCCCCACACCAAACAAGTTAAACTCATCGACTTCAGCATTTCCTCTCTGTTGCCGAGAGAAACCCAAACTATCACCAGTCCCAACGTCCTTGAAGGAACGCTTGCTTACCTCTCTCCCGAACAAACCGGACGCATGAACAGGGGTATTGATTACCGCAGTGACTTTTATTCTTTGGGGGTGACTTTCTTTGAACTCCTGACGGGAAAGTTGCCTTTCACCTCAGATGACCCGATGGAATTAGTCCACTGTCATATTGCCAAAGAACCCCCATGCCTTAGCAGTTTAAACCCCAATATACCACCTATTTTATCGCAAATTATCAGCAAATTGATGGCGAAAAATGCCGAAGAACGCTATCAAAGTGCTTTGGGGTTAAAATCTGACATAGAAACTTGCATAGCTGGATGGAAAAAAACTGGTAATATCGATGATTTTGAATTAGGAAAACGCGATATATCGCAGCGGTTCATTATTCCAGAAAAGCTCTACGGTCGCGACGAAGAAATCAAAACTTTACTCGCTGCCTTTAACCGAGTAGCAGGGGAAGAAGACGCTCTTACGCTCTTACGCTCTTACGCGGAGAGAACTCATTCCCAGGCAGAGCCTGGGAATGCCTGCCTAGAGGCTCTGCCTCCTAGCTATAGGGAGGCAGAGCCAAAGGATCTGCGTTCCCAGGCAGAGCCAAAGGAACGAGAGGAAATCCAAAACCGAACTGATGCTGGTGGCAGGATTTTCTGGGATTGGTAAAACTGCCGTTGTAAACGAAGTTCACAAGCCGATTGTCAAACAACGCGGGTATTTTATTAAAGGGAAATTTGACCAATTTAATCGCCATATTCCTTTCTCTGCCTTCGTGCAAGCTTTCCGGGATTTGATGTGGCAACTGCTGACAGAAACCGACATCAAAGTTCAACAGTGGAAAGAAAAGATGCTCGCGGCTTTGGGCGACCAAGCTAAGGTTATTATTGAAGTTATTCCGGAACTGGAACGAATTATTGGCAAACAGCCACCCGTCCAGGAACTATCAGGCAGTGCAGCACAAAATCGCTTCAATTTATTGTTCCATAAATTCATCTCTGTTTTTACTACCAAAGAACATCCCCTTGTCATCTTTTTGGATGACTTGCAATGGGCGGACTCGGCATCTTTGAAATTGATGCAATTATTGATCGGCGAAACCGATAGTGGCTATCTACTACTCATAAGTGCTTATCGAGATAATGAAGTTTCCCCAGTACATCCATTAATTTTGACCTTGTCAGAAATTAAAAAAGCCAAAGCTACTGTTAATACAATTGCGTTAGATCCTCTGAAATCAACTGACTTAAATAACTTGATTGCTGACACGCTCAATTGTGCTAGAGAACTCGCATTACCCCTGACGGAATTAGTTTACCAAAAAACCAAGGGAAATCCTTTCTTTGCTACCCAATTCCTCAAATCGCTGTACGAAGATAAGTTGATTACTTTTATCCCC
Source organism: Microseira wollei NIES-4236 (assembly GCF_020521235.1). Taxonomy (GTDB): domain Bacteria; phylum Cyanobacteriota; class Cyanobacteriia; order Cyanobacteriales; family Aerosakkonemataceae; genus Microseira; species Microseira wollei. The sequence continues at coordinate 21,482 of NZ_BLAY01000120.1, read as the reverse complement.
CCTCAATCCCCCCTTGGTAAGGGGGGAAGTCAAGGGGGGTGGCAGTGCGATATTGCCCAAGTTAAGGCATTATCTTTGACCGATGATGTGGTAGAATTTATGGCACTTCAGTTACAGAAGTTGCCAGGAAAGACTCAAGATGTGTTGAAACTTGCTGCTTGTATTGGCAACTCTTTTGATTTAGGGACGCTGGCGATCGTTTATCAGAAGTCTCAAGTGGAAACGGCGGCTGATTTGTGGAAGGCTTTGCAGGAAGGGTTACTGATTCCTACGAGTGAGGTTTATAAGTTTTTCCAAGATAGGGAAGTCTCCCACCCCTTATCGATTACCGAGGGTGAATCAGCCAATTATAGCGGTTTGCAGCCGGATGAGGTACACCGACAGCGGTGTGCGGGCAGCATTAATGCTGCCGCTATACAAACTCAGCCAAAAGGCTTTCCTTCACTCGCTTGCAATCCGCTGTATAGATTCCTCCACGATCGCGTCCAACAAGCAGCTTACTCGCTGATTCCAGAAGATACAAAACAGGAAACTCACCTCAAAATTGGGGACTTGCTTTTGCAAAATACAACAGAAACAGAAAGAAAGTTGAATATTTTTAATATTCTCAACCAATTAAATGTGGGAAGAGATGCGGTCACGAAGTGTGGCGTCAGCCGGATCGCTCAACCTTTGCAAAAAGATGAGTTAGCCAGATTGAATTTAATTGCTGGACGCAAGGCGAAAGCTTCTGCTGCTTATGAAGCTGCACTCAGATACTCAAATATTGGTTTAACGCTGCTGACGGAAAACAGTTGGCAAGAACGATATGAATTGATTCTAGCTTTACATCTGGAGGCGATTGAATTAGAGTATCTAAATTCTAATTTTGTTCGGTCTGCTGAACTGGCAGAGTTAACTCTGCAACATACAAAAACCGTTTTGGATAACGTAGCAGTATATCAACTAAAAATCCAGTTTTATATTGCTCAAAATCACATGCTAAAAGCCATTGAAACTGGCTTAAAAGCTTTGGAATTATTAGGATTTTCTCTATCGCCTTCCTCAGATGCCGATTTAACCAATATAGAAATACCTAGTCTTGAGTCTGTTGATTCTCTCAAAGTAATGACCGATGCTTTTGAGTTAGCTAAAGTGGAAATCCTGGCGCGCCTGATTGGTCCTACTTACTTCGCCCAACCGGATCTTTTTCCTAAAGTAACCTTGGCTGTAATTAAAGCTTCTTTTGAGCATGGGTATTCAGCATTATCTGCTGTGGGATATGGCTTTGGGGCGCTGTTGTTTCTTCACCCTGGATATATCGATCGCGGGTATCACTCCGGGTTACTCTCGCTGCAACTTCTAGAACGCTTTAACGCTAAACAAATTGAGTCTAAATTGCAACTGATTTTTAACGTCTTTATCCGCCCTCATAAAGAACATGGACGCGCCAGTTTAATTCCCTTTCTCAATGGACTACAAGTAGGCTTAGATACGGGGGATTTCGAGTATGCATCCTATTGTGCGATGAATTACTGCAATCACCTTTTCTTTGCAGGCGAACATCTCAAAGAAGTTAAAGAATTACAGGAACCATTACGAGATTTATTATTTAAATTAAAATTAGAATTTTCCATTAATTTTTTGGGTATTTGGCGACAAACTGTGTTGAATCTACTGGGAGAATCTGTGGATGCAACTTGTTTGAGGGGAGAAAGCTTTGATGAGACATTGACAATACCTCAGTTACAAGCATCTAATAGTCTGACGCTGCTATTTTCTGCATATGTTGCCAAATCGATGCTGCTGTATTTGTTAGGAGATTATGCAGCTTGTCTTGAATATTCTATCTTGGCGGCTGAGTGCATCAACAGTGAATTTTCACCAATGATGGTGTCTTTGCACAAATTTTATTACTCATTAGCAATTTTGGCAAACTATCCTGTTGCGGATCTAGGGATTGTAGAGTATAATCAGGAAAATTTGCAAAAATGGGCGCACTATGCGCCGATGAACTTCAAGCATAAGTATGACTTAGTTGCAGCGGAAAAACATCGAGTTTTAGGGCAAAAAACAGAGGCACTTGAATTGTACGATTGTGCCATCTCTGTAGCCAAACAAAACGGTTACATCCAAGACGAAGCATTAGCTAACGAACTTGCTGCTAAATTCTACCTAGAATGGGGCAAAGAAAAAATTGCCCAAACCTACTTAATTGAAGCTTATTATTGCTACGCCCGTTGGGAAGCTAAAGCGAAAATTGAAGATTTAGAACAACGCTATCCCCAATTGCTGTATCCCATTTTTCAGCAGCCAAAAATGCGTTCCAATTCCGGTCAAACTTTATCCTTGGAAGCGACTATAACCGTTCATCCTACCAATACCAATACCCATACCTCTTATGCTTTGGATTTAGCAGCTGTTATTAAAGCTTCCCAAGCTCTTTCTAGCGAAATTGAGCTAGACAAACTGCTGGTTAAATTGATGCAAGTAGCGCTGGAAAATGCAGGTGCAGATAAAGGTGTTCTAATTTTGAAAGATGGGGAAAATTGGCAAGTTGCTTTTGAGTGTGTTGCGGGTGCAAAGTGCAGTTTTGATTCCACTCCCCTAGAATCAGCTCAAAACCTGCCTTTAACTATTATCAATACTGTCAAACGGACTCATAAATTACTCCTGACTCAAGATATTATTTCCCATCCTGCCTTTATCAGCGATCCCTACCTTATACAAACTAAACCCAAAAGTTTACTTTGCACTCCGATTCTCAAACAAGGCGAACTTGTGGCGATTCTTTATTTGGAAAATCGCTTAACAATCGAGGCATTTACAAGCGATCGCATCACTGTCCTCAACCTGCTTTGTTCCCAAGCGGCGATTTCTTTAGAAAATGCTCGACTCTATCAGCAAGCACAGCAAGCACTCCAAGACCTTCAACAAACGCAACTGCAATTGGTGCAAAGTGAAAAAATGTCGGCTTTGGGGAATTTAGTAGCAGGAGTTGCTCACGAAATCAATAACCCAGTTGGGTTTATTTGCGGCAATATTAACGAAGCTATTGCCTCAGTTCAAGACATCGCAGAATTCTTGCAACTCTATCAGGAAAAATTCCCCCATCCCGGCGATGAAATTGAGGAAAAAGCTGAAGATTTGGACATCGAATATCTTTTAGAAGACTTACCCAAAATGCTAGCGTCGATGCAAGTGGGGTGCGATCGCATCAAAAATATCAGCACCTCCCTCCGCACTTTCTCCCGCGCCGATACCGCTGAAAAAGTTGAGGCAAATATACACGAAGGACTCGATAGCACTTTGATGATTTTACGCCATCGCCTCAAAGCTAACGAAAAGCGTCCCGAAATTCAAATCCTTAAAGAATACGGCAATATTCCCCAAGTCAAGTGTTATTTGGGACAATTAAATCAGGTATTTATGAATATTCTGGCAAATGCCATCGATTCCCTCGATGAATCTAATCAAAATCGCACTTTTGCGGAAATTCAAAACTGTCCCAATACCATCACCATTAAAACAGAAGTCTCGGCAGATAAGCAAAACGTGTTGATTAAAATTAAAGACAATGGCAAAGGCATGACCGAAGAAGTTAAAGCGCAAATATTTGAGCGCTTATTTACTACAAAAGCAGTCGGAAAAGGGACGGGATTAGGATTATCAATTAGCCGTCAAATTGTCACAGAAACCCATCAGGGAAGTTTGACCTGCGAGTCAGTCTTGGGAGAGGGGACAGAATTTACGATCGATCTACCAATTGAGTAGCTAATAGCTAATTGCTAATTGCTAATTGCTCGTGGGAAGATTTGGCGGATATACTATTAGCAATTAGCTATTAGCAAAACCAAAAATGTAACTAGGGAATTCTCTAAAAAGTCGGGTTTCTGATCGTTAAACTTTGACAAACCATCCCCGCCGATACATCCCATAAGCGACAACCCACCAAAATAATAACGTCACGAGGGCGAATAATAACGATCCGTTCATCCCACCCGCCCAAGATGCGAAAATATTTTGGTAAATCCATTCAAAGGTAGATGTAGCGTTTCCGACTTGGGTTTTCACCAAAATTTTGATAGCTAAAACCGAAGCTACGAAGATAGCAATCGCATTCACACCCATAACCGCAAAAGGTTTTCCCCACCGGCGGATTTTACGCACTTCGATTAATTCATAACAAGCTGCGAGAACCAACAACGCCCATCCTGCGGTAAAAAGAACGTATGAACTCGTCCAAAGCTTTTTATTAATCGGAAAAACCCCATCCCACAAAATGCCGATAATTAAGCTACCAAGACCAAACAGCACCAAATCCATGCTCGTATTTGAATCAATCGGGCGCTGACGCAACCACTGTCCGGTAAAATAACCTAATAAAACTGTAACCACGGCGGGTAGGGTACTAAAAAGTCCTTCCGGATCTCCCAGAGAATTGTAACTATCTCCCCTATATAAATGAGCGCCTGGTATTATCAAACGGTCGATATAAGCGCCGAAGTTCCCGAACCGCGTCAGGACATTGGCGCCGTATCCAGGAACGGGGATAACTGTCATCGCTATCCAATATCCCACAAGCAACAAGATCGCTAACGCCCATTGTCCTTTCCGGGGTAGCTTCAGCACGGCGAGGGATGCTAGCAAGTAGGCGACGCTGATGCGCTGCAACACCCCCATAATGCGGATCTTTTCCCAGTTATAATTCCAAAAGCCGTTGAGAAATATACCCAAACCGAAAAGGATTAAACTGCGACGCAAGATGCGCCAGTAGACAGAAGCGGGAGGAGTTGCGCCTTCGCTGTACTTGGAAAAAGAGAAAGCGATCGCTACCCCCACAATAAACAGAAAAAACGGAAACACCAAATCCGCCAAAGTGCATCCATTCCAGTCCGCATGTGCCAAAAACGGATAAACCCGATCCGCCACACCCGCCTGATTCACCAAAATCATGCCAGCGATCGCTATCCCCCGAAACACATCCAGGGATATCAGGCGCGTAGATAGTTTATTTTGCTCTTGTTTCATGGGGAGATGGGAGAGGAGGGAGAGGAAGTTACTCGCTTCCCACCAGAAGAATACCTATTTAATAAACCGCGAAGACGCAAAGGACGCGAAGAAAGAAGGAAGAAGATGGGTAATCTTTTAGCACTGAAGCGAGTAACTATCCATAGCGTTCGATCTTACCCTGGAATTAGAGATTTCAGTCCAACCTCAATATGATGAAATTCTCTCTTCTCTGCGTCCTCTGTGTCTGGAGTGGTTCGTTCCCTTTCTACCCTTGGCCACCCAAAGCGCTTCCAAACCTCCCAATGTCATCCCCATTCCCCAAAACCCTACCCTCAGAGTCCCACCCGGTTTTGTCGTTAACGTTTTCGCGGATAATTTAGACGCCCCCCGTTGGCTAGCTATAACTGCCAAAGGCGATGTTTTAGTCAGCGAAACTCGCCAAAACCGCATTCGCTTGCTACGAGATACCAACGGCGACGGCATCGCAGATGGGAGCAAAACCTTCGCCGGATATCATTTGCGGATAATTATTTCTTCCTGGGTAACACCGATGCTGTCCTGCGGTTTCCCTACCAAAAAGGTCAAGAACAGATTACCGGAAACAAACAAAAAATCACCGATCTAACTCCATCTAAACCTACGACTTGGGGACGCCCGGTGGGTTTGCTCGTGTTGCCCGATGGCAGTCTTTTATTTACCCAAGAAGCGAATAACCGCATCTATCGGGTGCAGTATCGCGGTTCGTAAAAATACGTAAACGTATCCGCAACGACTGAACCTGGAAATGGAGTTCTTGTATTGGGAAGCACCCGGAAAAGATGTGCTTCGCGAAACCATCTCCACCTACAACTTATCCTTCTGCGTTTTCTAAGTTTTGCTGCGGACGATCGCCCCTCGCCGCGCGACCGCTTAGTTATATGTTCTATATCACACATTATATCTGCGCGTAATCACGTAAGAAGGCGATCGCGATCGCTTGGGATACAACATCACATCACACATGACAAGGGAGAAAATACGGATATTAGAAATAGATCGGAGATAAGTTGTATTGTTTGGGTTAGGATGTCGGGTTATAGTAATCTGATTCCTAATTTTTAAGCGTTTAAAGGCATTATTAGGTTAAGCATCTACAAATTAAGAACTTGGAAAGCCCCGACTGGGGCAAAGGTAGGAAAAATGTATAATTCCACTCAATTACTCGTTAAAGACTTTGCCAACCAGTTGCGGGAAGGTTATCATCGCGCCTATGGTGGACTGAAACCCGATTACGTAGATATACTGATACAGACTGCTCATATGGCGCTAGAAAATATCGCCACTAGCGACGCCCTCTATCACAATGTGGAACACACGATTTTGGTGACTTTGACGGGGCAGGAAATTCTCCACGGCAAGCACATGCGCGAGGGTGGGGTATCCCCAGAAGATTGGCTGCATTTTACGATCTCCTTGTTGTGCCACGATATTGGTTATGTCAAGGGAGTCTGTCGGGCTGACAATCAAGGCGCAAGTTTATACGCGACGGGAATCAACGGCGAGATGGTTGAGCTGCCAGCAGGTTGTACCGATGCGAGTCTCACTCCTTATCACGTAGACCGGGGTAAGTTATTGATCGACGAGCGGTTTGGCGGTGACAAACTGATCGATATTGAAACAATTAAGCGCAATATTGAATTGACTCGTTTCCCGGTGCCGCCTTCTCTTGCCCATCAAGATACGCTCAATTATCCTGGTTTAGCTCGTGCTGCGGATTTAATCGGTCAATTGGCCGACCCCCGCTACCTGCAAAAAATCAGCGCTTTGTTCTACGAATTTGAAGAAACGGGGATGAATAAAGCACTAAAATGCCATAATCCCGGCGATTTGCGGCGGAATTATCCCAATTTCTTCTGGAATGTGGCCTATCCCTATATCGAAGATGCCTTGGACTACTTGGAAGTAACCCAAGAAGGTCAGCAGATTATGGCGAACTTGTTTGCCAATCTGTTTCGCGTGGAACACGATCTGCATCAAAGCAGAAAGGGTTTGAATCTTCAAAACCAGCGCTCGCGCCCTTTGTCTGAGGCAATTCATCACAAGGAACCGAGTTCTTCCCCTTGGCGTTTGATTCGGAACTAGACCCAGCGATTGCCCACCTTGAGTTTACCTGTAAAGCTGCTAGGGTGAGCGATCGCTGAGCAAAAAACTTTTCTCCATTTTTTTGTCACACTGCTCCCCTCAAGATACTACTTTCAATTTATAACATTTTCACGGCTGTTTTTTCAACCCCCCAAATGCCGCAAATTCGTCAAATTAATGATAATTTATCTCAATTAAATTGTCATGGTTTAACAACAAATGCCTTTTTTCATATTTCTTTATAATTGGCTTTAAGCTTGTATTTGCGTGTGTTTGCGGGGTTTGGGTAGTCTGCTCCGCTGAGAATACACCTAAAATTCACAATATCAGAAAAGCTGTTTTGAGGCAAGTCTGGAATTGAGCAGGTGCAGATAATGACTTTTTTCCGAGCCGAAAAATGCTGATTTAATGAACCGCGTTCGCGAAGCGTGCGCGCCAGCGCTTAGACGCGTTAGCGAAGCGATTCAAGGGTAGCGAATTAGAGCGCGAAGAGAAGAGGAAAGAGAGAGATTTTCAGTGTTGTTAGAGAATCGCGGTTTTTTTGGAGAAATCGGGATGGTAGGGGTGGGTGTTTGATTGGTAAGACTGGATTAATTTCGGTGGCGGCGACGCTGTGTTGATTGTTGTTTGTAATCGCGCAAGAGTTTTCGGATTTTGGTTTGAATTTCGGCGTGACGGGCGACGCCTTCGTAGGCATAGCGATTGTAAGAGTTGCGTTGGATGAGGTTTTCTAAGTAGCGGATGCGGTTGTCGGTATCTGGGTGGGAAGATAGGAAGGTGATGGGAAATTCTGGTTGTTGTTTTTTGAGGGTAACCATGAGATTTCGCAAGCCGTCGGCGGCATAACCGGAAGCTGCTAGAATTCGAGTTCCTAAGATATCGGCTTGTTGTTCCATTTCCCGGCTGTAATTGAGGGTGAGTAAGTTGGAAAGAATTCCGCCTCTGGGAATTAGTACGGCTACGTTGTCGATGGCGTTGGCTTGGGTAAGTAATTGAAAGGCGTGGGATAAAACTGCGTGGGATATTTCGTGGGCGAGCAATCCGGCTAATTCGGCTTCGGAGTTGCTGTGAATTATCGCTTTGGCGTTGACAAAAATTTTGCCGCCGGGGAGGGCGAAGGCGTTTAGATCTTCGTCGAGAACGACGTAAAACTCGAATTCAAAGTCGTCGCGCCCGGATAGTTTGGCGAGTTTCTGTCCCACTTCGTTGATGTAGTGTAAAACTTCTGGATCTTTGATTAAGTCGAGTTGTCGTTGTGCGGATTTGGCGATTCTTTCGCCGATGGCTTGTTCGCCTTGGATGAGGATGGCTATGGTTTCTACGGCGGATATGGGACCGAAAATACTGCCGGTGAGGGCATAGGATAGGGCGCCGGTGAGGACGCTGGCGATCGCATTCCCTCGCAGCTGCGATCGCAGGTGGGAGCGATACCGTTTTAAGTTCTCGTCTGCCAAGCGGGTAAATTCTGCTGATTGAGGATGATCCCGGTTGAGTAAGGCAAATTGTCGCGCGGCGATCGATGCTTCTAACCAATTTTCGGATGCAGCTTGTGCGGCTATTTTCGCTTTGAGTAAATCGGGTTGATTCGGATAAAGGGAACAGGCTTTTTCTAAGACTTGCAGTGCTTCTTCCTGTCGGTTGCGTTCTTTTAATGCTTGCGCGAGTTGCAAGTGTCCGGGAATAAATTCGGGATAGCGTTCGACGAGGAGTTGTAGGGGGACAAAAATGCGGCTTTCTAATTTTTGATCGATTCCGGCTAGGGCTTCGCGCCAGTATACTTGTCCGGCGGGGGCGAGTTGAGTTGGGTCGAGAATCGGTTCTGGTTTTGGTTGCGATTCGGAGATTTCGGCAAAGGGGGTTTTGACTTGGCGATAGAGGTTAAGGGCGGCGATGCGATCGCCTGCTAAATATAATCTGTCCGCTTCGACTAATTTTTGATATCGCGCCAGTTCTTCTGGAGTTTTTTTCGGTTCGGTTGCTATTGGTTCCTCGATGGGTGTGGTGTGTTCGATTGTTGTTGGTTCTGCCAAAACAACGGATGCAGAGTTTGACAGCAATAAGGTGAGGGCGATAAGCAGGGAGTTCCAAACTGTTTTCATACGAACTTCCGCGAGATGCTTTTTGATCGGATTTTACATCTAGAGGGCTCGACTGACGCAGAAACCCGGTTTTTCCAAAAAACCGGGTTTGTTTATCGGGGTCTGAAAACATAGCTTCCAGGTCGCGGTATCCACGAATATCCTTTCAGCTTGTGGTTTGTGGCTGGTGAAACTTGCTTAAGCCAAGAGAGATAGTCGTGAACTATTACCCCCAACTATCGCTGCACATCCTAAAAGTAGCCGCAATAATGTGGCGTCCTAATTTACTTGGCTGCATTCTCACTGTTGAGATTCAGCAAGATTATTTAGATGGCGCGGATGAAAACGATCGGCTATATGGCGAGACAGAAAGCAATCGACTGATAGGCGAGTGTGGTGACGATTATCTACTTGGCGACGCTGGTGGAACAGATTGCCTAGATGGCAGCTCTGGAAACGATTGTCTAGATGGTGGAGATCTAAGCACTCCGCTATCTGGAGGAAGAACACAGCGCGAAATAATCATTGAGATATTGCGGAATGCTCGCGTAAGTATATCCCAAGAACTATCTATATTTATTTGAAGCTACTTCTCTGTAATGAATATGCTGCACCGAAAAAACGCGGTGCGAGGCAAAACTAGAGATTTTCCGGTAGTTGAAAAGACATCTTAAAGCTGCAAGAGTAGTTTTGAGGTTTGTAGCATGGGACTGCTGAAAAATCATCTTCTCCAAAGTCGCCTCCTACCCCATACTGGAAAAACTTGGAGATGATAAATGAAAGTTGTGATTGAAGAAGACGAAAGTGTTCAGAAATTTTGGCATTCCAAATTCCTGGCATTTCGCTGACAATGGGAATATAACCGTTTCCACCCTCAGAGCAAAAGCGAGTTATATCTACTGGGAACAGAACCAATAGAGGGGTTGCCAGAACATTTCTTATATCCGCTGTCAACAGGGTATCAAGTTTACTATCAAGTAAAGCAACTATCACTTGCTCCAGAAGTGTACTTGGTGACTATCAAGTGCATAGTGACACGAGCAGAGATTCTCAACATCTTGTTGCCGGAAATTAAGCCATCGCTATTGCAACAATCTTCCGCGATCCAGAAGATGGGAAATTATCATAATTATGGAAAGATTGGCAAAGCATTAGTCGGCGTTCTAGATGCAGCAGACCGGGTAGTTTTTTCCTGGCAAGTTTTTACCGTTCTAGCAGGGTTGCTCATAGCTATGTTGGTGTCGTTTGGACAGCAATTTGTTTCTGCCGATACACCCGCAAGGCAGAAAGTTCAAACCACACCGGAGGCATTTAGCGAGGTAAAGCCGAAATCCAATTTTCCCTAAACCGATAGCCCGCCCGGAAATCAATTTCCGGGCTAATAGCTGAAGTCCTCTCAAGAGAACTGAAATGTTGACCTAGTCCTCTTGAGAGGACTTTGCCTAAAAGCCCTTGGATTTTAATCCCTGGCGGGATGGCAACGCAGCGAGGCGCGTTCGCGCCAGCGTTGGGAGGCATATCGCTCATATCCCAACTCGCTCCATAAACAATCTCAAATTCAGCCAAAGGTAGCATCCGCCGGAGAACTTTTAGATAAGCTTCGGCATCGTTACGACGACGGAAACGGGCAATTAACCGTCTTTGCAGGTTGGGCAAATGGCGATAAATCTCCCAAGGACTCAGTTGCTTTTGGTAACTCATGGTTTTGTGGTATTAAACAAAATGAAACACTAAAAACCAAGGGCAAGTTGGCAACCAACGCTTTGCTTGGTTGCCTGCCCTTTTTCACCCTTCACATAGACATATTGTCTAGAATTGACTGCGTTTTCTCAATATGTCTAGACAGTTTGTGATAAACAATGCACGCTCAAGCGCAGAAAAGCCCTAGAAGAAGCAGGCGAGTCGCCGTTAAAGAAATTGAGAGAGGAGTTTGCCATGTCTCAGGAGGAGTTTGCCAGGGCGATTGGCACTTCGGCGAGGACGGTGAGTCGTTGGGAAGCGGGGGATAATATTCCTACGTTTACGATCGCTCAAATGAAGGCGTTGGATCGATTGTTGCGATCGCGCTCAAAAACGTTAGACGATCTACCTGATGAGTTTGGCCCAACTGGGCAAGTATCCTGATGGTGGTTAAGGTGGGATACTGTCGCAAAACTGGTTGAGCGATCGCTTATACTGAAACGACACACTAGCGATCAAAAGTTGCTGATTCCAAATAACCGTTTAGAACATATTTTCCGCTCTCAGCCTTAACTAATGGAGGTAAAAAGCGTGGAAAGTTTAACCCAAATGCAGGCATTTGAAGCGATGGTGCTATTCCTCGACGACTATTATGAACGCACCAAGGCTGATGAAATTGGGGCGCTGCTTGGCAGTTTACAAATTGTTGGAGATGGGATGCCAGCAGATCCCGCCGCGTGGGAAGATTGGATGAAATGTATCCAGAAAGTCTTGAGTGAGACTCCCTCACTTCTTAAGTAGGAAAGCTTGGCTCATTTCCAGGCTCAGCATAATACACAGTCACCTGCACCTACTTACCAATCGCCATCTGACTCAAGCTGCTGACCTGGAAAAAATGAAGCATCTACTGCCTCAGAGTTCGTCAGGGCATTGTTCGGGAAAATCTTTATAACCCAAAGATGTTTCGCCCACAGCTAAATCTAAACCATCCTGGTAAGCATCCTGTAAAGTTTCAGGTAAATAAGGTTTCCAGCTAGGACTTTGGTCAAGCAGCTTTAAAATTTGACGCCTCTGTTCGCGAATTGTGGCAAACCAGCTTTTAGAACGTTTGTCGGATTGAAACTCCCACTTCAGCAAATGCCCTGGTAAAATCCCCAAACGATTTTCTAGTTCCCGCCGCTCTTGTCTTCCCAAAGATTCAATCTCAAGAGCCAAATTTGAGGCATCCAAACAGTTCCATTTTCCATCTCTGAGGAACTTTGCCTGCTCTTGCGTCCAGGCGTAAAAATCTTTCTCGTACAATTCGCCAGACTGACTGGGTAAGCTGAGTTCCACAACGCTTGCCTCACTCGCCCATAGTTCCATTGTGCCGTACTTTGAGATATTACGATCCCAGATGCCCGCTCTTTAAAACCTGCGGCTATACAAACCAAGCCCTAGCTTAGCAGGCTTTCAGTCTTTGCCTGGCCCTGCGGGCATCATTCCAGCCCATCGATGCAAAAATAAAATAACCCTGATTCCCATATCGCATAATTTCTGGATTTTTGTATCACAAAATACAAAAATCTCTGAATTTAGCAGGTTTCATAAGTCGTATAAGCGAACAAAATCCCTAATTTTGTAAAAAAATGGCTGCTAAAAAGAATCTAGTTGTCATCGGCAACGGCATGGTAGGACATAAGTTCCTAGAGCAGATGATAGCTAAGGGTGCTACCCAAAAATGGAATTTAATTACTTTTTGCGAAGAACCCCGCGTCGCTTACGATAGAGTCAACCTCAGCGGTTTCTTTGCGGGAAAAACGGCGGCAGATTTATCTTTAGTCGAACCGGGGTTATATCAAGAAAACGGTATTCAAATTTATATAGGCGATAAAGCAGTTGAGATTAACCGGGAAGAAAGAACGGTTCTATCTGCCAATGGAGTAAAGGTTAACTACGATAAAATTGTCCTGGCAACGGGTTCCTATCCTTTCGTCCCGCCGATTAAAGGCAAGGACGTGCCGGGAACTTTTGTTTATCGCACGATTGAAGATTTAGAGGCGATGTCTGCCTATGCCAAAATCTGTAGAACGGGTGTGGTTATCGGCGGCGGGTTACTCGGTTTAGAAGCAGCAAACGCGCTGAAAAATTTGGGTTTAGAGACCCACGTGGTTGAATTTGCTCCCCGACTGATGCCAGTCCAAATAGATGACGCGGGTGCTAGCATCCTTCGCAGCAAAATAGAAGCTTTGGGAATTGGGGTTCATACGAGTAAATCGACAACCGAAATTGTCAGCGAAAATGGCAAAATCGTCAAAATGCTGTTCGCCGATGGTTCCGAATTGCCAACGGACATGATAGTCTTCTCCGCCGGAATTCGTCCCCGCGATGAACTTGCTAAACAATGTGGGTTAGCGGTGGGAGAAAGAGGCGGGATTACGATCAACGAATCTTGCCAAACTTCCGATCCGAATATCTACGCGATTGGCGAATGCGCGCTTTATCAAAATCGGATTTACGGTTTAGTCGCCCCCGGTTATACAATGGCAGCTGTTGTCGCCGATATCCTCAGCGACGGTACTCCCAGCAGCTTTACGGGTGCGGATATGTCTACCAAACTCAAACTTTTGGGAGTAGATGTTGCTAGTTTTGGCGACAATTTTGGCAAGACACCCGGTGCGAAAGAGATGGCGATCGCAGATACAATTAACGGAACTTACAAAAAGCTAGTTGTGAGTGAACATGGCAAGTTGCTTTTGGGTGGAATTTTAGTCGGAGATGCTTCCGCTTACGGCACGTTGCTGCAATTTGTCCAAAACCAAATAACTCTCCCACCCTATCCGGAAGATTTACTCCTACCCCCCCGCGAAGGAAAACCATCCACCCCGGCGATGGGAGTGGAAAATCTACCCGATACCGCTCAAATCTGTTCGTGCAATAACGTCAGCAAAGGACAAATTTGTCATGCCATCCGCGAGAATAACCTCGTCGATGTTCCCAGCGTGAAGAAATGCACCAAAGCGGGAACGGGTTGCGGCGGATGCGTCCCCCTCGTGACAGATTTGCTCAAATCTGAAATGAAGAAAGCAGGGATAGAAGTGAAAAATCATCTCTGCGAACACTTCCCCCATTCTCGGCAAGAACTTTATCACTTGTTGCGGGTGAATCGGATTAAAACCTTTGACGAATTAATCCAAAAATTCGGTAAGGGTACGGGATGCGAAATTTGCAAACCCGCCGTCGCTTCGATGCTTGCTTCGACTTGGAACGAACACGTTCTAGAAACATCCCACGTGGGATTGCAAGATACCAACGATTACTTTTTGGCGAATATCCAACGGGATGGAACTTATTCGGTTGTCCCGCGAGTACCAGGCGGGGAAATTACGCCTGATCAGCTAATTGTGTTGGGAAAAGTTGCCAAAGAGTTCGGACTTTACACTAAAATTACCGGCGGACAGCGGATCGATTTATTTGGTGCGCGAGTCGATCAATTACCGCTAATTTGGCGCAAATTAGTTGATGCTGGTTTTGAATCCGGACACGCTTACGGGAAGGCGCTGCGGACGGTAAAATCTTGCGTGGGTAGCACCTGGTGTCGCTTTGGCGTGCAAGATTCTACAAGTTTGGCAATCGAGATCGAATTGCGCTATCGTGGTTTGCGATCGCCCCACAAACTCAAATCCGCCGTATCTGGTTGTATCCGCGAATGTGCTGAAGCCCAAGGTAAAGATTTTGGCATTATAGCTACTGAAAAAGGTTGGAATCTATACGTCTGCGGTAACGGCGGTATGAAACCGCAACACGCGGTTCTGTTAGCAGCAGATATCGATAAAGAAACCCTAATTAAGTATTTGGATCGGTTTCTAGTTTTCTATATCCGCACCGCAGATCGATTGGAAAGGACGGCGACTTGGTTCAACAAACTGGAAGGGGGAATCGAATATCTGAAACAGGTAATTGTTGAAGATTCCTTGGGAATTTGTGCCGAACTGGAAGCACAAATGGAACACCTTGTCAAAACGTATCAATGCGAGTGGAAAGCAACGATTGAAAGTCCAGAAAAAATGAAGCGGTTCCGGCATTTTGTCAATTCGGATAAACCAGATCCCAGTTTGGTTTATGTGGAGGAACGGGGACAAAAACGCCCTGCAACTGAAGCGGAGAAGTCATTAGTCAGCAGCGCTGGGACGCGGATTTAGAAGGCGGATGCATGGATGAAAGGAATTGCTAGTGGTGCATTCAAGTTTGAATGACGCAGTTAGAAGGCGGATGCATGGATGAAAGGAACTAAAGCTAGTCGTGGGTCGGTGATAACAAGTAATCAGGAAGGGAAAATGATTCAAGCTTTAACGGTTCGCGAAAATGTTACGACTTGGGTGGATGTTTGTCATCTGTCTGATATTGTGCCTAATACAGGTGTTTGCGCTTTGGTGGAAGGGGAACAGGTGGCGATTTTTCGCATCGAACCTGGGACGGATATTTATGCCATTGGGAATTACGACCCGTTTAGCAAAGCTTACGTGCTGTCTAGGGGAATTGTAGGCGATCGCAACGGCATCCCCAAAGTCGCATCGCCGATTTACAAGCAAAATTTCAGCTTGCTTACCGGACAGTGTCTGGATGACGAAACCCTGAAAGTGCCAACTTATAAAGTTAGGGTTGTAAACGATACAGTGCAAGTAGGGATTGGTTAGTCAAGCAAGCGGGTTTCTTTACTTCCTTCGCGGTAGAAGACTATCTACATCTTTCTTCTTCCTTCTTCGTGTTCTTCGTGTCTTCGCGGTTTATTAAATAGTTATTCTTACCTAGCGAAGCGAGTAAGACACCCGCTTTCTGTATTTGGGGACAAAAGTAGGTTGGGTTTCGTTTCTCAAACCAACCTACAGCGCCAATCTAAAATTCCCATCTCAAATCTGCAATCTCAAATCTAAAATAAAATTATCGTTGCTACACTCGACTAGCCATGCAGATCGTTGATTGTCTCCATGTCGCTGTGTTGGTTTCTGACTGGGAACGTGCCGAACACTTCTACGGCACTATCCTGGGATTATCCAAAGTAGATCGGCAACTCAAATTCCCTGGTGTTTGGTATCAAATTGGCAAGTTCCAGATTCACTTGATTGTCGATACTACTCTTAACCCAGAATTACAGTATTCCGAAAAGTGGGGACGTAACCCCCATATCGCCTTTTCCGTATCTAACTTGGATGAAGCGAAACAACAGCTACTCGAACATGGATGCGAACTGCAAATGAGTACGTCTGGTAGGGCAGCTTTATTTACAAAAGATCCCGATGGCAATATTATAGAAATGAGCGAGGCGATACTATAACCCCCGCTACATACAGAATCTATATGCTGGGTTTCGTTCCTCAATCCAGCAAAAATTTTAGTTGTTGATTTTCCCTATCGCTCAACCCAACCTACAAACTCTCTTCTTCTTGGCGTTCTACCCAACGGGTGCGCCTCTGAAAGCCTCTATGGCGTCTTGGCGGTTGATTAAAAAAGGGGAAATCCTGCGGGGATTTAGTGTGAGCGATAAATTTTTGGTTAAACCCGCCCCGACAGAGAAAACGATGAAAATTATCGCCTACCTTTACAGCGATCCATTACTGGAACCAGCACCCGATGCTTCTATCTGGGGCTGGGAATTCGATCGCGTTTATCAAGATTTGGGATCGCGTCAACAACTACAACAATTGCTCGCAGATTGCCAAAATGAACCCGTCGATTATGTTTTAATTCGACGCCTTGAGGAATTAGGCGACTCCCTCGAGCAAGTAAGCGATCGCTTCTCCCAACTCGAATCCCTGGGTATCGATTTAGTCGCCCTCGATACCCCCACAACTAAAGGTGCCGATCTATTCCAACTTCTACAACAAATCCATTCTTACCAACGCAGTCGCTCCCTGCGTCGCGGACATGCACTCAGGCGTCTCAAAGCTCAACCCCCTCCCGGCAAACCTCCCTACGGTTATCGACGCGGTAAAGATAAATACATTGTTGACAAAAGTGCCGCACCTGTGGTAAAGGATTTTTTCGAGCAATTTCTGCTATTTGGTTCTTTACGCAGGGCGGTGCGTTACTTAGCGAAGAAATACGGCAAGAAAATATCAGTATCTACTGGCCGTCGTTGGCTGACCAATCCAGTTTATCGCGGCGATACGGCTTATCAAAATAACGATATTATTTCCCATACCCACGTTGCGATTATTTCACGCGAAGAAGCTGCCCAAATCGACCGCTTGTTGCGCAGAAACCGTCGCTTACCACCCCGCACTGCCAGTGCGCCTCGTTCCCTAGCTGGGTTAGTCGTTTGCGGTGAGTGCGAGTCGCACATGAGTGTAGCGCGCGTTACCTCGCCGCGCCAAGAGCAAGAATATCTCTACCTCCGTCCGCTCTGTTGTCCCAAGCTTCCCAAGTGTAAGGCGATACCTTACTCACAAGTATTAGATGATACTATCACCACCATCTGTAGCGAATTACCCAAAGCCGTCGCCGAGATGGATTTACCCGATATGACGCGAATGAAAGCGGGGATAAAGCAAGCGATCGCATCTAAACAAGATATCCTCTCCCAACTCGATCAACTGACCGCATCGGCTATTTTAGATCCAGAAACAGCGCTTTTACGCGCCTACAAACTCCGCACCGAAATTGCTCAACTCCAAGCACAATTCGCCCAACTTCCACCCGTAAATTTGCGCGAAACTGCCCAAACTGTCTCTATTCCCCAATTTTGGCTCGATTTATCCGAATCCGAACGCAGATTTTATTTTCGCGAATTCATTCGCCAAATTCGATTGGTGCGTCACGATAATCGATGGCATTTGCAAGTCCTGTTTATTTTCTGACAAACTACAGCAACCCGCTTTCTTTAACCAACCTGGTTTCTCGATCGCCGATCTCAGGTTAAAGTGTAAAGTTATGTAAACAAAACTTGCATTTTGACGATGATCTCTCGCCGCACTTTTGTCAGTACCCTATTAGCTAGTTGTCTAGCCATAATTGCTTGGTTTAACTTCGCCCCTGCTGCTGATGCGCTGGGTGGTAAGCTACCCCCCTTGAACGAAGCTGCGCCAGAGTTTACCCTACCGACTAACACCGGAGAGGGTAAAGTGTCTCTGTCAGACTATCGCGGTAAGTGGGTGGTTTTGTACTTCTATCCCAAAGACTTTACCTCTGGTTGCACCTTGGAAGCGCGGCGATTTCAGCAAGATTTGCCGAAATATTTGGCTAAGGGCGCCCAAATTTTGGGAGTTAGCGCTGATTCTGTCGATTCTCACGCGGAATTTTGCGATTCTGAAGGGTTGAAATTTCCCCTGCTAGCGGATACCGATGGTAAAATTAGCAAAACCTACGGTTCCTGGTTGGGATTTTTCTCGATGCGCCATACATTTATCATCGATCCCCAAGGGATTATCCGCGAGGAGTTTACCGGAGTGAACCCCTCGGTGCATAGCAGAGAGGTGCTGGCGCGTCTTTCCGAGTTACAAGCAGCGTAAAAGCTTCAAGTTGCTAGTTGTCTCAAAAGTAAAGCTAATAGCTAATGGCTAATTTCAGGAAAAATGCTATATTAGCTTTTCTAGCAATTAGCAATTAGCCATTAGCTATTACCTAAAATCTCAAATAATCCAACAATTTGTCCCCCGAATCTGCGCGGACTAATGCTACTACTACATCGGGTAAGGAAACTAAACTTGGATAAACTAAATAGCGGGGTTCCCACCGGGGGCGAAATTTCTCTTTAAAAGCGTGTAACCCTTTGAAATTATAGAACTGATTCAAGTGTTCGTAGAGATAGCGCAACACTTTTTCTAAACGCCGCGACTCTGGAGTATCGCCGACTCCAGAAAGTGCGGACAGTCCTAAATTAAAGCGTGAGTATCCCAATTGTTGGAAGTGCTGAAACATCGAAACAAATAAGAATTCCATCGTCCCGTTTTCCACTTCAGCTTTTCGCCGCATTAAATCAACGGTAATTTCATTTGGGGGATATTCGGTTATCAAATTAGCAAAAGCGGTAATCTCTCCCGTACCATTATAAACGACAGCAATTGTACACTCTCGCAAGTAATCTTCTTCAAACCAACCTACAGAAAAGCGCTTTTCCGAACCGCGCATCATTTGCAACCATTCATCGCTGATTGTCCGCAATTTCCGCAATAATTCAGCTGCAATCGGAGGGGTATAAAATTCGACTTGATGCCCCGATTTTGTCAGTTTATTTACAGCGGTTCTTAAATTCTGATTCGCTTTCCCTTTGAGGTTAAAGTTAGGCAGGTCAACGATCGCTTCTTCGCCAATATGTAAAATTAGATACCCTAACTCTCTGTAAATGTCTAGATCGTCGGGTAAAGTTTGGTAGAAAGCGCCATACCAATCATTGCCCTCGCAGAATGCTTGAAACGACTTTATTACCTCGCGGCGTTCTTCGATTGACCCCATCGGGTCGCCTAAAGCAATCGCGCCCCTCCCTTTAGGAACGTATGCGATTATACTTCGCCCCGAATCACTGAAATAATAAGATTTGTCGTTAAACAACGTAAATCTAGCCAAAGAAGACCGCCCGTACTGCTGTACGATTTCCTTGGCTGTTTGTCGTTGTTGGGGCGTCGCCACCTCGCGCCACAAAACCGGACGCAACAGCATCAACAACGCATAACCGAGAGTTACCGCGCCGACAAGATAAATCGAATCGGCAAAAAATTGTCCGAAGCGAGTTTTCACCTCTAATCCAGCATTGTCTTCGGTGAAGAACATCGCCAGGGTTTGGAGGATAGCTTGGGTTAAAGAAAAATTAACATTAAATTGCCCGTCGAGGATGTAGAAACCGGCGGTTCCGTATGCAAGTGTAAATAATAACGCAACGCTCAGAACGCGAAGTCCTTGATAAATAGAGGGTCGGTCTGATTGAGCGGTGAAAACATTACGCATGACGAGTAACTGAATTAACAGTACACCGGCAAGCAAGCTTTCTTCATAATCGAAACCCTTCACCAGGTGGCTGATGATGGAGACAATTAACAGTGCGACGGTGAGTAACCAAGCGACGCGCTTGCGGCGTAACAAATTGGCGGCGAGGGTGAGTAATATAAAGCCAGCAATGGCGGAAAATAAATGTCCGCCCGCGCGAATGTAAAATGGCAAAATTTCCTTTAGCCATTGCGATCGCAATGGTTCACTAGGCGTCACCGCAGATAGCAGATTGACCGATCCCACCAATCCTGTTAGCAGCGTTGCAGTCCAAAGTCCAATTCGGGTGCGTTGCGCCAGCACAGTTGTGAATACCTTTCTAACCAGGTCAATTTTAGTCTAGGAGATTGACCTTGGTTAGTGCTATGGAAGCAAAGCAGACATATCAATCAGCATAAATGGGAAAAGCAAAGGAATTTAGCATGGTAAGTAAAAGCGATCTGGCGACAATTCCAGGGGGTCAAGTGGTGTGGAGTGTCAACGAATGATCGATTCTTTTAAAAGTCCCCAAGAGCAAGTTTCTTCTTTTTTTGAGCAACAGCAGACTGGTACAAGCGCAGAATTATCTGAGATTGAAGCAGCACTGCAGCAAACGCAAGCCGAACTGGAGTGGTATCGCTTTTTATCGGAAAGCATCCCATCAATTTACTTAATCGTCGATCAGACGGGAGTAATTTGTCATAGCAGTGAGTTTGGGTCAAACTGTTTGGGCTACAAATCCGCAGAACTGGTGAAACGTTCGATTTTAAACTTGGTTGAACCGCAAGATCGCCAAGCATTTGAGACAGCGATAACAGCCAACTCCGACCCTGTTTTCCAGAGTTGGGAAGGTCGCCTAGTGAGGAAAGACGGCAGCATTCTGTGGGTCAAAATTAATGGGCGCCATATCCGTCATAGCAATCGAGATATCCTGCTGTTGGTGGGTCAAGATATAGGAGATGGCAAACAGGAACTATCCCTAGAACGCACTCAAGCCAAACTCAGGGATATTCTCGACAGCGCGATCGCCGCGATTACCAGTCTGAGGGTTTTTCCCAATCAAGACTTTGAATGTGAATACCAATCCGCTGGCAGCGAAGTGGTGTTTGGTTATACCCCGACTGAATGGATGGCAGATAAAACGCTCTGGGGGTCGCGGGTGCTGGAGGAAGATATGCAAACCGCGATCTTGCCTGGGTTTGAAGATATTCTCGCCGGACGAACCACGACGGTGGAGTATCGGTTTTATGACAAAAACGGCAAAGTGCGCTGGATTTCCAGTACCTTCACCTCCCGGCGCGAGGTGGGTGCAGATTATTGGATCGTGACATCAGTATCGACCGATATCAGCGGACGCAAAAATGCAGAAGCAGCGCTGTGGGAAAGCGAAGAAGAGTTACAGTTGGTGATAGAGGCAACCGAAGATGCGATCTGGGATTGGGATATTGTCAATCACACTTGCTTGTGGTCTGTCCGAGGGTACCAGATGCTCGGTTTGTCGCCGACTGAGTTTGAGGAAAACGCTTGCGAGTCGATCTATCAACGAATACACCTTCTTCATCCGGGAGCGTGGTAGCCCCGTCAATTTATTGCGGGGTGGAAACGCGACCCGTGCGATTTTAATCGCAGTCAGTATTATTTTGAGTGATGTGGATCATTAATATAAGCTTCGAT
>NZ_BLAY01000119.1 GCF_020521235.1 Microseira wollei NIES-4236 | reverse complement strand
GGAGACCAGGAGGTGATTTCTAGGGAAGCAATGACTTTTTTTGTTTCCAAGCAGAGGGCGGAAGAGGAGCTCTTTGGCTGTGTCTGAGGTTAGGAGGTGTGCTCTTCCGATCTGGGGGGGGTGGGGGGAGCTGGGGGAGTGGGCAAGTTTGATTTTAGCTAATAAACTTAGCCCACCTATAAAAGCGGCAACTTTTGCTCCAACAATGATTGATGCTCCCAAGGAAAGAACTCCAGGGACAGCACGGGTTGTAGCGCCTACAGGATCGTCGCTCAACCACTGTTGAAAGAAATTCCCATGCTGTGGCTGCTCGCCTCAAAGAATTAACTATTTCGCGCCCAGTAGAAATAATCGCTTGCACCCCAGGTTGAGCCAGAGTCGTTGCGACAAAACGACTTACCCAACCAGGATTAGAGAAGCCGCCAAATATAGCGTTGATTTAACCTATCGAATACCCGGATTAGCAGAGGGGAGCTTTCCACGATGACAAGATTTAGAAACAACAGCCTCACGCTCAACAGCTTTGTTGCGGCAATAGGGCAACTATCCATCTGTAGGTTTGGCTGTATATACGGCACAACAAGGCAGTTTTTGGGTAAGAGCGGCAGTACTACCTTGACAAAATCACGGGGCTGAAAATTGGCAACCGTTGCTGTCTCGCTTTTTAACGACAGCTAACGAAGTGTTTTTAATGGGCGAGGGGACAAAGATAGCAGTTGAAGTGATTGATATGGTTTATGACAAGGCGCAAGATCGTAGAGTTTCCAGTCTTGCCGACGCAATAAAAGTGTGGAGTCATCACCAATCTAACAGCACAGCTGACCTTTATAAGGTTATCGAACCCCGTGGCTTTGCAGCAGGGGAATATCCCATGGGACTCACCCATGCTCGAGCTAAAGGTAATCAGCCTGTCCGCAATTCCAGACTATGAGAAACCCCCCTATCTTTTGGATTTAGAGTTTCGGCGTTGGCTACCATCAGTTAATGTTGTAGTTTGGTATTACACTCCTTAATTTCTCGAAAAATCACCGACATTCTTGGTTGATTAGGTCAAAAAAATGGGGATTGTTAATGTAAATTTTCCCAGAGCTGCTATTGGGGAAGGGACTTGCACTCAAACAAACCCATTGGTTACCACTACTTCTGGTACTGCGCTAGCAGCAAATTCTAGTAGAAAGCGCGCCCTAATTCTTAACCCACCTGGTGCCACATCTACAGTTTTTTTAAGTTTGACAAATACGGCTACTGTTGCGTCGGGGCTTCCTCTTGCACCCGGTCAAGGATGGTTAGAAGAATCGGCGATAATTTACACTGGTATCTTCAGGGCGATTGTCGCGAGCGGTACGGGAAGCTTGTTGTGCTTTGAATGGGTGTAACATGCCAATTGTTAACTTTGGTTTCACTAATTCCCCACCACCTATTACAGGTAGCAAACTTCAGCTTGCCGTCAACAATTATGCATGGAATAGCAGTTTTGGTTCCGCCACAATTCCCCACAATTTTCAATGTACAGCAGCTATTATTACCAAAATTAGCTGCAACATTCCTAGGCGCTGGCGCCTCTACCAAAATATAGAAGCGCAACAGCTAGACCTTAATCGCCCTGCTTATGTTTGTACCCTACCACCAAAAAATTCAAAGATTTTTAGCAGCTATTTTGGCAGCGACGCGACGAAATAAATCAATTAAAGCTATTGCCGTGGATTGCCAAAGTAACAGAAGTTCCAGGGAATTTAGAAAAACTTTGGCCAGAGGCAGATCCAATTAATTTATCAATTGAGTCAATAAGATAAGGCTTGTTCAGTACACAAGTGAAATTCTGAATCAGACTTGGGACGCCAGTAAATATCGCGGCGTTTTTAATGGTAAGTTAATTTCAGTAGGATACAGGCAAGAGGCAGCTTCAGGAAACGAGGCTGTTTTTTCTTGGGATGCACTATTGTCACCTGCACCAAAAGATAGAGCTTATGGGAAATACTTGATAGAACAGCCAAGCGCAACGAACATTAAAGTTCAACTGTGCCAGGGAGATGGAAATGATGGTTTAACGCTAACTCCTAACATGATTGGCATCTGCACCGATGCCAACTTTAATAACGCTGTAAACGTCAATTATGGTTCAAACGAAAATTTTCCTATTAGGTGGGTGACTTTTCAGTCACAAGAGATTGCTATGGTCGTTGCGGTAAGACCTGATAACAATGCTGCGTTATGTTCTGCCGGTTTTCTTTGTCCTACAGTTAAACCAAATTGGTGGCCTCATAGCTCTCTATACCCTGAGGCGCCTCATCGAAATGATATTGGTAAATTTAGGGTGTTGCCGCGAAATCCTTTATCCCCCAATCACCACGAGATTTTATTTAATCCCGCCAGCTTCCCGGCGAGCATTAATTCAGGTGGAACTAGAGATTTGTTAAAGCGAATAGTTTTATGCTCAAGCACTCAAGGTGGGATTGTTGGAATGACTTCTTCTGATTTTGGCATTATTATTTATAGGGGATTAAATAGTCTGTCTCAATGGACTATTGATATCATGTCCGCGAGAGATCAGTTGTGTATAGTTGATTGTGCGAAAAAGCGTTTTTTCTCCCCTTTGCTCCCCCAGCTCCCCTTTGCTCCCCCATCCCCTTTGCTCCCCCATCCCCTTTGCTCCCCCAGCTCCCCTTTGCTCCCCCAGCTCCGCTTTGCTCGTGGCAGGTCTATCCCCGGTAGTAAATTAGTGGGGATTCACTATAATGATTTAGCCAATCCCACTTCCGAGCGCATCTATCATAAGATTGGTTATCGACCCGTCAGCGATTGCAGCAACTATTCATTATATCAAGCATTAAGTAAAGGCGGGTTTTACAGACATTTTAGATAAACCCGCCCCCAGCTAAATCCCAAATCTAAAAACCTATGAACCCCGCAGCAAATTCCATACCTGTTCGTCAGTAAAATCTGGCACAACATTAAACGCCCCTGCTGCCAACAAAGCCTGAGGATTGTGAGTAGAAGCAATCCCAATAGTCAAAATACCCGCACCTACAGCAGAACGAATTCCCGCTGGAGAATCCTCAAAAACCAACCCTTGCTCTGGCGCAATATCTAACAAATTCAAAGCCATTCTATACAAAGCTGGATCTGGTTTAGAGACTCCCGCATTTGACGCCACAACAACCGGATTAAACGCTTCTGTTAACCCCAAAACCGAGAGCATAAGCTCAACATTCTTAGGGGGAGCATTAGTTACCAACGCGCGTTTTAAATTGAATTCTTCTGTCCAAGCAAGAATCCGTTCCCATCCCGCGACAGGTTTTAATTCCGATGCCAATTCGCGAAACCGAGCTTCTTTATATTCAGCCAACTGGTAATTTTCAGTTTCTGACAGCTCGGGCAATATATCTTTGATAACTAATGGATTTAGTCCCCCGCTAATGCGACTATCATAAAACTTTTGATCGATTTCCAAGCCATAATCTTTCAAGACTTCTTTCCAAACCCTGTAATGCAAAGGGTCTGTATTAACTAAAGTTCCGTCTAAATCGAATAAAATTGCTGTCAGCATAATCCCCAAATCCGATACAACTGTAATAAACCCAACCCACTGTTTTATTTTACTCCCTTCCCGCTACTTCAATAACCTATCTCTTCTTTTCTCTTCCTTCGTGTCCTAGCGCTGACGCGCGTTCATTAATTAAGTATTCTTCCAACGCGAAAGGCGTACTTACCGCCGCCGCTTTGAGTTTAAATCAAATCAGCGCACATAAGAAGCCCCATTGATATCGATAGTTGTACCAGTCGCATGGGGCGCTAAACCAGAAGCCAAAAAAGCGATAACATTAGCAACATCTTCCGGCGGGGCAATTTTCCCCATCGGAATATCGCGGGTAAGGAAATCTTCTCCATAATCTTGGATAAATTTCTCCGCCATTTCTGTACGAACAAAACCAGGCGCAACAGCAAAAGCGAGGATATTATCTTTAGCAAATCCTCGTGCAATACTGCGCGTCAGGGAAATAATCCCACCTTTAGATGCAGCATAATGCATATATTCCGGCGTATCGCCTCGAAAAGCAGCGCGACTGGCGACGTTGATGATTGTGCCACCATTGCGGCTTTTAAAATGATGAATTGCTTCGCGACATAAATCGGCAACCGCAATTAAATTAACTTGTAAAGTTTTCTGCCAAGCACTTGACCAAAGAGCCAAGTTGTCATCCACTCCGGCGGCTAACATAATTGCGGCATTGTTGACTAAAATATCAATGCGTCCTTGCCAAGATATTGCATCATTCCACAACGTTATCGCCCCATTTTCTTGGGTGAAATCTGCTGGGAGTAAATGAATGCGATCGCATCCAATTTCCCCCACAATTTCTTCAGCTTTATCCCCCTGACTAAAATAATGCAAAATCACCATCGCCCCAGCATTTGCCAATGTCCGCACCGTCACCGCGCCAATACCCGATGACCCCCCCGTAACTAAGATGACTTTTCCCGTTAAATCAATCATAATTTATCCTTAAAATTGTATTGAGGTAAAGAAACCCACCCCCAGAGATGATTTCAGTTGAATGGCTAATAGAACCAAGAAAAATACTTCCATTAGCCATTAGCAATTAGCAATTAGCAATTAGCCATTTGCCTTAACTACTCAACAAACAGTTTAAACTGCGACCCATCAATCCGTCCCGACTGATACAAAGTTTCGGCAATTTCCGAGAGCGTCAAAACAGCATGACCCCGATAACCATTTTCCTTCAATCTATCCTTGACGCCCTTTCCATGATCGATAAACACCACAATATCTTCTACATGCAATCCCACTGTTCTCAGTTTCTCCGCTCCTTGCATCACGCTTTTACCGCTAATTAGAATATCATCGATCACGACAACTTTTTCACCAGCTTCAAAATGCCCTTCAATTAACCGTTTAGTCCCGTGTTCTTTAACTTCCTTGCGCGGAAATATCATCGGACGTTCCAAGCGCAAAGCTAACCCGGTCGCCGTCGGTAAAGAACCATAAGGAATTCCGGCAATTCGGTCAAATTCCAATTGTTTGAGAATCTCGGCGTAAGCACCTAAAATTTGATGGAAGATTTGGGGTTTGGAAATAATAGTCCGCAGGTCGATATAATAGGGAAAAGTTGCCCCCGACGCTTGCACGTGTTCCCCAAAAATAATACAGCCAATGTCGAAAAGCTGTAAAATTAAATCTCGATGCGGGTCGGATTGCAGGAAGCAAACATTAGGCAACCACAAATCGCAAGTGGGATTTCCTTCTATAACCCGCTGACGCTCTTGATTGATGGTATCTCGTAACTTTTCGATTTCCTGGGATGGATGTTCAGCAGTTAAAAGCTCGGTCGGAATTGGCACCAGTAAACCTTGTCCTTCAGCATTTAAACCCGCTGACAATAACTTTGCCAAATCTTGCTCATCCGACCAAGTTCCTTGGATTAAAATTAGGCGTTCCGGTGCAGTTGCTCGAATCTTCGCTAAAATATCTGGCATCGCCGCACCAACTTTCAACCCCACTTGTTCCGGACTGCCCCAAGTTTGCGATTCCTTGACAAGATGCAAATAAAATGGTATATCTGCCGCTGGATGTTCCTGCAATACCGCCGCAGAAGGGTTACCCGTGGCGCACAGGACAAAGACGGCTTTAGCGGGATAAACCAAAAACGGGGCTATCTGTTCGTGTCCGGCATAAGGTAAAACAGTACAAGCATCCACCATCCAAGTTTCAAAGACGGTACGGGCGAACGCGGTGCTGGTATTGATATCGCTGTGTTTGGCATCCAAAATTACCGGGATGTGAGGGGGGATAGTCGCCAAAGTATGTTGCAGCAATTCTAAACCGGGGATACCCAGCGCTTGGTAAAAGTCGAGGGTAAGTATATACGCAGACACCAATTCCTCGGTTTGGGAGATGACGAATGGTAACCAGTCCCAGAGTTGGCGTAGGGATGACGAGCGTTCGCTTCCCGACAACACCTCCGGATCTGGGTCAAGTGCCGCGTAAAGCAAGCTCTGATTGCGATCCATCGCCACAAGCAACTTATCAAAAAAATTCATCTCAAAGTCTCCGGGAGTGTGGAAACCGTGAGTCTTTAGACCACGGAGTAACACGACACGGCGGTATAAGGCGCCGTCCCTTTTCGGATACCGCTGGAGAATCGGGGGTAACACCCCTCATTTAACGTCAAATTAATAATTCCAAAATGGCGATATGCCTCCGGCACGCTGTACGCGAACACAATCGGAAATAATCTATCGAAGCCAATGAAATCGTTGGGGTGAGGGGTCAGACCCTTGATTCGCCAGCAGTATCCTGTTCGGGGTGGAGGGGTATGGTTGCCCCTCCGAAACTTCCCTTTCGGGAGTAAAGTTAGCCTCGCCAAAGTTATCGGTCGGTACTATCTCAAAGGCACTGTCTTACCCCTCGTAAAACTGTTTAACCTTTGAGTTCTAGAGCAGGGAACTGGCATCGCATCCCCTGGTAGGAACTTGAACGCTTGCCGATAACTTCGTTTCCCCGTTGCCGGGACTTAGGCTGGTCAGCTACCTAAAGATTTGAGGCTAAAAGGCCCCGCGTCTTTAGAGCGGGGTGCTGACACTTTTATCTCTTGACGCAGACCCTATTACTTTGTTAAAGTCAAGAGTAATAGGAGTATGTTCGAAAATCAAACAAAAACCCGCAAATGTATCATACCAGTTACTACTTTTATTTTTGGTATCCAGAGGTTCACCGGAAGTGAATCCAGTACCCCCTGGAAACCCCCGGTGAACCGCAGAACAAAATCTGCGGTTTTTTGTTTTAAAGGGCAAGGGCGGGTTTATATAGATTGTTGGTGAATCCGATAAATTATCGGTGAAACCCGCCCCTACCATCCCATTACCAATGACCCATTACCCATTACCCATGATGACACTCTACTCTAACTGGTTTTACGGCTTTTATTTTTGGCCCCGCATAAGTTCTGGGTAGATAGCATCATGTTGATGAATCGCGACACCCGGAACTTGAAAAAGCTCCGGGTTTTTTGTTATCCCGATTGCTCATTTTTACAAGGAGAAAACCAATGAACGCTGCTAAACTCGCTTCCGCTTCTCATCCCAACCACCAAACAGTTGTGAAAGTCTCAAAACAAGTCGCCATCGGTGGAAAAGAACTGACAATTATCGGTGGTCCCTGTACGGTAGAAAGTCTAGAACAAATGGAAATTGTCGCCACCCATCTAGCATCTGCCCCAGTACAGATGTTGCGCGGTGGCGTTTACAAACCCCGCACCTCGCCCTACGCTTTCCAAGGATTAGGATTAGAAGGATTGAAGATTTTGGCAGATATTAGGCGGCGTCACGGCGTCCCAGTTGTCACAGAAGTAATGTCAATTGGACAAATTGATGCTGTTGTCGAACATGCGGATATGCTGCAAGTAGGCAGTCGCAATATGCAAAATTTCGACTTGCTGAAAGCATTAGGTCAAGCAGGCAAACCAGTATTGCTCAAACGGGGACTCGCCGCCACAATTGAAGAATTCATTATGGCAGCAGAATATATTTTGAGTCACGGGAATCCGGATGTAATATTGTGCGAACGGGGGATTCGCAGTTTCGATAATTACACGCGCAACGTTTTAGATTTAGGCGCAGTGGCAGCTTTGAAACAATTAACGCATTTGCCCGTGATTGTAGATCCATCTCACGCAGTTGGAAAGCGGGAGTTAGTAGCGCCTTTGGCAAAAGCTGCCGTTGCTTGTGGCGCAGATGGGTTAATTATCGAATGTCACCCAGAACCAGAAAAATCCGTTTCCGATGCGCGACAAGCGCTTTCGTTGGAAGATATGGTGAGTTTAGTTCGCAGTTTAAAACCAGTCGCGGAATCCGTAGGCAGGAGTGTAGCTGGAATTAATACACTTCCTCGTTTGACAGTATTGAGTGCTTAGATAGGGACGTATTTCGATACGTCCCTATTTTTTTGGGGTGGGCAATTGCTCACCCTTTTTTGGTCAGGACTTACGCAAAGCCTTGCGCTTTCCACAAACCCAACTCCTTCAAGCATTCTTGTGTGACGCTCCTACACTGCCCTAACGGGTCAGTGTAGGCTTCTCAGGTATTCTTAAGAATACGGAGAACTTCCTTGGAGGTAGCATCAGTAATAGAACCAGCTATTACAGGTCCAGCCCCAGTCTCTTGATATTGATAGCGGCATTAATGTCTCTATCAACCAAGATTTCTTCAATCTCATCCCAGTACTCTCGGATACTGCAATTGGTAAAAACGAACTGATTACGGTAGGAGAGTAACTGGGAACTATAGGCAGGATTCTTTGCAATCACTACGGCTCCAGCTTTTGCAGCTATGTGGCCCAGAATTTCAAAGAATTGAACGGCAGTTGCTCCTCTTGGGGAGACCCCAAGACCGCACTGCCTCCCAAACGCAGCATCAGCCCATGACAGATTTAATCCGGATTTAGCTGATTGTCCATTAGAAATGTATGCTCCTGTTTCGTCTTGTTTAGGGGCATTGCGCCGAGTAAGACCCTTTAAATTAAGGTCTTCGTGGAAGAAAACTTTTTTGCCAGTCCTCACTAACAAATGAGCAGTCTTGTAGTGAAAATCTTTCCTTGCTCTGGCAATTTTCTGATGTAATCGCCCTTCTTTTTTGGCTAATTTGCGTCTAGAAGCAGAACCCTTCTTTCGTGCGTTCTTCTTCTTAGAGCATGAAGCCAACTTTCTCTTGCTGTTTTGCAATACTTTAAGAGATGGAAGCTTGGTGTTCTCTGACGTAGCTAGGTAATTGTCTTCCTGTAGAACAGCATCCAACCCCATCGAGTTGTCCCAGGTCGGGGTAATCGAATCAGGGGTAACAGTTGGAATTGTTACATCTTCAAGAAGGAGATTGACAAACCAGCCGTCATTCTTCTTGATGAATTGCAACTGTTTGAGGATAGAGCCGTCAGGGATATGACGATGTGACCGAATCTTGATTAGCCCAATTTTGGGAACCTTAATGTAGAGATATTTCCCACCAACTAAGCAGGAGTGTAGTTCTAATCCAGCCCCTTCAATAACAAATGAGCGGAATCGGGACTCAGATTTAAAGCGTGGCTTTCCACTTCGCTTGCCTGTCCTATGTTAGCTTTAAGAGTTATTCGTGCCAATGGTTGGTGGAATGATTTTTGGTATCAGTTAAGTCTAGAAAAAAATCAACTAATAAGTTGCTGCTAGCATGAGAAGCCGGCTTGGCATCAGAGTTTTTTTGTTTTGGTAATAACTGATTAACAATAATAATAACCATTAGAGGAAAGGGGCAAGCAATGCTTGCCATCGGCTTCCTTTGATTATCATTCTCGTCAATGACTCCTGAAAGTTAGGGAAGTTAGGTGAGCAAAGGGGGCGGTTTTTGCGATCGCATCTACCAACGGGTTTTGACCACACCCGGAAAGGCACTCTCAACCTGAAAAAGCCTTGGGCAACTATGCTAAGCTAAAAGCGTTTAGGAAAACAAGAGTAGCGCTCATCCTGTCCTCTATTTTGATAATTAACAATCAGTTTCATGGAGCAAATAACCTCAACAGAATTTAAGTCAGAACTTCTAACAGAAGCACGAGTTAGCCTGGGATTAGCGGTTCCCTTAGCATTTGCTCAACTAGCTGAAACTGCCATATCTGTTGTGAATTCGATAATGATGGGGTTACTTAGCACTCAAAGTTTAGCGGCGGGTGCTTTGGGTGTAATCACCTTTATTACTCTGTTAGCTATTTGCGCTGGTACTGTTACAGCAGGAGGAGCGCTTGTAGCCGAAGCTTTTGGAGCTAAGGAAATAGATCGCGTCAGCCGTATTACTTGTCAGGGGCTGTGGCTCGCAGCTGCTGTCTCCTTACCGGCGATGCTTCTGCTATGAAACTGTGACTTGATCTTGCCTTTATTAGGTCAAGAAGAAAGCATGGTAGCTTTGACAAAAAGCTATTTACACGCTACAGCATGGGGATTACCAGCTTGCATCGCCTTTTTATATTTAAAAGAAATTACCGCTGTCATCAACTTCCCACAATTCGGCACAGTAATTATAGTTGCCTCTTTACTCTTGAATGTGCCTGCCAATTACGTCTTGATGTTTGGTTTACTAGGGTTTCCTGCCCTTGGTTTAGCTGGGATAGGCTGGGCAACTACCCTGATTTATTGGGGAACTTTACTAGCATCAGCTTTGATGATTTATTTTCACCCGAAGACCAGGGATTACCAGCTTTTTGGCTATCTGAATCAGTTTGATAAAGAGATATTTGTCAAAATTTTTCAGCTCGGATGGCCCAGGGGAATCCAGTTGGCAACACAGGTGGGGCAGTTCAACGTTACGGCTTGGCTGATGGGATATTTGGGGACAGAAGTTTTAGCAGGCCATGAAATAGCTATCCAAACAGCAGATATTTTTTTGACAATTTCGATAGGAATTTCTTATGGTGCTACGGTGAGAGTAGGGCAGATGATGGGAGAGAAGAATCCTTTGGGGTCACTAAGGGTAATATTGGTCAATATTGCGTTCGGCCTGATTTTGGCGATCGTTGTAGCGCTTGGTCTTGATCTGTTTGCCTCACACATTGCCGCCATTTATCTGGACATCAATAATCCAGAGAATGCTGTGGCGATTAGAACGGCAACTTTTTTCCTAAAAATAGCAGGAGTTTACCTAATTTTTTACAGCATTCACGTAATTGTGGGTGGGGCTTTGCTAGGATTGCAGGATACCAGCGTGCCAACGCTAATTAACATCTTCATATTCTGGGGTGTTGGGCTGGGCGGAGGGTGTCTAATGACAAGAACTTTAGGATGGGGCGGGATTGGTTTATGGTACGGTTTAATTCTGGCTCCGGCGGGAGCCAGCATAATTTTACTGGTGCGGTTTTATCTGGTGAATTTTAAGAAGATGGCTGAGAGGGAAAATATTGACGAGGGAGCCTCACAGCAGGCAACCTCTAGAGCGTCGCTCCAGTAATCATGAAAGTCTTGGGTTGTGGGCGGTTCATGGTTCATAGTTCATGGCGATTTTTACGCTTGTACTATGAACTATGAACTATCAACAGTCTTCACCCAAATCTTTATTACTAGACCGGCGTTCTAGACGCCGATGTTTGCGAGTTTATGAAAGCGAACAGAGCTATGCGAAGATTTGTAAAATTACAAATGATGTTTGTCAGCTATAGGGAAAGCCGCGATTGGTAGATCGGGTGAGGAGATCAGATGACGAACTAAGCTCTGAAATTCGACAATGATTTGAGCAACGGTTGATGAATCAAAGCGATCGCAGTAAAGCAGGCTACCCGATAAACATCCAGCTTGCTTTTGGGAAGAAAGGCTCGTTTTGGAATTGTCCCAAAAATGAATATCCATCTCATAGGGATTATCAGAGAGATCTATCTTGTGAAGATGTTCAACCTGCTCGATTTCAAGTTTGGGAAGCTTGAGAGGCTCTATTGTAAATCCATGATAGGCAAGCATAAAGTGAGCCAACGGATTGCGTGCATTGCGGTCTGGAAAAGGCAGATCGGCAAGTAACTCATTGAATGGCAACTGCGGGTGCGCGTAACAATCTTTTGCCTCGGCTTTGATTCTTTCTAACAGCGTGCGAAATGTCGGCGCTCCTCGTAAATCCACATCCAAAACTAAAACATTGACGAAATAACCTATCAAATTCTCGCTAGTAGTAGAGTGACGGTTGGCAACAGGTGTAGCAATGACTAATCGCTCTTCCTGCAAATAAAGATGAAGATATGCACTGAAAACAGCTACTAAAGACATGAAAAATGTCACTCCCTGACTGCGTGCAAGAGTGCGAAGTCCGTTAACTTCATCCGCAGAAAAAGAGAATTCTATCACACCATAGTCTTGACTATCTCTACTGTAAATCTTCACGGGGGGCGGGAGCTTAATTTGCGGCGATAGCCCTTGAAATTTCTGGCGCCAATAAGCGCACTCCCGCTCCTTGCGTTCTCCTTGAAACTCCTGGTGCAAAGCTTGGACAAACTCTGTATATTGAAGCGGTAGAGGGGATAACGGCGAGGATTGACCTTCTACGATCGCAGTATAGATTTGACTGAAATCCCGATACAGAATACCGAGAGACCAACCATCAGCAATCAGGTTATGGATATTGAAGACCAAGAGATGTTCGCGTGGCGACAGCACTAGAAGCAGAGCGCGGAAAAGCGGGCCAAGGTGAAGATCGAACGGGGTTTCGAGTTCCCGATCGATCAGCGAACGGGCGTATGTCTCGCGTTCTTCTACTGGTAACGATTCCAGTTCGTAAACGGAAAGCGAAGCCTGTCGCTCAGGAGAAATAACCTGCCAAACCTGTTGCTCATCCACAGAAAAAGTTACCCTGAGAGCCTCTTGGCGCTCAACTAGGTAGTCAAGAGCGCGACGCAAGGCTTCGAGATCAAGTTCGCCCCGAAGCCGGAAAACACTGGAAAGGATATTGACCGGAACGCTAGTACATTTTTGCTCTAAATACCACATCCGCTGCTGTGCAAAGGTAAGCGGCAATTTAGTTACATGGCGTTTGGTCAACAGTTTCTCCAGCAATTTTCGTTTTTCAGAACTGCTCAAACTGTTGCTAGAAATATCCATTTACTCAACACTCCTGAAAGGTTTTCCCAGCTGGAAAAGCTACGAAAGAGACGATTTATACATTGCAAGTTTTTCCAACATAGGCACATCACCTCTTTTGCCAACTCCAAGGTTTTCTGATGCTTCCTTAACTGCTTTGTCAGAAAATGTCGGTTAACTTATTTATTAAGTTTCATTTTCTTTGCCAAGGCGATTCAGGAGATCTTCAACTTCCTTGTCCGAGAGCGCCTCAACCTGTTTGCGGAGTTGTTCCTCGTCAAAGTTAGTGGAGTCCTGTCGATTCGGTGGGGGTTGAACTACTAAGGTTGCTTTTTGCGCGATCGCTTGCATCAGTTGCTCCGGAGTGGGGCAATTAAAGAGCGCATCTGGCCCCAGTTCCACACCGAAAACGTCCCGAACGCGGGAAGTCACCATAATAGCCTGCAACGAGTCGCCATTGAGTTCAAAAAAGTCGTCACTGATATCGATGTCGCGAATATGCAATACTTCGCGAAAGATGTCCAACAGCGCTGTCATTCCCTCTTTTGTTGAGGGAGTTGGCCGTTCCTGGCGAATACTAGGACGCTGGGCGCTCATAGCAGAGCGCTGTTGATGGTCTGCTCCTGGGGAATTTTTATTTTCCCAAAGGTGAGAAATTGTAAATTCCCGTAACCGGGGCAAAGCATTCTCCTTGAACTGCAACACCCTCATAGTTTTGTTTCCAGCCTGCACGCTCGAAAAATCCTGGGTGGAAACCAACACCTGGGGAGATGATTGTCTGAGAATGCGACGGAAGGCTTGAGCTCCCTCTTGAGAACCCATTCCCTGCTGTAGTTCCGGATGTAGGTCAGGGGAAGTCACCGGACGCGCCGCCCTCAAAGCATATCGCTCAGTGGCTTTTTTCAGCACAAAGCCCTCAATCAACGCACATTCGCGACCTTCCTCATCAAGTAAAAGGATATCAAAAGAGATTGTCTCCTTGCCCGAACGACCGTCATCCAAATAGCGTGCGTAGGCAACAATCTTGCGCGGCAGCGACCCATAGAGCTTCAAATTTTTGTAACTGAACGGAAGATAAAAGCTTTCCGAACCCAGGGCAAAACTCGTCGCCACATCTAGCAAAGCTGGGTGCAACTTGTAATACTGCAAGTCGTCACCATAATCTTCAGGTAGGGTCAACTCAACCATAGCCCGATCCTGACCAAAATATTTGTCGGAGATTGTCCGATGCCACCGTGGGCCGACGCACACCGGACCGAAACGCTTCATATTCCCGGCCGCAGTGATAACGCCCGTATCAGCCGCTTTTTTCTCCTGACAAGCACGCCTCAAAGCTGCGATATCGTAGACTGTCGGTTGGTAATCGTTGACGACGGCAATTTCGCCCCGAACGTTTTCATACCAGCGAGACGCATTATCCTGGCTGAGGATGGTAAAGTTGCAGTAATCTCCTCGGTCTTCAAGAACCACTCGGATCTCGCATTCCTGAAATTCGCTTACTTCCAGCGGCTCTTGGAAAAAGACATCACGCAGTGCCACTGCGTTGCATGGGTGCCAATGCTGGTAAGCCGCTCGAGCCAATTCCAAGAAACCCGTACCCGGAACCAGTGGGCGATCGTCCAGCCAGTGTTCGCTCACAATCCAATGTCTTTGTACTGACAAGCGTCCGTGATAAATTCTTCGACCTGGCGCGGTATCCACGCAATGCTCGAACAGGGGGTAAGGAACCCAGTGCCGTTGCGGCGCAACAGAGGACTCATCCATTAGCAGCCGCATCGCCGCACCCGCTTCACTCCAAATTCCCCAATTAATGGAACAGACAAAAGACTCGCCTAGGGCGTTCATTTTGTGAGCGAAGGCATCCTGAAAAGCATTTGCGGCACAATAATCCGCTTGGGCGTGTAGTCCGAGGGTAGACGCTAGGGATGAACTAATCGCAAAAAAGTCGCGTTCCGGATTGCGGGTTAGCTCAAAAAGCAATTGCGTACCCTGCACCTTTGGTCGCAGGACTTTACTGGCTTTCTCAGGAGTCTCCAGTTGCATCAATCCGTCGTCGAGTACCATAGCACATTGGATGACCCCGTTGATTGGGCCAAAGCGTTCCTCTACATCCGAAATGCTTGCGGCTAACGCATCGCGATCGCAAATATCACAGCTATAAATCTCAACCTGTCCACCCCGGAGTTCAATCTCCTGGATGCGGCGAATTCGATGTCGTGTCAACTCCGATCGATCGGCTTCGCTATTCCAATTCGGCGAATCTCCAACTTTATCGCCGCGAACCTGAGCAATTATTAAAGCTGTGTCACTAGCAGTTCGCGCCATCTCCGAAGCTGGCAAGCTTTCAACCGATGTGAAACCCTGTTCCCTCAGCAGTTTTTCCCAGGTATTTGGGCCCAAAAGAGGCGAACGTTTCCGTAGATGGCTGTCCTCAAACTGCCACCAACCCTTAGACAATCCCCATACCATATCGACCCAAGGGGGTGTCTTGGTTACTTCAATCAGTGCCAGAATGCCATTACGATCCAGCAAACACCGCAGATTAAACAGTGTATTCTCGATACTTGGTGTCGCGTGAACGACGTTTAGAGCCAGGATCGCGTCAAAGCTGCCAGCAGCAAAGCCCTGAGCTGTAGGTTCGCTGGAAATGTCAAGCACCCTTGTTTTTATAAAGTCAAAACCATCATTCTCAGCACGTTGCTTAAGCTGTTCAACGAATTTCGAACCAATATCTGTCACCCAATACTCAACTGTCTCAGGAGCAAGTTTAGAAAGCTCCCGGGCGACGACTTGTGTCAACAATCCGTTCCCAGCACCGACTTCGAGAATCCGTAAAGGACCTTTTTTCTGCCTAGTCGCCAGCTTGCTTACCAACTCGGCTAATACTTCTCGATAGTGAGGCTCTGTGCTGTGTTCCAAAGTGTTTTTCGCAGCTTGTTCGAGAAAATCGAATCGACCTTCTGGGTAGAGGACACTAATTGCGGGAATTTTACCTGAGAGCGCTTCTCTATAATTCGCTGCACAGCGATCCAAAAGTTGAATCATTCCAGTAAATAAGGGATAACGATCGTGCAGATCAGCACTCATCCGAGCCGAATCTTTTAATTGGCTAGAATTTGGTACCAAATGAAGTCGCCCGTTTTTGTTGACGATTACCCCGCCCTCTTCCAGGAGGTTCACCATGTAATCAACAAATCTCTCCATTGAGGGCAGCACGCCGAGACGTTCCAGAAGTTTCTGACGCTCAACACCTGTGTCTTCATTTGATTGGGCCAAAGCTACCTTGATGTAATCAAATGCGTAGCAACGGCATAGTTCCACAAGTCCTGACTCCAAACCAGGATAATCGGATAGAGAAGCGATCGCTAGCCGCTCCGACCATGCCGACTCCGCAGCGTACAAGTCATCGAGCCAAGTTTGTAGGTTAGCCGCACGCGGCGTAATCAACAGGTCTTTCCACGATTCTCGTGGCGGAAATGGCGAGCGGGTGATGAGTGCTAATTTGGCTGCGTATTCCTCGGCAAGGAAGGTTGCCAAAGACAGCCCCACACCTCCTTGTCCACCAGCAATGAGATAGACCCCACCTTGTCTCAACCGAACGTTTCCATCACTATCGTCCGGGGTTAAGGGTTTGCGAACGTACTCCAAAATCAGACGACTTTCGCCTCGATATGCGATCGCTGGTTCCTCATCAGGCGCTGCTGCCTCTGAGAATAGACGATCCATCAGTCGCGCTTGCGCTGCTTCATCCAGAGGCAATTCGATATCGAGACTGCGACAAGCAATATTAGGATACTCAAGAGGAATTACGCGACACGGACCGAGTAGCGTTGCCTTTGCAGGACATATGCGATCGCCCGACTCGATAGCGTGAAGGTTCGTCGAGACAATCATTAACTCTATTGTAGAAGAGCGATCGCGTCCAAAGAGCGCCTGTGCCAAAAACAGAAGCATCTCGAAGCCAGCTTCCGGAGTCGGCTCATCAGTTGGCGGCGTGACAAACCAGAAGTTAAAGATAAAGCTTGGAATTTCCTGACGCCGCTGCAAATCATCTAACAGCAACTGGTAGTGTTTTGCCTCAGTGGGATTTATGGCGTAGCTTTCACCCGACAAAACTTGAAAATCGTTACTGCGGACAACAGTAAATACCTTAACTCCTTGAGTCTGCAAATGCTGGGCAAACCTTCGCCCAACGCCACACTCATCCAAAAACAAAAGCCAGTTATTCCCGTGGCGAACCATATTTAAAGGATTGCATGGCAAAAGTGGCAGAGTGCGACGCCACTGGGGGCTATAAAACCATTCCGCCATATCCTTCTTCTTTTTCAATGGAATCGGCGGCAGTTGCTTCGGGACTGGGAATGCTTGCGTAGAAACATTGGCATTTTGCTTTGGTTCATACCAATAACGCAGACGCTGGAATGGATAAGTTGGTAAAGCTACCCGTCCCGGCGTTGTTCCAGCGTGAAGCTTTTGCCAATCGATTTCACCCCCAGCAAGCCACATATCGACCAGAACTTGGAAAATAGCCCTCTCAGTTATACCTTCTCCTCTTCTTCTCTCTGCGTTCTCTGCACCTGGAGCGGTTCGTTAAAACAACTTCTTCCTTGAATACAGCTTGAGTGTAGGCGGAGTCGCCTTCAGCCACTGTAGTAGCCAAAATTTCGCGCAGATCGCCTCCGAGACAAGGCTTGAGGGCTTCAGCGCACCGATCGAGTTCCTGTGGCAAAACAGGTTCGTCCTTGTATATCTGGCACAGAAATTCCCAGTTAGCGTTTTTACCATCGTTGAACGTGAAGATCGGCTTGCCAATACTGTCCTTCTTCACCACCGTTACCCCTTTGCCAGCAGCATCGCGCAGCGCCTCAACCGCCTCGGAATTTGTTCGACACAAGATAGCCCGACGGTAAGAATGCTCACTCCGCCCTACTTGCAACGTGAAAGCTACGTCAGCGAGGTCGAGATCTGGGTGACGCTCTAAGTAGTCAACTAGATTTTGGGTTAATTGTTCCAGTGCTTCTGGACTCTTAGCCGACAGCGGAAGCACCTGAAGCGTTTGGTGCCCAGAGCCGTTTTGGCGGGTTGGGGCTTCCTCCAAAACCAAATGTGCATTAGTTCCACCAATACCAAAAGAACTTACCCCCGCACGTCGCGGTTGGCCTCGATCCGGCCATTCCTGCAACACAGCATTCACATAAAACGGGCTGTTTTCAAAGTCTATTTTCGGATTGGGGGACTGGAAATGAAGACTCGGAACCAGCAGGCGGTGACGCAGTGAAAGAATAGTTTTGATAACACCTGCAACCCCAGCCGCAGCATCGACGTGTCCGATATTGGTTTTCACCGAACCAAGGGCACAGAAGCCAGTGCGTTGGGTCTTTTCGCGAAAGGCTTGGGTCAGAGCAGCCACCTCAACAGGATCGCCCAGTGGAGTAGCCGTGCCGTGGGCTTCGATGTAGTCTACCGCCTCAAAATCACCACCTGCCATTTCGTGAGCCAGAGAAATTACTTCGGCTTGCCCATCGACGCTGGGAGCCGTGTAACCTACCTTGTCTGAGCCATCATTATTGAGAGCAAAACCCCTAATAACGGCGAGAATGTTGTCTTGGTCTTGCAAGGCATCGTCAAGTCGTTTGAGAACCAATACACCTACTCCGTCCCCAGGGACAGTACCGGCAGCGCGGGCGTCGAATGCCATACAGTGTCCATCTGGGGACGGAATTCCCCCTGTCTCGTAAATGTAGCCCGCCTTTTGCGGGATGTGAATCGAGCAACCGCCAGCCAGTGCCATATCGCAGTGATAGTTGAGCAGTGCCTGACAAGCCATATTGATGGCAACCAATGAGGTGGAGCAGGCTGTCCGAACTACGACAGCAGGTCCAGTAAGACCTAGTTTGTAAGCTACTCTGCTGGCGAAGAAATCAGGGTAATTGCCGAAGAAGACATGAGTCTGCCCAGATGCCTGGATGAGGTTTTCCTTGTCCTGGAGAACATGGTGCAGGTATGTTACGTTTCCAGAACCAGCGTAAACGCCTATCCAACCCTCATATCGCTTCGGATCGTATGCCGCATTCTCCAAGGCAGTCCATGCGGTTTCCAGAAAGAGGCGATGTTGCGGATCCATTAATTCTGCCTCGTGAGGAGCGATGCCAAAGAAATTGGCATCAAACAGATCGACATCTGAGAGGATTCCCTTGGCAGGTACGTACTGAGGATTGCGAACTAATTTCTCTGGGATGCCTGCGGCGAGTGATTCTTCGTCGGTGAAATGGCGGATCGATTCAACCCCGTCGCGCAGATTTTGCCAGAATGAATCGAGGTCGTCTGCACCAGGAAATCTTCCTGCCATGCCGATGACGGCAATAGACACTTCATTCAAGCTTTGCTGATTACTCATGGCGAGGTCTCCTTTTTCGTGGGGAATTGTTTGTGCGGTAAGCGTTGAGTTGTTGTTGTACCCGGTTTTGGTCAGCCGCAGTCCGCTTTACTGTGCCATCTCTTGTTTTCAAATGGTCTGCCAGCTTGCGAATCGTCGGATATTGGAACATCTCCACAACGCTTAGTTCTGTGTCCAAGGTTTTTCGGAGAATGCTACAGACTCGCACCATTGTTAAGGAGTTTCCTCCCAAATCGAAGAAGTTATCCTCCCTGCTGAGGTTCTCGATTTGAAGTATGTCCTGCCATGCCGCAGCAATCTTCTGCTCGATTCCTTGTTCCGGCGGGCTGCTCTGTGTCCGTTCGGCTAAGCTCAATTCATGGGGTTGTGGTAGCGCACTTCGATCCACCTTGCCGGATGGTCTGAGGGGGAAGTGGCTCAATATCAAGATGCGATCGGGAACCATGTAATCTGGCAGATTTCCGCGCAGGTGTTCCCTTAACTGAGGTCCTAGCACGGCACCGATCTCGCCTTGGAGCGGTAGGTTAGCCATTCGCGTCAAGTCGGGAACAGAAATGGGGGTTGTCTGATGCTGGGCAATTGTTAGCGATTCCCTGTGAGGTTGGGATGCTTCCGCAACTGGGATTTGGAAACTTGCATCGAAACAACCTATTTCTCCGGTAAGAGCCAAAGTAATCTCCACATCGAGTCCCAAGTCCTTCCCTAAGATCGCCAGATCGTTTGGGTTCACCCCAGCATCCCATGTCCTCTCTCTGCTTTGTGCCCGCCATGCCCCAACTGTGTCGGAAGCACCGCTTTCCCTCAGCCAATCTAGAGCCTGCAAATCCTCTACCATGCGGGCATTGGGTATGTTTCGCACGATCAATTTATGCCAATCCCGCTTTTGCAGACGCGCCTGCAGAGATTTGCTGTCCAATTCATCGTTACGCCAGTCCAGACTCACCTCCCGTCGGCTGGGTTTTTCCGGCGTGCGATCGAGCCGAATAATTACGTCATAACGATGGCGAGTTAATTCGTTAAACCCACTCCCGCGCTGAAGCTGTACTTTTACCTCAGAGATGCGGGGGAAGCGTTGCTTCAATGCGTGAAAGAAACGCGGATCTACTAACAGTTCGTTCTGATGAAAGACCCGTTGGCGAACACGACGCTGTATTTCACTCTTCGAGGTAGAATCTTCTGCTCGACGCAATGCTACGGCGGCGTGAAAGGGTTCGAGCGTGGTTAGGTTGCGGATGTCTCCTAGATAGATCATGCCTCCAGGCTGCATCGCCTCTATAGCTATCTCTAACACGTTAATCAGATAGTCCACGCTGGGGAAGTATTGAACTGTGGAATTCAAAATACAAGTATCAAACTTCGCCTTGTATCGTCCTTTCAATTGCTCCCCGTCAGCCAGGTGCAATTCCACCTTGGATATGTCGGAGAGTTGATTTGGCAGATGTTCCGCGACGTAGTCCAGACCCACCTGAGAGATATCGACCCCCACATATTTATCTGCTACAGGAGCAATTCGGAACAGTAGCATGCCGGTGCCGACCCCGATCTCCAAAACCTGTCGCGGTTGGTGGGATAGGATCTGCTCCACGCGGTAGTTCAACCATTCCCGCATCTGCTCTGCGGGGATAGCCTGTCCGGTGTAGCTATCAACCCAGCCGCTGAGGTTGAAGGTGGGGTCGGAGGTTCGGTGTTGCTGAGTGTAAAGATGCTGATCGAACAATTCGGCCCAATTTTCTTTCTGATTCTCTGACAATGACTCGCTCTGATTCTCGCTGGCAACTTTTGAGACAAATTCTGGTGTTGGCACTACATAAGCAACCAGCATCTTATCTTCTGTTGTGGAGGCTGCCGCCAGCACCAAAGAGTCCCGAACTGCTGGGTTTTGAGCAAGACTTGCTTGGATTTCGGTTGGTTCTATCCGAAAGCCTCGAATCTTGACCTGATCGTCCACGCGACCGATGAACTCAATGATTCCATCTGCACGTCTGCGAACGAGATCTTTGGTACGATAGATTCGCGCATTTGGCTCTGAACTGAAAGGATCTGGCATAAACTTCTGTGCTGTCAGTTCGTTACGCCGCCAGTAGCCTTTTGCCAAGCCGTCTCCACCAACATACAGTTCCCCAACTACGCCGTCTGGAACGGGTTGCCGCTTCGCATCGAGGATGTAGACGTAGGTGTTGGAAATCGGTCTGCCAATCGGAACCTGCTCATCGCAGCACTCCGAAGGGTCTTTCATTCGATGGCAGCAGGTGAAAGTTGTGTTCTCTGTTGGTCCGTAGCCGTTAATCACTACAGTGCCTCTGAGATGGTCTAGTACCTTTTGCACCCGCTGTGGGGTGAGAAGCTGTAACTAAATTTCTCATCACCTCTTGTCATTTCTTCTGTAATGATAAGATAATGAACTGTAGTCTCTAGCAGAAACTACGATGAGCGACATTCCAGAAATGACAATCAGTATCGGAGACGCCGCCAAAGAACTAGGCATCTCAGTCATAACTTTAAGGAGGTGGGCTGATTCAGGGAAAATCCGTTCAGAGCGATCGCCATCGGGACAAAGAAGGTTTTATCTAACTGATATCAAGCGCATTACACCAAGAGATTTAAAGCAGCTAGATCGCCGCATCACCATTAATTATGCCAGAGTATCAAGCCACGACCAGAAAGAAGATTTAGTGCGCCAAGTGCAAGTATTAGAGGCGTTTAGTGCAGCTAACGGATGGCAGTTTGAAACCATCCAAGACTTAGGAAGTGGCTTAAACTACCAGAAAAAAGGACTACAGAAACTGCTGAAACGCATTATGCAAGGTGATGTCGCTAGACTGGTACTGACTCACAAAGATAGATTGCTAAGGTTCGGTGCTGAATTGGTATTTGCTATGTGTGAGGAGTTTGAAACTGAGGTGGTCATCATTAACAAAACCAATGAAGAAGTGACCTTTGAGCAAGAGCTAGTTCAAGATATGCTTGAACTCATTACAGTGTTCAGTGATCGTCTTTATGGCTCTAGAAGCAAAAAGAACAAGAAGTTGATTGATGGCATGACTCAAGCAGTTAAGGAGGTGGCTTGATGTTGCTAGGTTTTAAGACCGAGTTGAAACTAAATAATCAACAACGGGTACAGTTAGCTAAACATTGTGGAGTAGCGCGCCATGCGTGGAATTGGGGGTTGTGGCTGACCAAAAACATCCTTGACCACAACCAGAACCATCCAGATGAGAAACTGAAATTTCCCAGTGCAATTGACCTGCATAAATTGTTAGTAGCGCTGGTAAAATCAGAAAATACCTGGTACTATGAATGCAGCAAATCTACGCCACAACAGTCATTGATGGCATTGCGTGAAGCAGGGAAAGATTTATTCAATAAAAAGAAAGGAGCGCCCAAGTTCAAAAAGAAAGGTCAAAAAGATTCTTTTACGTTAGAA
Organism: Microseira wollei NIES-4236; assembly: GCF_020521235.1. GTDB lineage: Bacteria > Cyanobacteriota > Cyanobacteriia > Cyanobacteriales > Aerosakkonemataceae > Microseira > Microseira wollei. Next base: position 10,289 of record NZ_BLAY01000119.1, on the reverse strand, counting down.
GGCCAGGTAAAAATCTTGGGGAACAATAAAATACAAGTCCCTGTGATTGGTGTTCTTAAGACTTACGAATACCTGCCACAGGTGCTAACTAAGTCAGCAACAATAAGTCGTAAAGCTGACAGATGGTTTATCAGTTTTCGATTTGATGTAGAAATACAAAAATCAACCCAGACAAGTATTGTAGGCGTTGACCTCGGAATTAAGAACCAGGCAACTCTCTCAACAGGTGAAGTTGTTCCAGGCGCTAATTCCTACAAAAAATACTCTTCAAAGTTGTCCAGGACGCAATGGTTACACCGTCGTAAAGTTATCGGTTATGCTAACTGGAAGAAAGCACAATTGCAAATTGCTAGGCTCCAGAGGAAGATTGCCAACATTCGCTTTGATACGTTGCACAAACTCACAACTATACTGGCTAAAAACCACGGCACTGTAGTAATTGAAGATTTAAATGTATCTGGCATGATGGCAAACCACAAACTAGCCAAAGCCATTGCCGATATGGGTTTTTTTGAGTTTCGCCGCCAGTTAACCTACAAATGTGAATTGTATGGTTCTAAGCTGGTTGTGGTTGACCGATGGTTCCCGTCCAGCAAGATTTGCTCTAATTGTGGAACCAAAAAAGAAACACTCTCCCTTGGAGAGCGCGTGTTCAACTGTGAGCATTGTGGTTTTGTCATTGACCGCGATTTAAACGCAGCAATTAATTTGTCAAGAGTCGTCAGTTAGACGATGCTAGCCTGTAGACTGGTGAGTGCCGACACTACCAGGTTGAAGCAGGAAATAAACGATACTCTTACCTAATTGCAGAGCTTTGATAAGTGGTGATGAGGTTTGAGTAGGTTTTATGTAACGGAGAGTACATCCCCTCCAGCAAGAAGCTGGCGAATTCCTCGGAGTCCATCAATATTTTCCTCAACCATCAAGTGAAATAAGCTGGCGGTGAGCCATGCGGTGGTTACGCTTTGCTGCTGAATTATTTGTCCCAGTTCTTCTAAAGACGGACGGGCGGGTGTAGCAATTACTAAACGGCCTCCGTTAAGTAGGGCACCCCAAATTTCAAATGTAGAAGCATCGAAAGTCAATGGTGCCAATTGCAACAGGACGTCAAGCTCGTCGAGCTTGACGTAGTTGCATTCTTTGACTAATCGCACCACGCCGCGATGAACTACGCTTACGCCATTAGGCTGTCCGGTTGAGCCGGAGGTGTACATGATGTAGCAAAGGTTTTCCGGCTTTGTTTCTGAAGGCAAGTTGGCGTCGCTTTGAGCGGCGATCGCTGTTTGCTCTCGGTCGAGGCAAACTACTTGTGGAGCCGCGTTGTTGAATTTTGCCGGCAGCTTTTGTGCTGTAAGACTGTCTGTGATAATAATGTCAAGCCCTGTGTCTTCCACGACAAAGCGTATTCGCGCTGCTGGATCTTCTGGGTTAAGGGGTACGTAGCACGCCGAAGCCTTCAGTATCCCAAGCAAAGCAACGATGCTGTCGATTCCACGCTCTAGGTAAACCCCTATCGGTTTTTCTTCTGTCACGCCCAAGGTCTTCAAATATCTCGCTAGCTGATTTGCCTTGACATTGAGCCAACTATATGATATATACTGTTCGCCGTAGATGAGCGCGATCGCCTCTGGTTGTTCCGCAGCTTTGGCTTCAAATAGTTCGTGGATTGTCTGCGATCGCGGATACGGAATATGGAAGTTGTTAAGCCCCGCACGAATCAGTTGCATCCGCTCCGAAGCTTCTAGAATCTGCACCTGTTGAATACTTTGACTCGAATTCGTTGCCAGCGATCGCAGCAAAGTCCCAAAGTGATTAGCCAATCGCTCGATTGTCTTGTCGTTAAACAGATCGGTGTTGTAAATTATATGACCGGTCAATCCATCTTCAACCTGCAACAGATGTACCTCCAGGTCAAAGCGTACCGTGTGCGCCTCGTAGTCCAGGAATTCGACTTCCATTTCTGGTAAAACAGGTGGCTTCATTTCCGCATTCTGAAGAGCGAAAATCACCTGTACTAGGGGATTCTGGCTGCTGTTCCTTTCCGGGGCAAGCGCCTCAACCACTTGCTCAAAAGGAAAGTCTTGGCGCGCATAGGCTGATAGCGTAACCGGGCGTATCTGTTTCAGGAGGTCTGTAAAAGTCATATCTCCAGAAACATGACAACGAAGTACCAGCGTATTGACAAAAAAGCCAATGAGATTCTCGATTTCGCGACGGTTGCGGTTAGCAATCGGTGTTGCGATCGCTATATCTTCCTGACCTGAGTATCGATGGACCAGAAGGAAAAAGGCTGCTACCAGAGTCATAAACAGCGTCACCCCGCAATCGCGACTCAGCCTTTCGAGTGCTGTCGTTGTTTGGGACGCGATCGCGAACTGCACGTTCTTACCAACAAAATTTTGAACGGCTGGACGAGGATAGTCTGTGGGCAAATGTAAAGGTGGAAGTCCCGCTAATTGATTTTTCCAGTAAGCAAGCTGATTCGAGTGAACCTCACCCTGTAACCACGCACGCTGACCCACAGCGAAATCAGTGTAGCGAATCGGCATTTCAGGAAGGTGCAACGCCTCTCCAGTTGTCGCTGCTAGGTAATGCTGACTAAGTTCGCGGTTAAACACTCCGATCGACCAACCATCGGCGATGATGTGATGCAGATTGACAAAGAGAATGCGCTCCTCATCCTTGAGTCGAATCACTGTAAAGCGGAAAAGTGGACCGTGACTCAGATCGCAACGCCAGAGATATTCGTTCCTAGAGATCTCGGCCATTTGCCTGCCAGCCTCAAACTCTGCCATTTGCCTCAGATCAAAGACGTTTAGCTCTACTTTCAAGGATGTCTCGATCCTTTGTACGGGTTCCCCATTGACTGCTGGAAACCTCGTGCGTAGCGACTCTTGACGAGCGACGATCGCGTTTAACGCCGCTGCCAGTATATCTTCGTCGAGGGGGCCTCGAATGCGATAGCTCATCACAATGTTGTACGAAGGGTTCCCAGGCTCAAAATTGTCGAGAAACCAAAGACGCCCTTGGGCGAAAGAGACAGGTGCATCATTCTCCTGCGCCACTGCAACAATTATCGGCAGAACCTCGGAAGAAGAGTGGCCCGAAGCAGCGATCTGGTTCCCCAGTTGCGCGATCGTTTGAGCTTCAAACAGATCCGATAGTCGCAGTTCGACCGAGAAGGCTTCCCGTATTCGAGAAACGATCTGGGTAGCCAGCAGGGAATTTCCTCCCAATTCAAAGAAGTTGTCGTAAATGCCTGCTTTAACCTTTAAAATATCTGCCCATATTGAGGCTAGGATCTCTTCAGCGGGAGTGCGAGGTGCCACAAAGCCTGCCTCGGAAACCCTTTGAGATGGATCTAGTGCTGGCAGGCTCCGACGGTCTACTTTCCCATTAGGAGTCAGGGGCAGGGTGTCTAGTAGCACAAAAGCCGAAGGCACCATGTAATCGGGCAGCTTTTCCTTGAGGAAGAGGCGCATATCACTGAGACTGGGAACTCGTTCCGGGTCAGGGACAACATAGGCTACCAAGCTCTTGTCGCTTTGTTCGTTTTCCCAGGCGATAACCGCAGTCTGGAGTATATCAGGGTGTTGCGCCAGCACAGCTTCAATTTCTCCGGGTTCGATGCGGTTTCCGCGAATCTTCACCTGATTGTCAATGCGACCTAGAAACTCAATCGTGCCGTTAGGTAAATAACGCGCCAAGTCACCTGTTTTGTAGAGGCGTACTCCAGGTTCATCGCCGAAAGAGTGGGAAATGAACTTTTGGGCTGTCAAGTCTGGGCGATTGAGGTAGCCCCTGGCGAGACCAGCACCTCCAGCGTATAGTTCTCCCACCACACCAATGGGAACGGGTTGGAGATGGCTGTCGAGAATATAAACCTGGGTGTTGGCGATCGCGCGTCCAATGGGTACGGAAAGACCAAGTTGGCTAGAAGCATTAATCGCCAAGCAACAAGTGAAGGTAGTGTTCTCAGTAGGACCGTAACCGTTAATCAACTTACAATCTACTAGCTCTCGCAGAACCTTCTGAACGTGGGAAACAGATAAAGCATCACCCCCCGCCAAAAGTTGACGTACTGGCTTTAAATCCTCAAGTCGCTCGTCCACCATTAGATGAAATAGACCCGCAGTCAACCACAGCGTTGTGACTTGGTATCGCTTAATGGTTTCTCCCAACTCTTCCAAAGATGGCGTATAGGCTTGAGGGAAAATCGCCAACCGCGCACCGTTGAGCAAACAGCCCCAAATCTCAAAAGTAGAGGCGTCGAACGATATGGGGGCTAACTGTAGGAAGACTTCTTCTTTTGAGAAGTTAACGTAGTCTGTTCCTTTAACTAGACGCACTACCCCGCGATGGATGACGCAAACACCTTTGGGTGTACCCGTAGAACCTGAGGTATACATTACATAAGCTAGGTTGTCAGCCGTCACGCCACTGGTGGGGTTCTCCTGGCTCTCCTGGTTAATGACCTCCCAGTCGGAATCCAGACAAATCACCTTCGCTCCCCCAGCAGACAGCTTTTCAACTAACCGCTGTTGGGTTAACAACATAGGCAACTGTGTATCTGAAAGCATGAAGGCGATCCGCGGAAGAGGATATCCGGGGTCTATGGGTACATACGCCGCACCTGCTTTGAGAATTCCTAGCAACCCCACTATCATCTCTAAAGAACGTTCAACGCAAATCCCAACCAGTACCGCAGGTCCCACACCATGGGATCTCAGATAGTGCGCTACTTTGTTCGCACGGCAATTTAATTCCCCATAGGTCAACTCTTTGTCTTCAAACACCACCGCCACGGCGTCTGGGGTCTGTTCTACCTGCTCCTCAAACAACTGATGGATACACAAGTCTTTTGAATACTCAGTCTGGGTGTTGTTCCACTCCACCAATAGCTGATGCCGTTCAGCTTTTGTTAGCAAGGGCAATTCTGCAAGACACTGCTGAGGATTTGCCACAACCCCTTCCAGCAATGTCTGGAAATGCAAGAGCCAGCGCTCAATTGTGGCAGCATCACACAAGTCTGTGTTGTAATCGCAATCCAACAACAGTTCCCCGTCTGCCTCCATGACATTTAAGCTGATATCGAATGGAGTACAACTGATAGGTTTAGGAAACAAGTCTGTCGCCAGTTCAAACATCTTCGGCACAGCGATAGGTCTATCCCAGTTAAAGGTTGCTGTAACCAGAGGAGACCGACTTGCATCTCTGGCTACATTCAGCTTGTCGATCAACCGGGATCCAGGGTAATCCTGATGTTCGTATATCTCTAACAATCGATTCTTGAGGGTTTTCAAATACTCCAAGAATGACTCAGAGCCAACAATGTCACTTCGTACAGGCAATTTGTTGGCACAGTAGCCTACCAGTTTCTCACTACCCTCAAGCGATCGCCCCGCCGTTGGCATCCCGACAATGATGTCGGGATGCCCTGTTAATCTGTGAAGCAATGTTGTATAGACTGACAGGAGTGTCATCAATAGGGTGCAGCCATTCTCTGTACTGAAGCGTTTGACTGCGCGTGTCAAGCTGGCATCGAGTCGCCGTGTTTGCCTGCTACCTTTATAAGTCTTGAGTCGTGGGCGAGGACGGTCAGTCGGTAGGTCTAAAACCGGAATTGATTGTGCAAATTGTTCCAGCCAGTAAGATTCATGGGCTGCCATTTCGTCAGTCTGGCTTTGCTTTTCCTGCCACTCGATGTATGTCTTAAATTGCATCGGTGGCTCTAGTTGGCAAACCACACCCTGACACTCTGCGGAATATAACGCACCTAACTCTTGTAGGATTACGCCCATTGACCAACCATCTACAACAATGTGATGAATTGTCAAAACCAATAAATGTATTTTTTCTTCCAGTTTGAGGATCGAGAAGCGGAACAGAGGTCCGTTGCTGAGGTCGAAAGGTTCTTGGCTTTCTTTTTTCAACCAATCAGCTACTTTTAACTCACGTTCGCGATTGCCCTGATTGGAAAAGTCAACCAAAGCCACGTCTGCTGTCAGTGATGGCAATATTTCCTGAAAATCGTTCTGGTTGCTGATAATTGTCCGTAGTGCTTCATGGCGGTTCACAACTGTCTGCACAGCTTTACGCATTGCCGCTAGCTGAAATGAACCCCTCAATTCCAGACCAATAGAGACATTGTATGCCACCGAACCCTCTTCACTCATCTGTGCCAAAATGCTCAGATGTTTTTGGGCTTGATTCAGAGAGACTTTGGGTGCTACCTCGGCTACAATTACAGCCTGTTGGGATAAAACGCTTAACTGTTCTATCTGGCTGGGAACGAGCGCAACTTCTCTAAATCCGCTTTCCGACAAAAGTTCCTGCCATTGTGCAGTTGAAAGCAATGGGTAAGAAGGTCGCAAATCGCGATCGCTAAACTTCCACCAACCTTCTGTTAACCCAAATGTCAGATCCAACCAGCGTTGGGGAACGGTTGTTTCCAGCAGCACCAGCATTCCGCTAGGACTCAACAACTGCTGTATGTGTGCGATTGTTTGACGGATATTGCCAGTTGCGTGCAGCACATTGGCGGCGACAATCACATCGTAATCATGGCAATCAAACCCCTGAATAGAAGGCTCTTGTTCTATGTCTAAAATTTGGTATCGCCGGTTAGATCGTTCCCCAAACTTCTTCTTAGCTTTGGAGATTAACGAAGGAGAGACATCCGTAAATACATACTCGGTCTCGGCGCTCAAATGAGGCAGAATATAGGAGGTTGTTCCCCCGGTTCCCGCTCCAATTTCTAGAATTCGCACGCCAAGTCCTTGAGGCAGACGTTCCAAAGCTTTGGAGACAACTTTCTGCACCAAAGTGTTCGTCACAACAGCGCTAGGCGAATCCTGATATATCTGAGTTGCTGTGGTTAAATCTCCTGAAGGAAATAACACTTCTAAAGCGTGACATTCGCCTCGTAACACCTGTGCTAAACGCTGTCCGCAACGCCCAAACATCGTAATTTCAGCTTGAGCTGCTGGGTATTGTTGAACTAGAAGTGCAATTTCCGGCTCCTGTAGGTCGGTACTCAAAGGAACTTTGATAACTTCCCACAGATCGTCTACTTGACGCAACACACCTGCTTCTACCAACATCTTCAGCAAGTGATTTAGTAGCTGCTGATATTGGTTGACTACGCCCAACTGTTCTGCGATCAATGCCGTTGAGAAGCGCTGACCTAGATGGAAGTTCCATCCCATTTGCACAAAAGCTCTGAGGACATAATTAATACTCAAAACTTCCAGTTTGGTTAATAATTCCCCTTGTACATCTAGACCTTGCTGGGAAATTAATTGAGCTAACTCGGTGTTGAGGCGAGCGCAGATATTCTTGGGAGTCAGCATTAAATCCAGTGGCAATTGCTGGCTCTGTTGCACTAGGGGGTCGGGGGATATGACTGACGAACCGCCTGATACCTTCTCACCTTCAGACAGACCGACAGCGCGTTTAGCAAAAAATCCTCCCTTTTGCAATTCTTCTACACTATCCTTAACAGCCTGAATCACACGAGCGATATCTTCGTCAGTGTGAGCTGTGGATAGAAAACAGGAGCGTCCTTCCCAGATATAGACTCCCTTTTCGATCAGGTGATGAACCAGCAAGTCCATCTCCAAAGGCTGATATAGATAGCTGAAATTCCCTGATGAGGCGAAGCGAAAAACTGAACCGCAATACCATACTTGAATTGGCAGTCCCTCTTCTTCAAAGTAAGCATTGAGAGTTTCAGCTAACCTTGATGTCCGCTGATTCACTTGCTCCTGTAGGGCGCTACCGTGCATTTTCAGATGCTTAAGCACAGCCCGTGCAGCAGCCATAGCCAGTGGGTGTTTGCAGAAGGTGCCTGCGAAAAACGTGGTTTCCACTTCAGGATACGAATCATCCCCATATCGCCACCAGCCGCCATCAATTTTATCCATATAGATCGACTTGCCAGCAATTATGCCAATTGGCATACCACCGCCGACGAGCTTGCCATAGGTAACGATGTCTGCATCAATCCCAAACCACGCCTGCGCTCCTCTAGGATGCAGGCGGAAACCAGTGACGCATTCATCGAAAATCAAAGCGATACCTGCTTCTAGAGTCAGGTGTCTTAGTTGTTTAAGAAACTCTTGAGGTTGTAAATTTGGTTGACGAGTTGGCACAGGTTCAACCAGAACCGCAGCTAGTTCGTGGGCGTGAGCTTTGATAATTTCTAGGGATTTGGGAGTGTCGTAGGTGAGAACCAGAACGTCATCCACCATTGATTGCAGCACCCCAGGAGCCATCGGGACAGAGCGCAGCTTACCATTTTCAGCAGCAGGGGCTACAGCTAAAACCCCATCAAAGTGACCGTGATAAGAGCTTGCGAACATGGCAATCTTGGCGCGACCTGTTGTTGCTCGTGCCAAACGCACCGCTGTCATTACGGCTTCTGTGCCTGTATTAGAAAAGGTAACGCGCTCCATCCCCGTTAGTTCACAGATCAACTGCGCTACTTCGCCAGCAATTTTTGATTGGGGACCAATGTGTACTCCTTGCGCGATCTGTTCTTGCACAGCTGCCGCGATAAATGGGGGATTGTATCCAAAAAGATGTACGCCAAACCCCATTGTTAGATCCAGATACTCGTTACCATCTACGTCCCAAAATCTGGAACCAAAAGAGCGATCGCCTACGATGGGATAGCTGATCTCTTTGATTTCCCTACGGAAATTGATAAAAGCTCTCCGATCTGCCAAAACCGACCGATGCGCCTGTGCTAGTTGTTTGGATTTTTGGGTGCGCTGGGTATAACGGGCTATCAGTGCTTCTATGTGTTGCTGTTGGGTGAGGTTGAATTTTCTGGCAATAGGCTTTTCAACTCGCGAACTTGGAACGGGTGAACCGGCTTGAGGGGTAGCTCTGCTGGAGTCTTCATCAGTAGTAGAAGATACTGATTTGCGAATCGATTTCTGTGGCGATTGATTGGGAAAATGGACAGTAGATGCTGTTGGTTGTGCAACAGCCCCTAACGATGGCTCTGGGGGTAAAGTTTTGCCCTGGAGGACTCCTAACTGCTGAGACATAATCTGAGACAAGACCTGAAGCTGTTGCATCATAATTGCTTCTGCTCCAGTCCCTGGTGCTGTGACTCGATTTGCCGTTTCTGTGTGGATTATTGGTTGTGTTGCTGGGACATTAACAGTCGGTTGATCTAGCTGTTGCGGTTCTACTTCAGGCTGGTTCGCCTCTACGTCACCCCATGCTTCGTCTAAATTCTGGTCTATGTAATTTGTCAGTGCATCAATAGTTGTAAATTCTTCAAAAAACTGGCGAATAGCAAGTTTTATGCCATAGGTATTTTCCAGACTGCGTACGGCGTTTACGAGAATAATCGAATCCGCCCCCATTTCCAGAAAAGGTGTATAAACGTTTACTTCCTGCGGGGCTAATTGCAGCAAATCCGAAAAGATCGATCGCACTGTTGACTCGATCCTGTCTCGCCGCGTGGTTTCACCACTAATACCTACCTGTGGCTTGTTGGACAAAGCACTTAACTGTTCTCCATTGATCTGCACAGCTTTTATTCCCATATTTATCGTTTCTGGTGGCGTGGTTTGGGCATGACTACCTCCCTGTGGCTCGGACAAAACACTTGACTTTTCTCCGTTTTTATGCACAGTTTTTTCTTCAAACCAGTAAAGTTTTCGTGCGAAGGGGTAAGTGGGTAGTAATACCTTTGTGCGCGAGTAATCCTGCTCAAATCCCATCCAGTTGATATCAGCTCCCCGAACATACAGAGTAGATAGGCTCTCCTGTAACACCTGCCAGTCATCTTTGATGGGATTTAAGGAAGGCAGCCAGAAAATGTTTGGTTGTTGCTGACACCGCTGACCCATACCGCAGAGAATGGGCTGCGGACCGATTTCTAAAAATAGCTCATAACCCTGTTGAAACAGAGTATTTATCCCCGTGGTAAATCTCACAGTATTGCGAGTATGGCTGCGCCAATAGTTAGCATCAAGGATTTCTCCTGGTAGCATGATCTGCCCAGTCAAGTTGGAAATCAGTGGCAGACGTAGCCGTTGAACCTGAATCTGGCTGACAGCCTCTTCTAGGGCATCCAGCATCGGTTCCATGAGGGGAGAGTGGAAGGCGTGGGAGACTTTTAATTTTCTAGTTTCGATACCTTTTGAGCCGCTCTCCGCTCTAAAGAGACGGAGAATCAGGCCAGGAGTTAAAGTTAACTTTTCGCCCTTCAATAGCTATCTGGTTAACATTTCCTGACTGTGCCCTTGACCGCTCCGAGGGAGAATGAG
>NZ_BLAY01000118.1 GCF_020521235.1 Microseira wollei NIES-4236 | reverse complement strand
GAGGGGAACTGCCTAGAGTGAGAGCGCCCCCATCGTAAATAGCTATGTTCCCGCCATAATTAAGTCCTGGTGAGTTGGACTGATCGACTAACCAGACTTCAAAAGGAGAGGCAGCGATCGCTGGCATCCCACATCCTACACCGAGCAGGATTGAGACGATAGATAGAGAGTATGGACCCAGTGCCTTTAATTTCATCATATTTCAGAATTTGCCATCAGGACTTTCCAGGTATTTCTTTAATAAAAAGATTATCTAACCCTGTCACCAATGACAAGTATTTCTGTGTAATATTCATCAAAAATAGGACTTACGGGCCACGAGGTCATAAACCGGGTTTCTTCGTAGAAACCCGGTTTCTTTGCGTAAGTCCTGAAAAAAAGTCAAACAGCGCGAAACATTTATTTATAGGCTGTATGAGCCAGGGTTCCTCTTCCTAAAAACCATTCCTTAACGCTATATTCAAAATCAATCAAATTAAATCTACCTAAACATATAAATTTAATAGCAATCTTATCTATCTAAATATATAAATAATTATACCTTTAGATATAAAAAATAGAGTTTAGATTGCTAGATTGTGCCGTCGCTAGGGTAGGAGAGCCTACAGGATACAGCAGATTGCTTTTCGAGTCAGGACAGCCAAAAGGCTTCGTTTGTGTAGCGGCAGTCTTAAGGCTGCCGCTACACAAACTTTCGCTGTAACTCATCCGCCTGCAATCCGCTATAAATCCAAAGAACAGGTCGGCACTCAGAAGACACAAAAAAAAGGGATGATATTCACCATCCCTATCTATTAGCTGATATTAGATTTCAGAATCTCTGCAATCCACAATCTGAAATTACAGTTGAGGAACGTACTGTTCTTTCTCCGGAACGACAGTATACTCAGCCACAATTTGCCGGAATTCTTCACCGTCAATTGTTTCTTTTTCCACCAACAGATCTACCAAACGATCGATAACAGTGCGATGATCGCGGATAATTTGCTTGGCTTGTTTGTAGCAGTCGTCTGTAATCGTTTTCACTTGGGCATCAATGCGGGCGGCAATTTCTTCCGAGTACTCGGCGCGGGTCATAAAGTCGCGACCCAAAAATACTTCGCCCGTTTGACTTTCTAAAGACAATGGTCCCAAATCGGACATGCCGAAGCGGGTGACCATTTGTCGCGCCAAACCGGATACTTGTTGCAAGTCGCCACCAGCACCAGTGGTTACTTCCGCATCGCCGAAGATAATTTCTTCAGCAGCGCGACCGCCCAAAGCGCCGGTAATGCGCGCTAGCAACTGGGCGCGAGAAATTAAACCTTGGTCTTCATTCGGTGTAAACCAAGTCAAACCCCGCGCTTGTCCCCGTGGAATTAACGTTACCTTTTGGACTGGGTCGTGGTGTTTCAGCAGCGTGCCGACGATCGCATGTCCGATTTCATGATAACCAATTAGCCGCTTGCTCTTGCTATCCACCAGGGGCGTACCTTCCATCCCGGCGACGACCCGGTCAACAGCATCGTTAATTTCCGCCATCGTAATGGCATCTTTGCGGCGACGGGCGGTTAAAATCGCGGCTTCGTTGAGCAAGTTCGCCAAATCTGCGCCTGTAAAACCAGGGGTGCGACGGGCGATACCTTCTAACGATACTTCCGGCGCTAGTTTTTTGTTCCGCGCGTGGACGTTGAGAACTTCCAGACGTCCCTTAATATCGGGAGCATCGACTAAAATTTGACGGTCGAAGCGTCCGGGACGCAACAAGGCAGCATCTAATACATCGGGGCGGTTGGTAGCGGCGATGATAATAATGCCGGTATTGCCTTCAAACCCGTCCATTTCTGTTAATAACTGGTTGAGGGTTTGCTCGCGTTCGTCGTTACCGCCGCCTATTCCTGCGCCGCGCTGACGACCTACCGCATCAATTTCATCGATGAATACCAAGCAGGGGGCGTTTTCTTTGGCTTTTTTGAATAAGTCGCGCACGCGGGAAGCGCCCACACCGACGAACATTTCGACAAATTCGCTACCCGAAATACTGAAGAAAGGAACACCTGCTTCACCAGCGATCGCTTTAGCGAGTAAAGTTTTACCAGTTCCCGGAGGACCAATTAACAATACGCCTTTGGGAATGCGCGCACCCACAGCGCTGAATTTCTCCGGTTGTTTGAGGAAAGTGACGATTTCTTGCAATTCTTCTTTGGCTTCTTCAATCCCCGCCACATCGTCAAATTTAACGCCGGTTTTCGCTTCCATTTGAAAGCGGGCGCGAGATTTGCCAAAACTCATCGCTTGTCCGGGACCGCCGGGAATGTTGTTAGAGCGACGGAACAGGAAAAACAACCCAGCAATTAGCAAAATGGGGAATACCAGATTCCCCAATAACCCCCAAATAGCGCCGTCATTGCGGACTGGGTGGACATCAAAACTAATTTTGTTATCGCGCAGTTTAGCAATTAGTTCCGGCGCGGCGGCGGGTAAGTCCACGCGCAACCGTTGGGGTTGGTTGTCTAGTTCCGGGTCTATCGCCTCGACAATTGCCGTCCGACCGCTATCGTACAGATCGACACCGATGACTCTACCCGCATCCAGGTATTCTAAAAAGCGCCCGTAGGTCATGCGAGTGCTTGCAGCGTTCCTGCCCATATCTGCGGGGGCGGGGGCAAATGCACCTTGCCAGAGGAAAAATCCTATCACCAAGGCAGGCAACGTCCACAGCAGGACAACTTTCCAGGACAATTTCATATGGTTGCCTCTAAATTCAGATCCAACTAATTTTTTGATGGTTAATGTAATGCTTCGCGCCAACCAAGCGGCAAAGCAATCGGTACACCATGAAAATTAGAACCGATAACAAATCTTAACTAAATTTAACTTAATTCGCAGACATAAGACAACTGAGGGGGCTTTTTGAGCGGGTGAGCGGGTGAGCGGGTGAGCGGGTGAGTAGGTGAGCGGGTGAGTAGGTGAGCGGGTGAGTAGGTGAGCGGGTGAGCGGGTGAGCGGGTGAGCGGGTGAGTAGGTGAGCGGGTGAGTAGGTGAGCGGGTGAGCGGGTGAGCGGGTGAGAATATACATTCAAATTCCCCTGGGCCCACCTGCCCCTGGGCCCACCTGCACCTGGGCCCACCTGCCCCTGGGCCCACCTGCCCCAATCAGCTACCAGCGACAGGTGCAATGGTATGACTGCGATCGCTCAATATACTCCAGTCGGGTCTGAGGTTTTTGGCTTGGCGCAGGTAGGGATGGTAGATTACCGCGTTAGGTTTGGGGACGTTAACGTGGATCAGACAGCGAATGCAGCGATCTAAACTGCCCTCGACGTGCATCTGTTGGACATCTAACAGTGCCACGTTATCCCAGTGGGGACGTTCGCGCGCGATCGCTGCTGGATAAATAGCATCCAGATCGCGGGTGGCAGAAAAAATTGCACTAATAATATCGTTGGGGTCTAAATGATTCCCCTGTTCTAATTGCTCTAGCAGTTCCATCACTGCTTCTCGAATTGCTTCAACCGAATTTTCTGATACAGTTGTTGCCCCGCGAATTGCGCGAACTTGCCACTCCACGCTAAAATCCTCCATGTCTTGTTATCGTTAATTGCTAATTGGTAATTGGTAATTGGCTGTTTGGACAGGACAAATGACTCGTGACCGTTTAAGGTCGATACAGCCACAAAGGTAAACCATTCGTAGACAGCTCGAATTCTAACCAATTGATCCCCGCTACCAAACCCGAAGTTGCTTGAGCTTTCTCAGACAGGAAGCGGTTGATCACTGGTTTGCGTTCTTCAAAGTTATAACACCTGGTTTTTTCCGGGTCGAGTCCCACCAGTTCTGCTGCCCAACGTCGGGCATCTTCTTCGGTGCCGAGCCGGTCTACAATACCCAGCTGTAATGCTTGTTCTCCTGTAAAAATACGCCCATCCGCGAAACTCCTCACGGTTTCTACCCCCAAGTTGCGCGAACAGGCTACGGTTTGGACAAACTGGGAATAGCTGATATCGATCAATTCTTGCAGTATATTTTTTTCCGCATCAGTCAGTTCTCGGTCAAATGCCAGTATATCTTTATACGGTCCTGATTTAATTGTTTTAAAAGAAACACCGATTTTATCCAGCAGGCGTTCCAAGTTATTGCCGCGTAGAATTACACCGATACTCCCAGTAATCGTACCTGGGTTCGCCATGATATGTTGGGCGCCCATGCCGATGTAAACGCCGCCAGATGCCGAGATATTGCCGAAGCTGGCGACGATCTTGACCTTTTGTTGCAGGCGCTTCAAGGCGCTGTAGATTTCTTGAGAATCTCCTACGGTGCCACCAGGGCTATCGATCCGCAGCAGTAAGGCAGGAAAACGTTTTTCCTCAATGGTTTTGAGAGCTTCGAGGACTCGTTTGCGGGTGGCGGATGCGATCGCGCCGGTAATTTCAATCCGAGCAATTTGTTTGCGAAATCTAGGCTTAAAAGGCCACATGATAGGCAGTCAAAGTAATAGGGAGAGGGAGAGGGAGACAAGGGAGACAAGGGAGACAAGGGATATGAAGCAGAGCGAACGTAATTCTTCCCCATCTTCAAGAGTCTTCCCCATCACCCATGTTCCAACCAGAGTCCAGCAATTCTAGTTTGCCTTATTCCCTCACCAGTAGAACTGGCTCGCTCGGTTATCTTAAGCCCTAAGTCTTGCCTTCTGGCCAAACTCTACCTCATTTAACAGATATTTCTCTATGTGTCGGATTCTTAACAGAAATTCACGATACTCTACAATAAGATGCAATACAAGCGAGTCCAAGCTCTGAAAGTCTTGGAGCTATTTCATGCACTGGATACTAATTCGATTTCACATTTCCAGCATCTTCAGGTTGACGGCCACAGCGGAATCAGAAGCGAATAATATTACCATAGCAGGGCGAGAAAGTCAAAGAAATGAATCTAAATTTCTTGGATCTTTCCTGCTGTTAATTGCGCCATTTTTCTTGTGGGGGACGGCAATGGTGGCGATGAAAGGGGTAATTCCCCATACGACACCGCTGTTTATGGCTGGGGTGCGCTTAGTGCCAGCGGGGGTGTTAGTGTTGTTGTTCGCGGCAATGACGGGAAGACGGCAACCCAATAGCTGGTTAGCATGGCTGTGGATCGGCTTGTTTGCTTTAGTCGATGGGGCATTGTTTCAAGGGTTTTTAGCAGCAGGATTGGTTCGCACCGATGCGGGTTTGGGATCGGTGATGATTGACTCCCAACCCCTGGCGGTGGCGTTATTATCTTTGTGGTTATTTGGGGAACGGATCGGACTCTTTGGTTGGCTGGGACTCGGTTTGGGGGTGTTGGGGATTAGTTTGATTGGGTTGCCAAAGCAGTGGATTTTTGAGTGGCTGCACCAAATTGGGGCATCGGGACTGGGTATTGCCAACGATTCCCCATCTTTAGTCAACTTAGAACCGGCAACGCTCGCGACCCATTATGGACAATGGTTGATGCTAGTGGCAGCACTGGCGATGGCGGTGGGAACGGCGATCGCGCGTCACCTTTGTCGCTATGCCGATCCAGTGGTGGCTACGGGATGGCATATGATTTTGGGTGGGTTGCCGTTATTCGCGCTTTCGGCTGCAACTGAAAGCCAGCAGTGGGTGAATATCGATCTATCGGGTTGGATGGCGTTGAGCTACTCGACGGTATTTGGCAGCGCCATCGCATATGGTTTATTCTTCTACTTCGCATCCAGTGGCAGTTTGACGAGTTTGAGTTCGCTTACCTTCCTGACGCCAGTATTCGCCCTGTTGTTTGGCAACCTGTTTTTGTCGGAAATGCTCAATTCACTCGAGTGGAGCGGCGTCGGCTTAACCTTGGTAAGTATATACCTAGTGAATCAGCGGGATATACTGGCAAATCGCCTCCAACCCAAGCCAAGCGTTGGCAAGATGCCTCAACCCCTGGAAGAACCTACTAGCCAATTAGATTCGTCTGTCTTGCGAGGGCGGGAGGTGCCAGTGCCAGTAGAATATAAATCAGAACTTTGGCGCTAGGAGCAATTTTTGACGATAGGGCGATTTGCTACGGGAAGCTCTTGCGATCGCCTGCTTGCTACTGCCAAATCGGATGCGGCTTACGGATAAGATGAAATATCTACTCACAGTGAAATTTGTAAATTTACTGTAAACTGCAAAGCGTATTTTCATAGTTTCTGGGTAGATGCCAGTTTAGGATTGAACTAGCCCCAATCTACCCAGCGGATAGTTTGGCTACCTCTTTTAGCCGTGAGTTGGTTTATGATGCCCCCACGCTTTGTTTTGTTTCTAATAACTTGTATCACTTGCCTCGGCTTTGCCCCCAGTTCAGTCGGCACAACGGCGACGCAAGAGCGTGAGGCACCCCAACGCAACCCAGGCGTTGAGAGAACCAATAACAATTTATTTTCAGCGTCGCCAGTGCCGTTGGTAGTAGCCCAGGCTATCCCGAAGCCTTTCCCAAATCCAACGGATACGCTACCAAGCCTTGAGGGGCCAAAACCTGCCCCCAAACAAACTCCGGCTTTCGAGTTTTTAAGTAACAAATGGTCCTTGGCGTGGATCGGTGCGGCGGTGGTGTTTTTTGCCATCGCTGGGGGACTATACTACTTGCAGCGACGTTACGATAACCAACCCGAGCCAAAACAGCAAAAACCGCTACCAGATTCAGCCTCCCCCGATGTACTAGATATCGATGAGTTTGAGGCCAACTTTGGCAGCGATGAAATAGAATCGGGCAAGAACGGCTACAATACCCCAATTTCCCCTTTACCAGAACACTATTTAGGAGCATCAAAGTCAAATGATGCTAACAACGGCAGCAATCCCTTTACTGCCTTGCCGGAACAACCCGATCCAGAAAATTCCCAGCCACAATCTCACCCAGAACAATCAGCCCCACAATCGCAGGAAGAGAATCTGCCAGTACAAGAAACAACTCGCATCACCAGAGTTAATATAGTCGATCAATTAATCCGAGATCTGCACAATCCCGATCCCAGAAAGCGGCGTAAAGCGATCTGGGAACTGGCACAGCGGGGAGATTCGCGAGCCATGCAGCCTTTGTTAGATTTATTGATGGATGCAGATTCCCAGCAACGCAGTTTAATCTTAGAAGCACTGTCCCAAATTGGCACTCGCACCCTGAAACCGATGAACCGGGCTTTAGCTGTTTCGCTGCAAGATGATAATGCAGAGGTGCGGAAGAATGCGATCCGCGATCTAACCCGAATGTACGAATCATTGGGTCAACTTAGCCAACTCCTACGCCACGCTGTAGAAGATCCGGATAAAGAAGTGCAAGAAACTGCCCGTTGGGCTTTAACTCAGTTAAGCCGAATTCGCACTTTATCAGGCATGGAAAATCGGTCTAGTTCCAGGAATCCACCCAACGAATTTTAGATTTAAGATTTAAGATTTTAGATTTGAAATCTGCAATTTGCCAGATAAAATAAATCGGCAATTCTTCAATCTGCAATCTGAAATGTCTAAACTGTTATTCATCTCTACTCCCGTTGGCCCGCTGGGAACCGGGTTGGGGGGCGGTGTAGAATTAACCGTGAAAAATATTGCCCAAGAAATGCTCCGGCGCGGTCATACTCTGCAAATTGTCGCGCCTTTTGGCTCGGTTTTGGGAACGCTACCCATTGTTCAAATTGCGGGAAAATATCAGTTAAATGCTCAAAATCAAGGGCGCGATGCTCCGATTATTCTGCCAGGAAATCCCGCACTGGCGAATCTGTGGGATTACGCATGGGAAGTACAGAACGATTGGGATTTAATTGTTAATTTTGCTTACGATTGGTTGCCTTTTTACCTAACACCGTTTTTTCAGCGTCGGGTTGCTCATTTAGTCAGTATGGGTTCCCTCTCCGACGAGATGGATCGAATTATCGGACGGGTGGCGATGCAGTTTCCCGGTACTATTGGCGTTCACAGTCTGGCGCAGGCGGCGACGTTTCCTTTTGCCCAATCTTGTCGCTGTTTGGGTAATGGCATCGATCTCTCGCTGTACGATTTCTGCGAGGAACCACAATCAAGTTTGGCATGGGTGGGGCGAATTTCCCCAGAAAAGGGTCTAGAAGACGCTGTAGCCGTTGCCAATCGCGCGGGGTTGCGTTTAAAGGTTATGGGTGCGATGCACGATGAAGCTTATTGGAAGCAGGTTTGGGAGGCTTTTCCTTCAGCGCCAATCGATTATTTGGGGTTTCTTTCTACGGATGAGTTGCAGCAGCAATTGCGCCAGTGTCGGGCGCTTTTAATGACGCCGCGTTGGGTGGAAGCGTTTGGCAATGTAGCGATTGAAGCGCTCGCTTGTGGCGTTCCGGTGATATCATATCGTCGGGGTGGGCCGACAGAAATTGTCCGGGATGGGGAGACGGGTTTTTTGGTCGAACCTGATAGCGTGGATGGGTTAATCGAGGCAATGGGGAAATTAGATACCATTAACCGCAAGGATTGTCGTGCCTTAGCTGAGATGGAGTATTCTTTGGAGGCGTTGGGCGATCGCTTCGAGGCATGGTTTCAAGATATTGTAGGTTAGGCAGGCAGGATGCCTACCCCACAAGAACAGGACTGATGCAAAGAAACCGGGTTTCTCTGAAAAAGCGTAGGCAGGCAGGATGCCCACCCCACAAGAGACTTAATTTTCTTGTGGGGTGGGCATTCTGCCCGCCCTATTCAAATTTCTTCTAATTCCTTCAGACGATTTTTGAGAGCCTCAAATTTATCGATCAACTGCAATACTATTATGGCAATATCGGGTCTAACTTCGGGTTGAGCCGTTTGAGCGATTTGTGCCTGCGCCCATTCTTTTAAATATTGCACCATAATTTGTTCGGGGGTAAAATAAGTCATATCGGTAACATTTTTGAAATTTTGACGCATCCGCGCTAGCACTTCTTGATTTTCAGTTTGGACTTCATAACCCACGTTATCGGCGGCGCGGATTGAGATCCAAGGTTGATTTTTTCCTTCAAAATAGCCGGAAAATAGACCATCAAGCAATAAGGTTAAATTCGTAGCTAACCGCAGCAAGTCTGTACCGCTTACTCTTGTTTTAGCATCCGCTAGCTGTTGCAATTCATCCGCCGAACTACCGGAACAATCTAACTCAGAAATATCCCATTGGGAACTTGAGGCGAGGGGTTGGATTAATTGCAAAATATTGGATAGGTTAACGTCTAAAGAGTTATCGTCTGTTTGAGCGGTGATAATGATGCAATGCATGGGGTTTCTTTTGAGGATAAACAATTTGTTGGGATAAGAGGCAGGTTTATTTAGATTGTGGGTGCGAATCATGTATTATCGGTGAAACCCGACCCTACATATATTTGGGTAATCTCAAGATGAATTTGTGCCAAATACCACCACCATTACAACCAGGAGATTTACTGCGAGTCGTTGCGCCTTGCGGTGCGATGCGCGAATTTGAGGCATTTTACCAAGGGGTGGAGATTTGGCGTCGTCGTGGCTATCAAGTAGAAATTAGCACCAGTATCGACAAGCGTTGGGGCTATCTTGCAGGTACGGATGAAATTCGTCGCCACGAGCTTTTAGAATCATGGATTGACCCAAATGTCAAGGGAATTCTCTGTGCCAGAGGCGGTTACGGCAGCGCCCGGTTATTGGAAAATTGGAGATGGGGAGATGGGGAGAAGCGGAGAGAAGAAAGATTTGATGTGCAATTACAAATGACCAATAACCAATTACCCAAATGGTTAATTGGTTTTTCTGATGTGACGGGATTGCTTTGGAGTCTTTACCAAACGGGAATTTCCGGCGTACATGGTCCATTAATGACTACAATTGCAGATGAGCCAGATTGGTCGTTGCAACGCTTATTTAATTGGGTAGAAAAACACGAGTTAGAAGCTTTAAAAGGAATTGGGTGGGGTGGGGGAAAGGTCAGCGGTATTTTATTACCTGCTAATTTTACAGTGGCGACGCATTTACTCGGAACGCCGATACAACCTGGGTTAGATAATGTTATTCTCGCCTGGGAAGATGTGACGGAAGCGCCTTATCGGATTGACCGAATGCTGACACAATGGCGGTTATGCGGGGCGTTTAAAAAAGTGCGGGGTATTGCATTGGGGCGTTTTAGTCGCTGCTTCCCTGTGGCGGGGATACCTAGTTTTAGTGTAGAGGAAGTATTGCGCGATCGCTTATCCGACCTTTCCCTCCCCATTATCTCGGATCTGCCCTTCGGACACGATGGCGTCAACGCCGCCTTACCTGTAGGAATTATGGCGCATCTAGACGCAGACGAAGGGATTTTAAGCTTTTGAGTGGTAATGGGTAATGGGTAATTGCTAATTGCTAATTGCTAATTGCTAATTGCTAATTGCTAATTGCTTAGGACTTACGCAAAGAAACTTTGGTGATCCGAAAAATCGTTGGTTTGGTTGCGAGAGATCAAGGTCGAAACCGGGTTTCTGGCAACGCCCTTGCGTAAGTCCTGTTGCTAATTGGTTGGTTTTGTGATATGTAAACCCTTAAAGTCTAGTACCCGTGACCCGCGACCAATTACTCATTACCCGGCTTCGCGTTGAGTGGTAAGCTAGCAAATGCACTTAAAATCTGACTAGGGTAGAAGTAGATATGGCTCTTTCAAGCCAAATACCTTTATTATTGCGTGCCGCAAGGGGTGAAGCGTTAGACCGTCCTCCAGTTTGGATGATGCGCCAAGCGGGACGGTATATGAAAGCATACCGAGATTTAAGAGAAAAGTATCCTTCGTTTCGCGAACGATCGGAAATTCCCGAAGTGGCGATTGAAGTTTCCTTGCAACCTTGGAGAGCTTTCCAACCAGATGGCGTAATCTTATTTTCCGATATTGTGACGCCGTTGCCCGGATTGGGCATCGACATGGACATTGCGGAAGGGAAAGGTCCGATAATTCACTCTCCGATTCGCACATCTGAACAAGTCGAGAACCTGCGTCAGTTAAACCCAGAAGAATCTCTGCCGTTTATTAAAACAATTTTGCAGGGATTGCGCGCCGAAGTGGGCAATAAATCCACGGTTTTGGGTTTTGTGGGTGCGCCTTGGACTTTAGCAGCTTACGCCGTGGAAGGGAAAGGTTCCAAAACCTACTCGGTGATTAAACACATGGCATTTTCCGACCCAACGGTTTTGCACCAATTATTGGGTAAACTGGCAGATGCGATCGCCACCTACGTCCGCTACCAAATTGACTGCGGCGCCCAAGTCGTACAAATGTTTGATTCTTGGGCAGGACAATTAAGTCCCCAAGATTACGATACCTTTGCGCTACCCTATCAAAAACGGGTGTTCGATCAAGTCAAGCAAACCCATCCGGATACGCCGTTAATTATATTAGTCAGCGGCAGCGCTGGCGTGCTAGAAAGAATGCCCAAATGCGGCGCCGATATCGTTACGGTAGACTGGGCAGTAGATATGGCAGAAGCAAGGGAAAGATTGGGCAAACATGTCAAAGTCCAAGGAAATATCGACCCAGGCGTATTGTTTGGTTCCAAGGAATTTATCAGAGAACGCATTCTCGATACAATTCGCAAAGCTGGCAACCGAGGTCATATTCTAAACCTGGGACATGGGATTCTACCCACCACCCCAGAAGAAAACGCCGCCTTCTTCTTTGAAACCGCTAAGCAAGCAGATCAATTACTTGCCGTACACGCATAAAAATTTGAGATGGCAGATTGCAGATTTTAGATTGATTCAGCAATAAACCCATCCAAAATCTCAAGAAAAAGTCAGAGGTGAACGGTGAAACCAGACGAGTTGCCAGAGGATATAAATAACCCAAAACCCCAGGAAAGTGGAGGATTCACTCCTCCTATACCATCAAGTTTGTCTGATTCACCGCCAATCTCTGACAAGTCTGAGGAGTTGATAATTCCTCAAGATGCTGCGACTCCAGAAAAAGTTACCATTATTGAATCTCAAATAGAAACGGGAAGAGAAAGGGAATCTTTCCCGCCCGCCGCGCCAGCAACAATACCGGAAATTACTAACCCCGAAACAGAGATTGCCATCGCCGAAACAGTGGCGAAGAGTCAATCGGAAATCGAAACGGGAAGAGAAAGGGAATCTTTCCCGCCCGCCGCACCAGAACAAAATCCACCCGCGATCGCCAACCGCGAAACAGAGATTGTCGTCGCCGAAACAGTGGCGAAGAGTCAATCGGAAATAGAAACGGGAAGAGAAAGGGAATCTTTCCCGCCCGCCGCGCCAGCAACAATACCGGAAATTACTAACCCCGAAACAGAGATTGCCATCGCCGAAACAGTGGCGAAGAGTCAATCGGAAATAGAAACGGGAAGAGAAAGGGAATCTTTCCCGCCCGCCGCACCAGAACAAAATCCACCCGCGATCGCCAACCGCGAAACAGAGATTGTCGTCGCCGAAACAGTGGCGATGATGGCATCTGAAATAGAAACGGGAAGAGAAAGGGAATCTTTCCCACCCGCGATCGCCAACCGCGAAACAGAGATTGTCGTCGCCGAAACAGTGGCGATGATGGCATCTGAAATCGAAACGGGAAGAGAAAGGGAATCTTTCCCACCCGCGGCACCAGAACAAAATCCACCCGCGATCGCCAACCGCGAAACAGATATTTTCCTTACAAGTCAAGGAGAAAAGGAAAATCTGCCCGCAGAAGTAGATGCACCCATGCGGATTTTCATTACGGGTGCGAGTGGGTGCATCGGTCACTACATCGTAGAAACTCTGATTGAAAAAACAGACTACGAACTGTTTCTATTAGTAAGGAATCCAAATCAACTCAAATTTGATTATAATGCCCGTCCCGGTATTCATATTGTCGAAGGTGATATGCGCGAAATCAAGCGCTTTGGGCAGCTGCTGAAGACGATGAATTGTGCCGTTTTGGCGGCGGCAGCTTGGGGAGGAAAGGAAGCAATTGATGTAAATACGTTCAAAACTATCCAACTGCTGAAGTTACTCAACCCAAAAGTTTGTCAGCATATCATTTATTTTTCCACCGCCAGCGTCTTAAATCGCCAAAATCAATTGCTTAAAGAAGCTGGACAAGCGGGGACAGATTATATTCGTTCCAAATACGACTTCTTGCGTCAAGTAAACCGCGTCCCGATTGCTAAGCGCATGACTACGGTATTTCCAACTTTAGTTTTAGGAGGCGATGAAAAACATCCATATTCCCATATTTCCGGCGGATTACCAGACTTAATGAAAGAAACAGAAATAATTCGCTTTTTAGACAAACCGCTGTTGAAAGTAAAACCAATAGATTTGATTCGGTTTTTCCAAGCAGAGGGGAGTTTTCACTTTATCCACGCACGAGATATTGCCCAAGTGGTAAGATATCTCATAGACTATCCCCCAGAATCGCAAGATTCCCGCTGGTTGGTGTTGGGAAATGAACCCGTGACGATTAACGAAGTAATCGAGGAAGCTTGCGCCTATTTGAACAAACCAATTACCCATCGCTTTAACCTGTCTCCTTGGTTAGCAGATATGTTTATCCGTTTGTTCCGGATTGAAATGAGTGCTTGGGATCGGTTCAGCTTAGACTATCGGCATTTTACTTACCAGAATCCGGTCAATCCGTCAACATTCGGAATGCCTGTTTACTGTCCTAATATTATTGATGTGCTAAAACTGAGCGGAATCAATGGTAGACGCTAAAATAATTTTGGCTAATGGCTAATGGCTAATGGCTAATGGCTAATGGCTAATGGCTAATGGGTGAAGCATTGCGGAAAAAAGACGGTAGCAAATACCCGGAATTAAATAGCCGCAATGCTTCGCCCCTAATGGGTCATCGTTTTAGATCAGTTTGATGGCGCGGAAGCCAAAAAACAAGGCTAAAGCGACGGCATAAGCACCACCCAAGAGCAAAATATAAGCTAAAGCACCAGACAGCATTTGCGTTTCTCCTGTTTCTTTTAGGTTTTGATATGGAATCCGTTATAAATGTTAATGTACCGCAACAAGCATACGATATTGCGATCGCACCCAATAACTTAGACAAGTTGGGTGAGATGATGCAAGGGTTAAAGCTGGGGAAAAAAGTGCTGTTGGTGTCTAATCCAGCCATTTTCCGGCATTATGGGGAGAAAGCGTACGCATCCCTCAACTGGGCAGAGTACGATGTCACTACCTGCATCCTCCCCGCAGGCGAACAATACAAAACCCTCACCGCCATCCAAAAAATCTATAACACCGCCCTCGAAAACCGTCTAGAACGCTCCTCGACAATGGTAGCCTTGGGAGGTGGCGTCATCGGCGATATGACAGGCTTCGCCGCCGCTACGTGGCTGCGCGGTATTAATTTTATCCAAGTACCCACCAGCTTGCTGGCGATGGTAGATGCAGCGATTGGCGGTAAAACTGGCGTCAATCATCCCAAAGGGAAAAACTTAATTGGGGCATTTTATCAGCCAAAATTAGTGTTAATCGACCCCCAAGTCTTAAATACCTTACCACCGAGAGAATTTCGCGCCGGAATGGCAGAAGTGATTAAATACGGCGTAATTTGGGATGCAGAATTGTTTGAAAGTTTAGAAGCGTCTAAAAGATTGGATCAATTCCGCTATATCAGTCAGGAATTATTGCAACAAATCCTAAATAAATCTTGCCAAGCGAAGGCAGATGTGGTAAGCAAAGACGAAAAAGAATCGGGATTGAGGGCAATTTTAAATTACGGTCATACGATTGGTCACGCAGTCGAAAGTTTGACGGGATATAAGTTAGTAAATCATGGGGAAGCCGTGGCGATTGGCATGGTAGCGGCGGGACAGTTGGCGGTGCATTTGTCAATGTGGGATAAAGCAGATGCAGAACGTCAAGATGGGTTGATTAAAAAGGCAGGATTGCCGACACAATTACCAGCAGGTTTGGATATTGAAGCGGTGATTGATACATTGCAAACTGATAAGAAAGTCAAAGATGGAAAGGTAAGATTTATCCTGCCTACTCGCATTGGTGAAGTGGTGGTGACCGATAAAGTTGAGGGGGATTTGATGCGGGAGGTGTTGCCAAAAATGCAGGCGGTTTAATTTTTGAAACGCGAATTGATAGATGCTTTCTTCGGGGCACAGATTGGTGCGATCCTGGATAAAACTTTTAGCTATGCCCATGGCAATTTTGACGGTAGAAACCTTATGCGCTGAAGCAGCAATCTTTTCAGCAGCCGAGTCTCAGCATCCAGAACCCATACTCTATGGTGTCACAGACGGTAAAGCTGTTGGAACATACCTGGAACAAAAATTCAAACTTTATTTAAAGCAAAAATATGAGTTTTTGGAAGGCAATTCAGCAAGTGGCATCGACTTTCCAGGTTTGCTTGTTGACGTAAAAGTAACTAGCGTCAGACAACCGCAGTCGTCATGCCCCTTTAAATCTGCACGACAAAAGATTTTTGGTCTGGGATATTCGCTGATAGTTTTTGTTTACGATAAAGCCGACGACAGCATAAACCGAACAGCAACTTTAACTATTTTGCACAGGATTTACGTGAGTGCTGAAAGAACGGCAGATTTCCAAATGACTCGTGGGATTCGTAATATTTTGGACAATGAAGGGAATAAAGACGACTTGATTGCATTTATGTTTGATCGAAATTTGCCTGTTGATGAAATTGAGGCTGGAAATATTGCAGACGAAATACTTAGAAATCCACCTCTCCAAGGATTTTTAACAATTTCCAATGCCTTGCAATGGCGGCTTCAATACGGAAGAGTGATTGAGCGTGCTGGGCAAGAAGAAGGTATAGTTGCTGTTTATAGGGCAATCCCATGATTCAAGTTGCCTCTAAGACAAAAGTAGAATACGGAGACTTCCAAACTCCTCTGGAGTTAACCGAGAAAATTTGCCATAAACTGGTATATCTGGGTGTGAGTCCTGATGTTATTGTTGAGCCAACCTGCGGCATAGGTAACTTTATTCAAGCTGCTGCACGTTCATTTCAATTAGCTAGTAAAATTATCGGAGTTGAAATCAATCCAAACCACTTACAAGAAATCAAAAACAAGAAGCAACTTTCACAAGATGAAAGAATTGCGATTAAGCAAGGAGATTTTTTTGAGTTTGATTGGTATTCATTGATCAATAAAATTGAGGTTAAAATTTTAGTATTGGGAAACTTTCCTTGGGTCACTAATTCTCAGCAAGGCGCGATTGGCAGTAAAAACTTACCAAAAAAAAGTAATTTTAAAAATTGCAGTGGTTTAGATGCAATTACAGGTAAGAGCAACTTTGATATTTCTGAGTGGATGTTGATTCAATCTATTCAATGGTTGCAAAAGCGCGAAGCTTATCTGGCAATGCTATGTAAAACTTCTGTTTCCCGAAAAATATTGAGTTATATACATTCCCGCAACTTAAATATTGCTTACTGTGCAACTTACAAAATAGACGCCAAAAAATATTTTGATGCAAATGTTGATGCCTGTCTCCTAGTTTGCAAATTTGACTCAGATTCGCAAAACTATTTCTGTGATGTGTTCAGTAGTCTTGAAGCTGATACTTATTATCGAATAGGCTATCGAAATAATATTCTTATTAAGGATATAACTTCTTTTGATAAATTAAAATATTTATATAATCCGCAGCAGGGAGAAAAGTGGCGTTCTGGCATCAAGCATGATTGCTCAAGTGTAATGGAACTTCGTAAAGTTGATGATAGTTTTGTGAATGGACTGGGAGAAGTTGTCAATCTTGAAGAAACTTGCCTGTTTCCTTTGCTTAAAGGTTCTGATGTTGCTCAAAACCGCACAGAAATTGTCGAGCGATATGTCTTAGTTACTCAAAGATTTATTGGTGAGTCTACTGAATATATACAAAAGTTAGCTCCTAAAACTTGGAACTATTTGGAAACTCATGCAGAGTATCTAGATAGTAGAAAAAGCAAAATTTATCAAAGAAGTTCTCGGTTTTCTATATTTGGAGTCGGATCGTATACATTCGCGCCTTGGAAAATTGCAATTTGCGGACTCTATAAAAAACTAGATTTTCGGTTGATTGGGAAAACAAATAATAAAGCTACTGTCTTTGATGATACCGTTTACTTCCTTAGTTTTGAGGATGAAAAAGCTGCTGAAAAAACATTTATGCTTTTAACTTCTAGATTAGCAATAGACTTCTATGAATCTTTAATTTTTTGGGATGAAAAACGCCCTATTAAGTCTAGTATATTGAACAGCTTAGACCTATCTGCTATAGCAGAAAGATTATCCATAAATTTTTAAGCTCAACTTCCGGATGATTCCAACTGCTCCAATAGCTAATGATGACACTAATGAGTTCCAGGCGATCGCATATAGACAACCCAAACTCGATCATCCCAGTATAACTCAAGTGGTCTAACGACTAAGTTAAACCACTTACCGCAAGATCAAATAGCGGCAACAAATTCATTAACTGTCAACCCAGCAGTACGGATGAGACTACGCAGCGTTCCCCTTGCTACCTCACGATGATCTGGAACTGATAGGGTTGCTGTCTCGCCTTCCTTAACTAAGATGATGTGACTTGCACTTTGACGTGCAAACTGCCAACCGAACGATTCAAATACACGGACGACTTCACGCCCGCTGAGGACAGGAAGAGCAGATGTAATGCTATGCCACCACTTCTACTTGCTGCGTCTCTATGGTAAGCGGTAAGCCACGTTCTGCACGGACTTGGAGGCAAGCTGCGATCGCATCCTTGATGTTTTCGAGAGCTTCTTCTCTGGTTTGACCTTGACTGACACAACCAGGAATACTAGGACACTCTACAATCCAAACCCCATCTTCGTCACGATCGAGTGTTACATTGAACTTCATAATTTATCGTTATTCGTAGTTTAACTTGCGACTATCTAACCCAAAAACAAACGTATTAAACAATTAAGTGGTTTCGTTTTTGCGCGATTGACCGCGCTCAACAAGCTTAAAGCTAGGGGATGCAGTGTCATTCCATCGCTGCATTTCATAACCGCATACTTCACAGTTGAAGTAGTCTGAATCTCTCATTGGAAAGTAGTGGATTGTCACCTCATAGACTGACCCACATTCAGGACATGATTCCTTTCCCGCGCTTTCACTAGACCAAGTTGCCATTGTCCTCCTTCCTGAATTTCTAATTTTTACTTTTCCGATTGTAGCAAATAAATAAAAGCTCACAAAATGTCATCTATTAGAACTGTACCGCCCTCACAGAAATCTATGCTGAGATGATAATCTTGAAGCAGTGCTGTGCCAATAAGTGGACGACGGCCCATTGCTAGAACTGCTATATCGCGCGCTACACCGTTCCATACAACAGTTGCTAGGTAAACATCGGTTGCGACATTGGAGTTGTCGGCTAGGTTGGCATTGATTTGGGCAAGATAGGGCAACCCAAGCTGAGCGATCGCAGCAGATGGTAAGGTTAAGAAACCTTCAAAGCCTGTATCAACAACACACTCAATTTCTAGTAGATCTTCTTGTCCTGGGACACGAAAAATTACACCAATTCTTGCCTGGAATCCAACTACAGTTCCCTGCATCACCCTACAGTCCTCATCAATGTACCACCAACGGCATAGACAGCATTAAAGCCAATCCTTTCTGCCCAAATGGTTGCATCAGCTTGTTTAGCTTGCAATCGACGACTGGTAACTACTAGATCGTCTCCTATTTCATAGTCGCCAGTTTCCACATTGATCGAGATAATTTTGCCAATATTCTCTGCTGTTTCCACATTGGCACGGATACTGTTTTCATAGAGTTCTTTGCCACGGCGAGCAATTTCTTCTCTATTGAGGGCGGAATTAGTCATATCACCTACCTCCGTCATTCAAGTTGCATTTCCTAAATACATGGTAAGCGAAAACACATTCAAACTGCACAGAGACATCAAGTATTAGCCGCAGCGGGTCATAAAATTCTCTGACCGTGCGGAAAGTCTGCTACAGAGCAGTTATTTGAGTGGGCGAATTTTCAAGCGGGGGAGACAGTATTGGAACTTGCGGCTAGTTTTGGAGAGAGTGGGATTCTGGGAGCGATAGCTGCGCTTCACGCCTACAGCGGAAGGGAAGCATATCGCCGATCTCTAAGTACTTCGACAAATGTAGGTGTAGAGTGTTAGGTTGGATTCGGGTGAGATAATTTTAGATTAATGAGTCAAATTCAACAGAGCAAAAATTTAAAATTTTGGCTGTTGGGTATATCAGCGGGTTTAATGACGCTGCATCTCACTTTGACTTGGAAAAGTGGAAATACAAACCTGCTGACTGCTGCTATCCTGTTTTGGGTTGCAGTCGCGTTGCAGATTTGGAAAAAGCGTCACGCCTTAAATCTAGAAAGCGATGTTTTTTCGAGGTGGTTGGGCATATTGTTAATTAGTTTAGTGGTGTTTCAGAGTACTTACTTGTTTGAAAATGACCTTTTCCTTCGCGTTTCACCGCTCAGTTTAGGAATGGGCATGGGTCTTGTTGCTTCTGGGTTTAAGCGATTAAAGCAATATTGGCAACAATTGCTCCTACTGGGTGCGATCGCTATACCTTGGGAGTCGCTCTTACCATACACTCATTTTTTATCTGCATTATCTTTATTAACCGCTAAATTTGCCACTTTCCTGCTTTGGAGTCTAGGATTTCAAGTTAATCTACAGGGGATATTTATCATTCTGCCAACTGGAGCTTTAGAAGTAGCTCCAGGCTGTTCCGGCATCGGAATTATACTTCAGCTATTAGGATGGGCGTTTGTTCTTTTTGTCATGGTTCCCACTAGCTGGAAACAAAAAATTTGGCTATTGAGTGCGGCGGTAATTCTGGGATTTGCAGTTAATGGGGTAAGGGTGGCGCTGATGGCGGTTTTAGTTGCCTTATCTAATCAATCCGCGTTTGATTATTGGCATCAAGGAGATGGTTCGCTGATATTTTCTACGCTCGCTGTGCTAATTTTCGGGATATTTTGCTATTTTATCGTTTTACAAAAAGAACTCAAAAAACAGATTTAAAATTAAAATTGATATAGCGGGTTGCAGTCGTATGAGGTACACCTTTGTTTGTGTAGCGGCAGCATTAATGCTGCCGCTACACAAACGAAGCCAAAAGGCTGTACTTCACTCGAAAAGCAATCGACTGTATTAACTGCGAGGTGGAATAATTCGACTTACTTTTAATCGCTTCCAGGCAAAGTATATCCCCAGCAAGAGAATTGCCAGAATGTTGCCCAAGATTTGGTTGGGTTCTGGTGCGGAACTGCTAGAACTGGGAAAGTTAAAAGATGGTGCAGATCTGGGTGCTGGCGTAGGCGTATAGTTGGGTGTTGGTGTTGGGTTGACTACTCTATTGTTAGTTTGTTCGGCATTCATCCCCTCTGGTATTTCCACTGGCACTTGTACCTGCTGCCGCTTACCGTAGGGATCGACTCGCACTTCTTGAGTGACAGCAACAAAGGCGGTGTATTTAGACAATAACCGATAAGCTAGTGCGGTATCGGTAACAGCTTTGACGCCTTGAGAAGTTTCAGCGCGATACATTTGATTGGTTAAATCTTTAATTCTTGCTCTACCCCAAAGTTGAGCGATCGCACTATTCCCACCACCCTCAAATTCAATTGGCAAAATTTTCTCATAGCGTTTACCACCCGCCGCAATGCCAGTAATTCGCAGCGTACCGGATTGGCGGTCAATTTTGCGTCCGTACAATACTAATGGCTGATTAGCAAATAGATCGGGTGCTTTTAATGGATAAATTTCTGGCGGTTTCCCAGCACCTGACCAACTAATTTGAATATTTGTCAGGACGGGATTATTAATTTGCTGGAAAAACTTTTCGGCTACTTTTTGGGCAGGTTCGTTCGGTGGTAAAACTTCCGATGTACCCCGTCCTTCCTCGGCGATGCGGTCGATTAAAAAGCGATTAACTGATGACCCCACACCGAAACTATAAAGTCGATTCCCCGGTTTTAGTCGCGTTTGAACTGCTGCAATTACCTGCTCATCATCACCAATCAAACCATCAGTTAGTAAGACCACACTCCGCAGGCGTCCCTCTGGTGGAGATGGGTAATTTAATACAGTTTGAATGCCATTGAGTAATTCAGTGCCGCCATTGGCTTGTAGGTTATTGATATATGCGATCGCTCTAGCACGATTTTGCGGTGTATTCTGTAAAGGTGTGGCAGAAAGCTGCTGCGTGGTATTGGCAAAATCGATGATGGTAAACGTATCGTTAGGATTCAACCCATTAATAAATTGGCGCATCAATTCCTTAGATTGTTCGATGGGTGCGCCTGCTTGAGAACCAGAAGTATCGATGAGAAATACCACATCTTTGGGTACAATTTCATTGTTTTGATATTCCACCGCTGGAACTAAATAAGTAGCGAAGTGACCGCCTCGTTCATCGGCTTGACTTAATACTGTGGACTGAGTTTCATTACCAGCCACTTGATAGCGGAGAATAAAATCTTTGTTCAGAATTGTATCTGGATTACTCAACTGAACGCGCAAAATGCGTCGGTCTTGTGTAGTGCGAATTGGATGGGAAGGTGACTGTACGTTGCTAACTGGCAACCCCGCTTCAATTTCCACGGTCATGGCAATATTATGTCCAGATTTCGTTGCGGGTGAAACTGTTGGCGGAGTGATGCGGGAAGCATCTTTAACTTGGTTATTTCCTGGAATATAGCGCGGTCCTACTACTGTCGGGAAAGCAAATTCGTAGTTGCCCCCCTCAAACTTGAGGCTGTCGGTATAGCGAATAGTGACATAGATTTTTTCTCCTGGTTTGATATTAGCTAAAGATTGGGTAAAAATATTGTCTCGCTCTTGTTCCAAAAGACCGGCAGTTTTTCCTTCTTGTTTAGCTTGTTCGTAAATTTGCTTCGCTTCTTGGCGTTTTTTAATCAGCCCTCGGATGACGCGATCGCCTACTTTAATTTCCATGTCATCCACTGCTGCGTCATCGGGGAGGGGAAAATTATAAACCGCTTCTAAAGGTTCGTTAAACGGATTGGTAAACGTCTGCGTTACCTCCACCCGCGAAACATTTCCCGCAACTTTGGCTACCACTTCGGTGTGTTGTAATGGGAAGACTTGCTGCTTTCCATCTACCTCAGCAAACAAACCGGGTTCCTTGGGCGCGGGTAGCGATCGCTCTTTGAATCCCTCCATCACCGCCGGATTATTGGGGTTGGAAACCTGCTGGACTACCGGAGATGCCAAATACCTCAATCCCCCATATCCTAACAGCACCATAGCAGCCATTATCAGCCATTTGTTCTGAGAGTTTTCTTTGGCATTTGGCAGGGAAATTGCATTCAAATCTTTGAGGACTTCATCTGCTGATTGGTAGCGCCGTTTGGTGGCACTTTCTAGCATTTTGTCGATGATTTTACCTAAAGAATTACTAACTGGCGTTTTCAAGTAATGCCGCCACACCCAGGTATCTTCGCTCGTATCGCTTAAATCAAAAGGCGGTATCTGAGTCAGCAAATGAATACAAGTAACACCCAAACTATACAAGTCGCTCGCATAAATTGCTTTACCTTTTGTTTGTTCTGGAGACGTGTACGCCGCCGAACCAATTACCGTCCCCGTTCTGCCCAACATTGTTTCAGTCGCATACTTAGCTGCACCAAAATCAACTAACACGAATTCACCATCTCTACGACGGCGAATAATGTTTTCCGGTTTAATGTCCCGGTGAATAATCTTGTGGTTGTGCATCAGTTGCAAAATGGGCAACAAACTTTTGAGCAGTTGCCGAATTTCGGTTTCAGTAAAAGGCCCTTTCTGTGCAAGTTCTTGAGCTAGGTTTTCGCCATCAATAAATTCTTGCACCAAATACTGGTGGTTATCTTGCTCAAAATACGCCAGCAATTCTGGAATTCGGGAATGTTTGCCAAGTACTTCTAAACGCTGAGCTTCTTGACGAAATAATTCTGACGCTTTTTCCCAATTGTTAGTGCTTTGGTGTAGGGGAAACAACTGCTTAATTACGCAAAGCCTTTGGGATTGTTTTGACTCATCTACACATAAAAAAGTTCTGCCAAAGCCACCTTGACCAATGGGTTTTATCGATCGGTATCGCTGTTGCAGCAACAACTTGGAGCCACAACTTTGACAAACAAGGGCATCACTTTGATTTTGCGGATGTTTACAACTAGGATTGATACAATAGCACCGATGCTGCTTGTGGGCGGTGCTTCCTTGAGGCGCGAACGTAGCCATAAACCGATTTCTCTGGACTTTTAGCGCAATTCTAGTCAGAATAATTTTTCCGGATTAGCTGACTATGCCAGATAATTGATTGTCTACTTTTTAGTGATAAAATTTAATTGAATAAAGCCAATAACTGATCAAATAAAGTGTGCCACTTGACTAACTGTCTGCTTACCACTCAGTCAGGTGGGGCGGGTTAATTTATTATGGGCGCTCAAGCGCGAAGATATTTCGTAAAACCCGCCCCTACTCCCGTCAAAAACACTTGCATAACCATTGCTAACAAACATCATATCATTAGACTTCTCCAAAAAAGAAACTCTTTGACTGCTCGTGTCGCCTATCCCACAAGAGATATGGTCGAAGTCTATTAGGCACACCCTTCAACGTACTCAACTTCTGGGAGTCTCCCTGAGCGGAATATAGTTACCCGGTTATTGAGAGTTTCAAATACTAACCGATAGTTGCGATCGCGCTCATCTTTCGGAATAAAAGTTAAGTAATGTCCGCCTTTATGACCTGTATATTCATGGGTAGTTACCCGAATTTGCCCCGGATAAAGGGATTTAATTCGCTCTTCCGTATCTCCAATTTTTGCTCCACGCACCGTGGTAATGCCACCGCTAACAACTTCTACTCTAACAATGCGGTCAACCTCGCGATTTATAGGCCCCTCTTGGTGAGGACTCTTGACCATGAATTCTAATCCTTGCGGCCCCCGTTGCGGTCGAATGTGGTAGCAATTGTCTAGTCGTCCATTGCTTACAAACCGCGTCCTAGCAGAACGTTCGGCTTCTGCAATCGTCATACCAACCCGCACGGGGCCGATACCATCAATCGCTAATTTCGATTGTTCTGTAAGCGTTGTTTGAGCAGAAAGCGGCAGAGTAGAAAGTATAAGCGTTAATAACGCTCCGATAATCAAGGCTAAAAATTTAATATTACGCCGCATAGTGGGATTTTCCTAAAACTTGGTTTCTGGTTGCTTTAAATGTTCGGTAAAAAAGAACTATGCCTCCTTTGCGCGACAGCGATATGCCTCCCTTCCGCTGCGCGAACCCATTTACTTGAGGGGGTTGATGATTGTGAGTTGTTACTCGATGACCAAGTTATCTTGCATGTCTTCTGAGTAAAGAATATCGGCATTTGCAGATAATGCGCTGGCAACAATCAAACCATCCCAAAACGAAAAGCCGTATCGAGTCCGCAAATCAGATGCATTCATGAGAATGTCGTAGTCTAGCTCTATTACTGCAACTCGGCTATAGAAGGATTGGATAACTTGCTGAATTTGAGCTTCAGTAAATGAAGCTTTTCTGCACAAGACAGAGCCAACCTCATTAATGACTTGATTGCTGACAATACCATTGACATTATTGATTAAATCGATTGCCAAAGACCGTTTTCTAAGCTCTTCAGCCTCAACAGAGTTTGGCTCGACCATGAGGAGATAAAGCCAAATATTGGAGTCGATAAAACAGAGTTGATTGCTCATCATTTATCCCTCGTGCATTTCTTCACGGGTAATTGAGCGAATTCCTGGTACTCGAATAGGGTTTTGCGCTAGTTCGTCCATGATATCGAATTGCACTGTTGGTTTTTTATACTGCTTTAATACAACGATTTTGACGGTGCTAGCTTCTGCCAACTCTTGCTTATACTCTTCAGGTATGACAATGATGCCATTCTCAACTTTAGCTTGAAATTCTAAGGTAGCCATGTTATTACTCCAAAGTGCCTAGCTTTATTTTATCAATCCTCACCGCTCTCCCATTGAACGATGTCGCCATTAAAGTTTTGATCGCTCAACAACCTCAGCATAACTAACCTTGAGATTGTTGTTGAGCAAGTAAGCGAGAACGAATTAGGCTAATATCGGGTTGAACGCTCGACAAACGCTGACGGATAGATTCAGCCAACTGCTGGCGCTGATTCAGATACGCTTCTACTAAGTCTCGATGTCGAAGATAGTAGCCAATCGTGAGATAAACGTCGGATAGTGACAAAGATGAATAACGCTGGACAATAGATTCTGCGGATGCACCATCCTGGAACGCTCGAATTACCATCTCCAGCAAAACTCTTGAATTACCGACTCGGATCGCTGCTTTCTCATCCTGACGCAAAGGAACGATCTCTTGAGCGAGAACAATGCTCACACGCTAATCTCCTTGGCAGATATTGGTATTTTTCTCAGGACTTACGCAGGCGGGGCCAAAAACAAAGGTGATGCGTCAATAGAGCGCCTCTAAACTCACGATTTTTCGGATCGCCCTTTGTTTTTTTTGCGTAAGTCCTGTTTCTAACACTATTGCGATATCACGATCTTAACACGATTAATATCAGCTACCTCAAAGACGTTATCGCCAGAATTTGCCAAACTAAAGATACCACTGAGTTGGAAGGGCATCGAACATGACTCAGACTCCCGTCAACATTCAAAATGCACAGGGACATCAAGTCTTAGCAGCAGCAGGTAAGAAAATTCTCCGAACGGGCGGAAAGGAACAGTTATTTGAGTGGGCGAATTTTCAACCAAACGAGACAGTATTGGAACTCGCGGCTAGTTTTGGAGAGAGTGGGATCGCACTATCCCAACGTTATGGCGTCCGCGTTGTCGGCGTGGAAAAAAATCCCGAAAGCGTTGCGCGTGCGAGGGTAAATATCCGCAATGCTGGTTTAGAAAATCAAGTCGAAATTATCGAGGGAGATATTTTCCACTTAGAAGCAATTCCCGGTGAATTTGATTTGGCTAATGGCTAATGGCTAATTCCAAAATCCGATCCCCCCTGCTCCCCTTAACAAGGGGAGAGTCTAAAATTCCTAATCGATTATGAATTCTAAAACTGTATCTAACCCATCCTTCGCAACTCAACTCCGAGAACAAATTGAATACCCCGCCGGGGGAGTTCTAAGTAAAGTTCTCTGGAAAGACAATAATTGCCAGTACACTCTATTTTGTCTAGCATCTGGCACTGAAATTTCCGAACACACCTCAACGCGAAACGCGACAGTTCACGTCCTTCAAGGTCGAGGAATTCTCACCTTAGAAGGACGAGAAATTACACTGGATCCTGGTATCTTTGTCTTTATGCATGCTCATGCTCCCCATGGCTTAAAAGCCGAGGAAAATTTGGCATTTTTGCTAACGCTTTCGGAAATTAGCCATTAGCTGGAATTTCAACCGCTCGCAAAAAACTAGCGCTTTCTTCTGGCAAAGCTGTATTAATATACATTCCACTCCCCAACTCAAATCCGGCGGCTAAAGTCGTTCGCGGTATGAGTGCAATATACCAGTGAAAGTAATCGGTGCGTTCCTCTGCGGTTGGGATAGACCGGATTGTATAGTTGTAATCGGGATTGTTCAATCCGTAATAAAGTTTAGCCAAAACGGTTTTCAGAATCTTGGCTAAATCCCCAATTTCTGTATCGGTAATATCGTCAAAACAAGATGTATGGCGGCGGGGAAAAATCCAAGTATGAAAAGGTGAAAGCGCCGCATAGGGAATAAACGCGACAAAATGTTCGCTTTCTGCTATGATTCTTTCCCGGCTTGCCAATTCATCTTTGATTGTGCGACAAAATATACATTCCCCCGTATCGTCAAAATAACGAATCGCTTCTTGCAAGCGAATTCGCAATTGGTAAGGAACAATGGGGGTTGCTGCTAGCTGGGAGTGAGGATGTTCTAAAGATGTGCCTGCACCTTGACCGTGATTTTTAAAGATAATAATTGTGGCAATGCGGGGGTCGTGTCTAATTTCTGCATATCTTTGACGGTAAACTCTGATAATATTGGCTACGTCTTCAATTTCCATCAGTGCGATCGTCAAGTCATGTCGGGGATGTTCGATAATAACTTCGTGAAATCCCACTCCGGATAAGGAACGATTTATACCTGCGACTTTCCTAATAGCTTCTCCCACGGGAAATAAAGCAGGATATTTGTTATAAACAGCACGCACTCTCCATCCGCGATTATCGTTCAAACGATAGGATTCTAGTTCAGTAAAATCTTCGTTACCAGCACAAAAGGGACAAGTGGGACTATAGCAAGGCATGGGAACCGTTTCCCTGTGAGGTTTGGCAAATTCCTCGGGTCTTTTTGCCCTTTCGGTAGCAATAATTACCCAGTCCCTGGTAATTGCGTTTAGTCTGAGTTCGGTCATTTTGTCCTCATTTTTGACGCGGGTTTGTGCAACCAATTTTATCCGATGGATATAACTAAATATGGGGAGTAGGGGCACAGCAATAGTAACATTATTTGCTCAAACCAAAATACTTCAACTGCCGTGCCCCTACTCAACAAAATCCTCATTTTATTACCATGCAATAGTTAACATGTCAACTAATGTTAATCTTTTTCAACCTATGACTGCCACAACAACTGAAACTCAACAAATTTCCCCAAAAAAACCTAACCTCCAAGCGTGGTATAAACCAACTGTTTCGCCGGAACATGGGGTTTATGTGATGCTGCTGGTTTCTTTGATTACTGGTGCAGCAGCGGCACAAAATTGGACGCTTTTAACGACGTTGGCTTTAGTTTGTGCGTTTTTTGGCCCTCAAGCTGAACATCCCCTCGTGGTTCAGATAAAACAACGAAAAAGCCTGAAGCCGCGCTTTTTAGTTTGGGGTGTATTTTATGGGTTAATTTGCCTGGCGATCGCTGTCTTTCTTTACCTAAGATATCCTATATTACTGTGGATTTATTTGGGTGCGATCGCCGCGTTGATTATCGATGCCATTTCCGTCTTCTACCGCGAACAAAAATCTATCTTTAATCAGATAGTAACCTTCGCTGCGGTATGTCTTTCTGCACGCTTCGCTTATGCTGCTACCACGGGTACAATTTCAACCGTTGCTATCGGTTTGTCGGCGATTAATACGGTTTATTTTTGCAGTACTATTTTTACTGTAAAGCTGCGGAAACCGAAAACCAGTGCAGTGCTTCCGGGAGTGGTGTATCATGCGATCGCAACTCTCATCATCACCGTATTCTACTATTTCGGCTGGCTATCTTTACCGATCGCTTTAGCATTTGGAATAGCACTGCTCAAATTCGGCATCATAGCTTGGCAACAGCAATTGTTTAGCACCGCCAAAATTCAATATGTGGCAATGCTAGAAACAGGATGTGCCTTCAGTTTTCTGGCAATTGTTGCCTTGTCACTGCTGCCAACGCGCTTAACAACTCTTTAACAAACTCCGCTACGCCTTGAAGAGGACGTGGGGACGCGGTGACACCCCATGATAGGAGCAGATATTCCGTATCTGTGCATTCAACATTTTTAGATGAGACTACACTTTTTGAATGTCCTGTTTAATGCTTGCAAGGTCGGTGTAGCAGTCAGCAACTTTGATTAAACTGTCGCTGGTCATGGAGTACAAGCTGACAACTTCGATTTGCACTCCTTGGTACCCCAGAGCATTAACAACGTAGGCGAGATCTCCATCTCCGCTTACAAGCACCACCCCATCGCAATAGCTGGCTAATTTCATCATATCGACGGCAATTTCTACATCTAAATTTGCTTTTTTGGAGCCATCTGGCAGCTGAATTACATCTTTGGTGATGACGCGATAACCGTTGTGCCGCATCCACATCAGAAAGCCTTGTTGTTTATCGTTGCTGCGATCTACCCCTGTGTAGAAATAAGCCCGCACCAACCGACGACTTTTGGTTAAATAGTACAGCAGTTTGATATAGTCGATTTCTATGTTGAGCTGCGCTGCTCCGTAAAATAAGTTGGCACCATCAATAAAAATCACCACGCGATCGCGATTCGCACATTCAACCACATCTGCTTTCTCGACCATTTGCAACTGCGAGCGTTCGGGTAGTTGTGCAGACTCAGATAGCTTCAACAATCGGCTATCCCTCTCAGGTTTCGGCAATAGCTGCATACAATACGACCTCCGTATTCGGCCTTTACGTCCTCACGTTGGTGCTGACGCAGGCTATTTAATATTTTCTTTATATTCTCTAGGATGTTCTCAATGATACTGCTTGCTTTGGTTAAAAATACATAACTCTTAACTTACTGCAATATTTCTAAGGACAGATTTACCTTGGCTCAAGCTGTCTCTAACCAATCAAACATCCGGTCTAATTGTTTCAGATTCACCAAGCCATACTGCCAAAGTATTGTCGCCAGCAGATTTGAGTCCTGCACAGACTGTTGCGGCATCAGTTTGTCCAGCAGGCGCTGCGCGAACGCAATCTCAGCAGCCCCAATCTCCATATCTTCTTGCAAAAAGCGAATGAACTGCGCCTGCATGGTGAATTTCCTCAGCCTTTCTCCGGTTGCCTACAAGAAATGTAACAAAATATGTCAATTTTTGTAAAGATATTTTCATAATTTGCCTCTCAAGAGGCAAAAGACAAAATTGATACCGTGCTGCTGGCTGCTGGAATATTCGTCTGAAGCTAACTTGCCTCAAGTACTGTACTGATGGGATTGTTACCTAGTTTACTTGTACCCCAGTGTTAAGTAATTCTTATCGCTTACATAAGCGCGAAATATTAACATAGTTTAAAAAAAATAT
The DNA here is from genome assembly GCF_020521235.1 of Microseira wollei NIES-4236. Taxonomy (GTDB): domain Bacteria; phylum Cyanobacteriota; class Cyanobacteriia; order Cyanobacteriales; family Aerosakkonemataceae; genus Microseira; species Microseira wollei. Next base: position 3,241 of record NZ_BLAY01000118.1, on the reverse strand, counting down.
AAAGTTAGTTAACAATGTGTTACATTTATTAAGGGAAGATAATGAAATCGAGAGGTGTTGAGAGAGTGTTGATCGAGGAGAAATCCTGTTGGATGGGACCAGAGCAACCGGCTTGGGGTTGTTCGGGCAGATTAATAAATGCTTAAACAAATCTAAAAAAACAGGCGTTATTAAGCGATCGCAAGACATGCTTAGTTCTAGAAGCCCCACAGAAGTTTCAAATGCAAAGTTTATGAACCCAGAGCAGCTGCTGAAGAGCTATGCAGCCGGAGAGCGGGTATTTCGTCAGGCAAACCTGCGGGTAGCTGACTTAAGCGAAGTTTGTCTTGCTGGCATCAAGCTTGGGCAAGCTGACCTCGCTCTTGCCAACCTATCGGCGGCAAACCTGCGTTGGAGCAATTTGAGCGAAGCCAGTTTGAAGGGAGCGACGCTGTGGCGAGCCGACTTGAGTGGCGCGCGCCTGATTAGAGCCAACTTGAGCGGAGCCAATTTAATTCAGGCGAAGCTGAGCCAAGCGGACGTACACAAAGCTGTGCTAGTCAGAGCTGAGCTGCGCTTGGTAGATCTGCGGGATGCCGACCTCAGCGGTGCGGATATGACAGGAGTTGACCTGAGCTATGCCGACTTGAGCAACGCCAACCTGGCAGGAGCCGACCTGAGCAGGGCGAACTTGACGGGTGCTAACCTCAGCAATACAGACTTATATCGCGTCAACTTGGCGAGAGCAATTTTAGCCAGAACGAATTTGTCTGCTGCCAACCTGAGCGAAGTCAACTTAGATCGGGTCGATCTGAGTACGGCTAATTTAACCGACGCCACCTTGGCTGAATTAGTTTCTAGCAACGAGAACTAACAACTAGGCACTGACAAAGAAGCAAGTCTTCTCAAGATAGAAGCATTTGGTCGCAGACCAAGCGACTTTAGTCGTGGAGACAAAAAAACCTATTTCTTGATAGAATCCCCTTGATTCATGGGGTTTCCCCGCGTCCTATTCGAGACTGCTCGTGGCTGCGGAAGTTTCCCAGTTGATTGTGTAATGAATAACTCATATTCTCTGTTGCAAGAGTTACGCCAGAGCTGGCCGCACTTGCGTCCTCAGCTCTACTTCAAGGCTTCCCTGACGGCGCTTTCCCATGCAATAGAAGATGCGGTATTGGTCGGGAAAGGTACGCCGCTAGCGATCGCCAATTTTCAACAGGAGCGATTCTACCGCCAAGAAGTCCGTCGCTATCAGCGCATCGCTCAATGCACGGATCAAGTTTACGTGCTGGCTGTGCCGGAATCTGATTTTGGAGCAGCTTCAGCTCCTTATATAACTATTCCCCTTGACCCTAATGATGGTTTAGCACAAGAGTGGCATTTAATTGTCATCGATCGGCAATATTCAGCTTGCATAATTTGCCGAGAACAAGTTTCGCCTGAAAACCCTGCATTACTAGATCAAGCGCGGAAGTTCAGAGGTATTTGGTCGTTTGACCGTCAGGTTTGCCTTCAAGCAGCCAAGTTATTGCTAGAGAGGATTTTAGCTTACAGACCGGAATGGAAATCGGAGGTAAAACAGACGCTAAAACGGTACGGTTTAACGCGCAAAAGCTCAGTTCAAATCAAAAATAAGCGCTCGCCCCAACTAGATCAACTATTTACAGAACGCCTGATCGCGTACTTGCAAGCGAGTCAATTCAAACTACTAAGAGCTTATCGCGCCATTGCCGTCCAGGAGGGCAAAGAACGCCTAATTAATGTTCTGACTGCATTTATCCGTCGGTCGCTCAATCCGGAACAGGTACTCATATCAACGGTGCAGGAATTAGGACAAGTCTTTAACTCATGCCGGTGTATACTCTATCGCTGCGATGCCTTTGGTCAAACGTTACCGATTGAATATGAATCGGTTGCTGTTAAAGTTACTTCCATGCGGGGGGAAATTTGGTCGATAGCAGAACATTCCCTATTTCGAGAAGTGTTGGAGAAAGATGAAGCGATCGCAATTGCCGATATTTCCCAAGACTTAGGCATTCGCAGCGATTCGGAGTTACAAGCTAAGTTCCAGCAGTGGCAAATTCGCTCTTGTTTATTAGTACCGATCCGCTATCAAGAAGCCCAGCTTGGCATGTTAGAAATCCATTATTGCGGCAGCGAGGCGCATCCTTGGTGTGCAGATGAGATTGCCTTAGTCGTTGCGATCGCCGCCCAGGTGGGAATTGCCCTCATGCAAGCCCAAGCTTATACTGACCTAGAGGCGCTCAACCGACAACTGGAAGCCATCGAGCGCAGTCAGCGCAATTTGATTGCGATCGCCGGACACGAATTGCGAACCCCCCTATCCACCATCCGCATTTGCTTAGAAACTCTAACAACTACGCCAGAAATCCCGACCGACTTGCAACAGGAAATGCTGCAAACAGCCCTCAACGATTCAGACCGTTTGCAACAGCTAATTCAAGATTTCTTGCGGATCTCGCGGTTAGAAAGCGGTCTAGTACGCTGGCAAATAGAGCCGCTCTCGCTGCCCGAATGTCTGGATTTAGTCATCAGCAATCTTAAAACGCGCCGCTTACCAGAAACATTACCTCAAATTATTTTAGATTTACCCAATTTTTTACCACCAGTTCAAGCTGATGGGGAAGGACTTACAGAAGTGCTGATCAAACTTTTAGACAATGCCTGCAAGTTTACACCTACCAGCGGTCAAATTACCGTTCGCGCCCAAATTATCGACAAACTTCAAATGTTAGAAGTTATTATTATCGACACTGGTCGAGGAATTGAACCCAGTCAATTAGAATCGATTTTCGACCGCTTCTATCAAGAAGAAGCATTTCTTCAGCGCACCATTGGCGGTAGCGGACTCGGTTTAGCAATCTGTCGCCAAATTATTCAAAGCTTGGGCGGAAAAATTTGGGCAACCTCTGCTGGCAAAGATCGGGGAAGTCAGTTTCACTTGAATATTCCGATTTCCACAATTGTGCTTGGGAGCATGTCAGCTTTGTAGCCGACACCCTCAAGGGTGTCGCTACACGAGACTTGGCATGCTCTAGCAGGCTTTAAAAGCTTTAGCCCCTCTCTGCTAGGGCTTCGTTTTTGTAGCCGACACCCTCAAGGGTGTCGCTACACAGACTTGGCATGCTCTAGCAGGCTTTAAAAGCTTTAGCCCCTCTCTGCTAGGGCTTCGTTTTTGTAGCCGACACCCTCAAGGGTGTCGCTACACAGACTTGGCATGCTCTAGCAGGCTTTAAAAGCT
>NZ_BLAY01000117.1 GCF_020521235.1 Microseira wollei NIES-4236 | reverse complement strand
CATAAAATGTTCATTTGTACAGAAGATTTTGGCTGCCGTGTCCCTAGGCAGCAAACCCGTTTGAGGCAATGTCGCAGGGACACGGCAATCATAAAATGTTCATTTGTACAGAAGATTTTGGCTGCCGTGTCCCTACGCAGAAACAAAGGTGATAGGAGCGTCGTGCCTAAGTCCTGTTCCTCTTAACCAATTAGCAATTAGCAATTAGCAATTAGCAATTACTTAATGCGGAGACTCGAACCGCGCTCGCCTAAATGTGCAAAATCTAGCGATTCTCCCGCCTCCAGTGCGGCTCTAATTGCTGCTTTATCTAGCTCGACGCTAATCTTCTGAAACTTTTCTGGCAACTCGGTGGGTGATACAGATTCATCCACAATTAAAGGCGCTTTCCCACCGTTTTTTGCCAAGGTTAATTTGTAGCGTGCCGTGTCAATCGTTTTCAGCTTGTTGACCTCAAAAAAGAATTTTAGTCTTTCTTTGAGCATTTCGGCCTTTTTTTCATCCTTGGCGGCTAAGTCGCTTAAGCGTTTGGCTTCCGCTTTGCGAACAGATGCTCTTGCTTGCAATTCGGAGATTAAGGCGGCGTAATTATCTAGCTTGCGATCTCGCTCTTCTCCCAATTGCTCTAGCCAACTGGTAATCAACTGTTCTCCCTCGCTATCATTGTCCTCAATCTCATCTAGCAACGCCGTCAACTCGCCGATCTCTGCTGAAATGCTGAACAGCGTTCTCGGTTGTACTGAACCATTTTCCGGTGCGGTGCTTTCCATCGATTTGACTCCTGATGCCACATTAATTTAACAATACCCCACAACCATACTTTTTGAAGTATAATATATATTAGTTCCACTTGATTATCCATCAGCTCAAACTTTTTCAATTACTGACAAAGTTCTTTTCTTTTTTTAACCGCAGATAAACGCAGATAACCGCTGATGTTTATCAGATTTATCTGCGTCGTGGCGCACTCTTGTGGCGCACTCTTGTGGTGCAGGCGTCTCGCCTGCAATTGTCAAACCAGATGTCGTTACTGAGGGAAAATCGAAATATGGCACGCCAAAAAAATCAACCAGCACCAACAGAGACATCGAAGAACCAAACAAAATTCACCCTCTACAATTTTGCCGGAAAACCAAAAGCATACTATTTAGTTGATCGGGTTAAGCGTCAATTAACTTCGGATGACATCCCAGAAAAATCTGTTGCTCACAGCATTATCATTATCGATCGCTCCGGTTCTATGTATTATGACATAGGGCCGTTGAAAGAAACCCTGATTAAACTTTTGACCTTGGATGAATACAACAATTACCAGTTACTGGTTACCCTGATATCTTATGCATCGCAGGGAGATGTAACTTGTCACTTCCAGCGAGTTCCCATCCAGGAAGTAATGAAAGCTAATTCTTCCTATATCCAAGAAATTCAAAAAATCCAAACAGGTTGCTCTACCTGCATATCTCAATCGATGACAATGGCTAAGTCTTTCTTGCGAGAGGGAGAGCTTACTGTTATCAATTTACACACTGACGGATACGCTAACGATCCTAGTGCTAATTCGGAAGCAAATACCCTGGATCGGGTTTGCGAAGAACTGAAAAACATGGATGTTTTCGTTAACACCATTTCCTATTCTGGTGCTGACTTCCGATTGCTCTCGAAAATCGCCAACACGGTATCGGGAACTTGCATTCGCGCGGGGGAAGTCAGGCAAGTTTATGATGGACTTTACCAAAGCACCAAACTATTAGGTAGTTCGGTAGCACCGGCGATGGAAGAACCTTTAATTAAGGAGTACGATTACCAAGTTTTTGTCTCTAAAAGTGGTAAAAAAATTAATGGTTCGTCAAGCACTCTGAAAATTATCGGACTGAAGGCAGATGATGATGGTGTCTTCTACAAATATCGGAAAATTAGCCAAGAAGAATACGACAAATTAACCGACGTTCCTGTGGCGCAAACAGATGAATCTGTGTTGGCTTTTGCGAAGGCGAATTTGGCTAATGGAAACTTGAATACAGCCAAGTATGCCCTAGGGAGTACCTTTGATGCCACCTTGACAGAAAAACACGCCAAGGCGCTGACAAATGCCGAAATAGCTGAATTAACTCAAGACATTGATTTGGCTATTTTCGATTCGTCGGCGTTGGCGAAGCACGAAATCTTGAATAGCGTCAAAGTCAACGATAAAATATCCGTGCTGGAATTAGTTAACCTGTTGGAGGAAAACAAGAGCAGCATCATTATTAATATCAAGGAATTGCAGAAAAACTATCGCCGAAAAGGAGTAAAGAGGATTAACGGTTCGAGAGATGAAAATGGGAAACTAATCGAACCTTGGTTGAAGACGGAATTTTTAGATGGTGGCGAATATGTCAGCATGGGGACGTTTGAAATTAATCGCAATACGGCTACGATCAATATGCTGATTACCAGACCTGTTAAACTGGTAAAAGTTGAGGATGGCAGCCAAATCAGCGAAGTAGCTGGTGTGCTGATTACCAATCTGGAAAGTTTCAATAATTATACGATTGTCAGCGACGGGGAGGTAAATGTTAAGTCGCTGCCAATCAAAATTAGCAGTAAGAAAGTCTTTGATTTGTTGAAGTCAAAGGGTGTAATGTCAGCCGAAACTTTCGATTTCCGCACTGAATACACTTTGCAGTTAGACAATTTGCCCCTCGTGCCTTTTACTGGCAGTTATGGTAATATTGATGGGACGTTCAACGAGTTAGCCGAAATTAAAATACTTGCTAGTATTTTAGCGGCTCATTTGAAAGAAGAATCGGATGTTTACACGTCCGAACAGTTGGCAGAGTTGAAAAAGCACTATCTTTCCAAGAGCCTTTATATCAACTTTCCCACAACGACAGAGTATACCGATTTAAAGGAAGCGCTCGCTAACGGTACGGTAGATACTCGCGTGAGCTACAAAGTCGATATTGGCAACAAAGATATCCTCAATCTCGGCAAACTTTACTCGGCGAATAAATTCCTCGATCGCTTGTATGAGGGATACAATAAAGATACCGGCGAGAAAGTAGATAAACCAACCTTCGATCTCACCTTGGACGAGGATGTGGTTTTCGGACACAAAACCTTATCATCTCGCACAAAGATTACCAAGGTTGATGACTTGATGAAGCGGATTTTTGATAACTTTCTGGGAATTGAAGATAACGGTAGCGTTGCAGCGATCTTATCAAAAGTGGGTGGGGATAGTCTGACGCGACTGTTGCAGGTAAAATGGCAAGGAGAAAAAGTCAACCGAGAAGAATTTGTGGCAGCTTTGACGACGGCAAAAGAGAAACTGGAAGACTATGCAGAGAAAGTGTATCGGGAAAAGATTTCTCCGTTAGTTTTCTATATTGGTTCCACTGGACTTTTACCCGATGAAATGGATACTTTAGCGCAGACTGCTGATGCAATTGGTGCTAAGTACGCGAACTTGCAATTTTCCAAAGATGAGCAAGAGGGAGCGTTTTTTGAGGTAGGGGATACCATTATTAGCGTGTATGCTAAGAATGAGTATTACAGCACAAATTAAATCTTAAATCTCGATCGGGGAGGCAGAGCCTCCCTACTCTCGTTCCCAGGCAAGAGCCTGGGAACGAGATCTCGCGAGGCTCTGCCTCGGTTATGCTGGAACAGCCATCCCGCGTTGAACGGCTGGACGCTGTTGAATTGTTTCAAACCAGCGTTTAAGATTGGGGTGGTTATCGAGGGTTAATCCTTGAAATTCATAACTAGCAACCCAAGGATAGGTAGCAATATCGGCAATGGAATAGTCGCCGCAGATGAATTCTTTGTCGGATAATTGCTTGTCTAATACGCCATAAAGTCGCAAGGTTTCTTTTTCATAGCGTTCGATGGCGTAGGGAATTTTTTCCGGTGCAAAACGCTTGAAGTGGTTAAGCTGTCCAAACATTGGTCCTACACTTGCCATTTGGAACATTAACCACTCGATGACTTGGAAGCGACTTTTTTGTTCGGTAGGCAGGAATTGTCCGGTTTTTTCGGCTAGATAAATCAAGATTGCACCCGACTCAAATACAGTCATGCCGGTATCGGAGTCGATGATAGCGGGAATTTTGCTATTGGGATTAATGGCGACAAATTCGGGGGTAAATTGCTCGCCTTTGGTGATGTCGATTTTATGGACGTTGTAGGGAAGTCCGACTTCTTCCAGCATGATGGAAACTTTGCGCCCGTTGGGGGTGGTGAAAGTGTAGAGGTCGATCATAAATTAGGTAATGGGTAATGGGTAATGGGTAATTGGTAATGGCTTTCCCGGACAATAATTTGGGCGCTCATATATTTAAAGGTAGCGCACGATCTTAGAAACCGGGTTTCTAGCTGCGATCTCTGACGAGCGTGAAAGATTTTTCATAGAAACCCGGTTTCTGGCTGCGATCGCTCATTGCAATCAAAGATTTTTCACAGAAACCCGGTTTCTTTGGGTAAGTTCTGTTCAAGTTGGTAACGATGGGAGAGAAATGAGATAATGTTTTAAAATTGGATTAATTTTTATGAAAGAGGAGCGATGATTCTCTCCATGACTAGCGGCAATGGTGTTCGGCGTATCTTCTAATAAACAACGTCTTTTTAAGGATTGTATGGCTTTTAATAAGTCTGTGGGAGGATGAGATATTTCCTGTAAAATGTGGCTCAAAGTAACTGCATCTTCTTGTTTAGCTAAATAATTCATTACCTGTTTTTCGGAGTCGGTTAATCTGATCCACAAACGACTGAGTTGAGATGCGATCGCACTACTTAATACCAAGCTAGGATAAGCTAAAAATTCGGTGACAATGCCTGCGAATAATTCTTCAATCATCGTGGCTGTCATTTCTAGCCATAAAGGATGACCTTGATATTTTTCAATCAAAGTATCCCACATCTGTTCGTCTGACAGTTCTTTATCCCTTAATATTTCTTTCGCAGACTCTCCCAAACCTGTGAGTTTTAAACAACGGGTGAATTTATTACGAGTAGCGATCGCATCTTCTGGTTGTTCGCTAGTAATCAACAACAAACTACTTGCATGAGACAATTCTGCAATCTGTTTAAATAAAAGATCGTATCCTTCAAATTCTGGTTTATATAGACCAGCAAATTGTCCTGGCTGAAACAACATCTGCACATCATCTATAATAATTAAACAGCGATGTTTGCGTAAAAACTTAAGCAATACATCGACTTGGCGATCGAGGGTATTGGGAATAATGGGAGAGATAAAGGTTGGCAATAGATCGGTTAAAAAACTATCTAGAGTTGGAGAATAGCGGAGACTGCGATAAACAATATATTCAAATTGCGTTTGGATTTCTTCAATTAGTTTGATGGCTAGCGTCGTTTTGCCAATTCCGATAATGCCAGTTAAGGTAATGAGGCGGGTGCAATCTTGAATTAGCCAGGTTTTTAAAGTGTTTAATTCATCAGTTCGTCCGTAAAAGGCGGTAATTTCTGGGGCGGTATCTATGTCTAAGTAGGGTTTGCTTTCAGTTGGCTTGGATAGGGGAGAAGATTTAGGCGATCGCTTTCTTCTTGAACAAATACTTACTTTGTTTCCATTTACTAAATATCCTATTGAGCTATTAGATATAATAACTTTTTCTAAAATAGAGCCTACATTTAATTTATTAACATCTTCTCCTAAAGCATCGGATAAAGCTTGCCATAATTCCGATGCCGTATCTCGAACATGACCTTCACTTAAATTGTTTTCCGAGGCAATTTTGGCATATTTCTGACCTTGTAACGTTCCTTTAAGAATTGTTTCTTGCAGATGGTCTAGGTGTTCGCCTGTATGAGTGAAGAGCAGTTCATCAGCGAGTTTCAAGACTTCTGCGATGTCCATAGATCGGTCAGATGGGTAGGGTAATTGCTATGTTATCCGATCTTTCCGACATTTTTCCTACAAATCAGTAATTTTTTGGTAAAAAGTTCCGATCTCGATCCGATTGACAGAGCTATCGGTCTTGGGTTTTGATTGAGTGAAGCCAGAGTAGGAGTAATTTAGACTGCTCGGAGTTAAACCGCGCATGTGCGGTTTATTTAACCCAACCAACAAGAGCATTGTACTGCAACTGCGGGACAATTAAACGTTTCTGTTCTTGGAGAAAAACATGACAACTGATAGCTTGATGGAAGCATTGCAAGGACGATGGCGGGTCGTCTATTCCGAGTTTGATGGAGAAATGACCCCGGTTGCTGATTTCTCAACAATTGTGATTGAGAATAATGGGAGTCAGTTTTCCGTCGAAAAAAACGGCAGTATTGTTCACGAGGGCAAGTTTTCAATAAATGTGAGTGTTACACCGCATGAGATTGTATATATCTACACCAGAGGATCAGAGGTTTTTCTAGGGGGGCCTAGAGTTGGTGTCTTTCAGCTCGTAGGTGATACTTTCAAGACTAACTTGGCAGCGGTGGGGCATAGATCGCCTCAAGATTTCAACACCTTCCCAGACTCTGGGACAGTGTTATCTATTCATCAAAAAGTTGGTTCGGAGTCTGGACGAGAAATAGCAGCTCTATCGAGCACCACCAGAGCAGTTTCTCAGTGGTAATAGCCCCGTTTCTGTTAGTCAAGTTATTACTACGGCAATATTTGCTGTAAATAACTCTTGGGCTATAACATGACTATTTTTAGCTTCCAGAAAGCCTGAGAGAAGATTCACACCATCAATTATTGCCGGTTCATAAAGACATGAAACAAAATCAATGAGAAGACATGATGGCAAAAGTTTGTTTGGTTCGTCCATTGCTGTCCCCCACCGAGTTTAATGGATATCCACTGAACTTGCTGATACTTGCCTCATCTCTTCGGAACGATGGGCATAGTATTGAAATTTGTGACTATGATTATTTGAAAGAGCATGATGAGATTTGGATAAGAGGAGGCTTTGCTCAAAGAGCCGCAGCAGATGTACTAGTACGAACCCCTGACTTTGTGGCAATTACTGCAATGTGCAGCAATTATGTTTTAGCGCTTGATCTTGCTGAGCAGATTAAAGCCTTATCCCCGAAGACTCATATTACCTTCGGCGGACCTCATGTCTCTCTCTGTGCACCGGAAACGCTAAACCGTTACACTAGCGTCGATACTGCTGTGATTGGAGAAGGAGAGGTCACGCTACCAGCCTTGGTTAAGTGTGTTGAGAATGGAGATGATCTCTCAGTTGTACCCGGACTCGCATTTAGAAGGAATGGAGAAACAGTTGTAACGGCGAAGCGTCCACTCTTGCCAGACTTGAACCTTTCCCCACGACCAGCGTATGACTTAGTTGATATTTTATCCTATGCTCGGACAGCGAAGAGTAACTATTTAGAAATATATGCAGGTAGTGGATGCCCGTTCCGCTGCACATTCTGCTCAACAAGCATTGTGTGGGAACGTAAGTACAGAACTATGTCTGCTGATCGGATAGTTTCCGAAATGCAAGAACTGAATTCTAAGTATGGTGTCAGTGCCTTTAACTTAATCCATGATAACCTGACTTCTGACAAGAAGTTTATTGGTGAGATCGCATCGACGATTAAGGCTCGACAGTTACATGTCCGATGGGGATTTAGCTCACGTATTGACACAATTGACCTTGAAACAATTCAGCTTGTGGCAGAAGCTGGTTGCGACTACATTTTTTTTGGTGTTGAGAGCGGATCTGAAAGGATTCAAGCAACCATGAAGAAACGCCTCAAGTTGAAGGCAATATGGGAAACTCTAGAGTTGTGCGTAAGTCACGGCATTGCACCAACCACATCTTTTATCCTTGGATTTCCTGACGAGGAACTAGAAGATGTCGCAAACACCATTCGACTTGCATTTAGTTGTAAGGTACGGGGTGCAAGAAGATCATTCATCAATCTGCTTAGCTCATATACAGGAACGCCTGTAATGCAGCAAAACATAGAAAAACTACGATTTGATATGGATAGCGTGAACAGCACGATGGTGTCTTTTCTAGAGGAAAAGCACTTCGATGTCATCAAGTCAGACCCATTTATATTCGCAAATTACTATTCGCTCGATTATACATATTCTGCACTTACGGCAAAAGATTACTTAGGCTTGGTGGATTTCTACACTATCTGTTTGTTCCGGTATACATTCGTAATATCCTTCTTAATTAATGAAGCTGGAGTCAATCCAATCTTACTCTTTCGTGATTTTGAGGATCGATTAACTCGCTTATCAGTGAGTCAGCGAAACAATTTGGATCTTGAGATCTCGCATTCAGACATATGCCCATACCTAACCAATGACAACAAGCTTTTTGCATATAGCCTTTTGAGCTTTGACCATGCACTTCGGATTGTTAGTTTGTCGGAAATGCATAGGGTGCTGTACAGCGGTACTGTTTGTCTTCTAAGCGAACGTGCAGACTCACGACTAGCTGAGTCTGAAACTGTAAGGGATTACTTATTGTACGCAAACGGCGATATCGTCAATTGGATTGAGCTTTCTCGTGAGCACAGTTTGCTTTATGAGGTGCAAGGTCTCCCTGCAATTCGCGCCGAGTTGTTGATGCAAAGGTACAAAGTATCGGCTTAGACAGCAACTCACCCGAAACTCTACTCGTCTTACTAATGACTCAAGTCTCAAAAAATTAGATCATGTTTGACCTTAAGCTAGCCCCTAAAGATACACGGCTTATCTTTAATCAACAACTACCTTTTTTTAACTGGTACTATCCCTTCGAGCTTGAGCATGAGCTTCTTCCAAATCCACTTCTTCCTTTCTTAACGTTTGAAATATCTCCAATCAAACGATTTGCCGTTTATATACATATTCCATTCTGTGAAACAATATGTAGTTTCTGTCCATTTACACGAGGTAGGTACAATTCAGAACAAGATATCCAAGACTATATTGATGCGCTATTTTGCGAAATACAACTTAAGCGAAATATTATCGGTCAACCTAAGATAGATACGGTGTTTATCGGAGGAGGCACACCATCTGTGCTAAGTCCCAAACAGATTGAAGTTCTTGGACATGCTATTCACACGCATTTTAATACACAGGAGCTTGCTGAATTTACCTTTGAGCTTGAAGTAAAAAGTGTTACATATGAGAAGCTTAAAGCGATGCAGCGAATTGGTGTAAATCGGATTAGTTTTGGAGCACAAACATTCACCATTCGACACCGCGAATTGTTTTCTCTCGACGCTACCGTGTGCCAGATCAGAAACACCGCACAAATGGCAAACGAAGTGTTTGCTTATACAAACGTAGATATGATCTATGGAATGGCTGGACAAACTCCTGATGATTTGTACCATGATGTTAATGAAGCATTGAGTCTTCAGACCACCACAGTAGACTTTTATCCGCTCAATAACTTAGCCGCACAAACTCGCATGTACAGGATGATGCGTGAGACTGGACTTCAACATCTTTCCGCAACGCAGAGAATGCAATACAGATACAATATTGACAACTATTTGCGAGCGCGAGGATACAGCAAAATCAATGGATATAGTTATAGTCGGAGCGACAAATCAAATCAAAATTTGATTCAGCATCATCCGAAGTTTCAGTATCACGATATTGTTTATGGTTATCAAGATGATAGCGTGCTAGGGTATGGAGCATCAGCGCTAACCCAAATGCCCGGATATAATATTTATAATCACCCTGACCGCGCTGAGTATATCTCTCGGATTCGTCGCGGTATGCTCGCGTGGGAAGCCTTTGGAATCGATGAGTGTTTTGAAAAAGGTATTGTGACGTTTCCCTATCGCGGAGTACTGAACAAATCGAGAATAGCATGGGAATATGTACATTCTGAGACACTAGTGGCACTTGAAGAAGCTATACGATCTGGGTTAGTTCTAGATAGGGAGAAAACATATGAGCTAACCTACGATGGTTGGCTGTATTATGTGAATCTTATGTATTATCTTATGCCTAATAAAGGAAAAAAATGGATATCAAATAGAATCGGGTTGCGAATAGCAAGCGGGAATGAGTGCGAACACACAGTACTCGATGAGCACCCACATACGGATATAAGGGACTGACAATCTTATTAGTTCTTGACTGATAGGATGCTAATTTTTTACATTTGAATGCCTTTTTGCATCTGTTGCCGAGCCAGCTAACCAGCGCGTTGCAGCGGACGGAACGGAGATCTTGTTGCTAAGCTTAAAACTGCTTGCCGCCGCTGAACGCAACCTTTCTGCTGCCAAGCCTCGTAGGTTGGGCTGAAGATCGCCCGCCTCGTAGGTTGGGTTGAAGCATGAACCCTCCGCAACGCTTGGCCTAACACCTAAGCTGTACTCAAACTATAAGCTGTACTCAAACTAATGGATGTTAGATTTCGCCTCATTCGATGAATGACAGACAACAGACTCAATGCTGCTTAACCCAACCTACAGCAAATGCGATCGCACCTCACTTTACAACTGCATAATAACTACATATCATACCGAAAGTTTAAGCAGAGCTTCATTAATAATAGTTTGATAACCTACTCCTCGTTTTTTTGCTTCCGCTTTTGCCCAAGCAATCACTTGAGGATGAAGTCGAATTGACACTACTTGATATTTTTCTGTTTCGCTTTTTGGCGGTCTTCCACGTCTGGAATAACTGATGCCAAATTGCTCTTTAATAGCTGTTTCAGCAGCCATCACTTCTGCGGGAGTGATTCGTCTTGCTTTTTCAAATGGAAATTCAACTTTCTTCGGCATATTGTTGACGCTCTCGTTTTGTTGCAGGTCTAGCGCTGATAATTCTAATCGTTTCTCCTCTTTGAGTATAAACAACAACCAATAACCTTCCTGCGTATGATTCTCCTATAATCCACTCTCTTTCTTCTTCTATAGAATGTTCTGGATCGGGAGCTATTAACGCTAGGGGATCAGTCCATACTGTTGCTGCTTCTTCAAAGGAGACTCGATGTTTTTGTTGATTGCTTTTTTCTTTATTTGCATCCCATTCAAAGTGCATAATTTCAGTATATACTGAAATATGGTTGAAGGTCAAGACTTGCTCCTCACTTTTTTACTGAGAGGCGATCGCTGATGGCAGAATGCTATGGCATAGACTGTAACACGCTGTTTTTTACAAAGCAGGCAGGGCGAACATTGCTGGCAATGCTCGCCCTATTTGTCTGTGCGCTATCATAGTGGGATTCACAGAGAAACGTAGCGATCGCAAGTCAGCATATGCAAGCCATCCTTTTAAGCCGCGAAGAAGTAGCGCGACGTGCAAAGCACCTGTACGAAAGCGTTATTCGCGAACAGGTGGAAGTGGAAGAGAACATCGGAAAGATGGTCATCATTGACATTGAGACAGGTGATTATGAAGTTGATAAAACTGGGTTGCAAGCATCGCGCAACCTCAGTAAGAAGCACCCAAATGCCCGACTCTTTGGTATTCGTATCGGCTATAACGTTGCTGTCTCATTTGGTGGTGTCATGGAGCGTGTCTACAAGTGATTTCTGGAATTGTGGCGAATAGGCACCCAACTGTTGTGCTGACATTTTTGCTGCCGAACGGCTCAAGCATCCCTATTGAGTTCGTTATAGATACAGGTTTCACAGGGGAACTGTGTCTTCCTCCAGAAGCAGTTTCATTGATGGGCTTGACCTTCAGGTATGATACTCCTGCAAACTTGGCAGATAACAGTGAGGTCTTGCTTCCACTTCACGAGGCAATAGTCCTTTGGGATGGTGAAGAGCGAGAAGTCTTGGTCATTGCGACAGGAAGGCGACCTTTACTTGGAACTGCATTACTAGATGAGCAAGAACTTGTCATTCAGTTCACAGATGGCGGGTTGGTAACGATCGATGAATTATAAACGCCTTGGCGATCGCATTTTACTTTTTATCGACGAGCGATCGCGCTTTTTGTAGAGAGGCGATCGCATTTTATTTTTATCGACGAGCGATCGCAAGTGGCGATCGGCGGATGCTTTAGAAACCCATAAAGCATCTTGTTTTGTGGCATGATGAAGTGTTGCCATCGCGCACCCACCCACATGACTGAAACCGTTTATATTGAAACTAGCATTCTCGGCTACCTCACCGCTCGCTCGACAGACAATCTAATTGTTGCAGCCAACATCAAAATCACTCAAGACTGGTGGGATGAGTACAGTAACTCGCTGGTACTTTATACCTCAGAAATTGTTGAAGATGAAGCAGCAATGGGAGATCCAAAAATCGCGTCTCAACGATTGAATCTGTTACAATCTTTAACCTTCCTGGATTTAACCGAAGAAGCTAGGGATCTCGCAGAAGAATTTCTACGGCAGAGTAACCTACCACCTAAAGCCGCCAACGATGCTTTACACATGGCACTGGCAACAGTTTATGGCTTAGACTACTTGCTAACCTGGAATTGCAAGCACATGGCAAATTCTCAGATCCAACGAAAATTATCAGAGATTAGTCGCGATCTTGGATATAAGCTACCATTTGTTTGTACGCCTTACGAGTTCATGACAATTGATCCTCTAGGAGAGTAGCGATGTACAAAGACCCAATTTTGGAAGAGATTCACAAGTACAGAGAAGAATACGCCAAATCCTTGAACTATGACCTCAAGGCAATATTTGAGGATTTGCGAAAGAAGCAAATTGCCAGTGGGCGGAAAGTTGTGAAACTCCCAATCAAGCGCTGGTCTAACACTGAACTGCACCCGACTACAAGCTAAAGCATTAGATCGAACCGGAAAATTTCTAAGCGCTTGTTAAAGCATTGTTTGCGATCGCGCTTTACTTTGTATCGAGCGGCGATCGCACTCTTTTGATGGATGCGATCGCGAAGCGAAGGGAGGCATATTGCCTTCTCTGGTAATTACTCTGGTATATAATCCTCATTGAGGATATCCTCTAAGCTAAATGCAGGTTCGCTGGGAAATATTTCTGCATCTAATTCATATTTTTTTATGAGATCTTTCCTAGCATTAACATAACATTCTATCCAGATCTCTGCTAACAATCCTCTCAGACTGGGACTATCTTCCAATAAATATTCAATTTGCCTTCTTTGTTCGACAATAGTTTGCCGCCATCCTCTAGCATTATTAGCTTTTTCGGATTGCCAATATTTAATTTTTAAAAGATGTTCTATTAACGTTGTTAGTCTGCTTTTTAATTCTTTCTTATCGCTTTTACCCAGGCTTTCAATTTCTTCTATTAAATTCTCAAAGTCTACCATATCTAGTCTTTTTTCTTTTAACAATTGTGCAGTCGTTTGCACCCACAAATAGAAATCTGTATCGTAAAGGTTTGATGTATTAGAGATAGATTTTAGCTGTAAATCTGGATTCATATTGTCTTTAGTTATCAAGTTTATTTAGATCGAGTTGTTGAAAATGGTATTAAACGTCGTCCTGTTCCATCTATACAATAACACAAAGAGTGCGATCGCCTAGCGGTGAGGATGCACTATCGCGCTTTTTACTCACTGTTGCCCCTCACGTAATTTAGTAACTTTTTACTCTAATCAAACTGCTACGATCTTAGCTAATCTTCAATCAGCAAACTTGATCGCACCAAGTACGGAAAAACCAAACTAATGAAACTGCAAATTCTCGCGCTCGCATTCCTCCTCACCCAGCTTAGCGCCGCCTGTTCCCTCCCCAAAACGGAACCAAAACCCCTTGCAGAAAGCACTCCAGCGCCTACGAACGCGCAATTCAGCCGTCTACCGGCGACGTTGGAAGGACGCAGTATGGCGATTAGGGAAAAATTAGCCGCCGAAGACTTAAATAAACTGGATGCTTGGTGGCAGCGGGAGAACATTGGCGATCCGCACAAATACTTGCTCCCGGTTATTTTAGCGCGTTTGAGTTTAGGAGAACGTTACAATCGCCAACAAAGCTGGGATATCCTGATGGGAATGGAGCGAGACAAGCCGAGTATCTACCATTTTCGCACCATTTACGACGTTCGCATTTTTTTCTTATTTCGCGACCAAATGCCAGATAACGTAACAGCATCTTATCGCAGTATGCTGGGACCAAATCGCGTTTTACAATGGGTGGGGACTGGTACCGAAAACCACATGTTTATGAAACGCACATCGGGACTTGCTTTAATGGATGGTAGCGGTTTTCCTAATGGCGATCCTGCGAGTGCTGCTACTAATGAAGCCTGGTTGCGTTCAGAACTTAACAAATTTATGACTATCGGACAAGGCGAATTTCATTCTTCAACTTATTACGGTTATTCTATTGCCGGATTGCTCAATCTTTACGACTTTGCCAAAACTCCCGAATTAAAACAACTGGCAAAAGCTACTTTAGATTGGTACGCCGCTAATATGGCATTGCGCCTGAGTTGGGGAACTGCTGGAGGTGCGGAAAGTCGAGGTTTCGATCGCGGTACTTGGGATAGCGGCATGAGTGCCGTATCTTGGATATGGTGGGGCGATAGTCCAGAAGCTGCTAATCGGATGGATGAGAAAAGTGCTTGGTTAGCATTGCCAGCAGCGTTGAGTACGTACCGCCCGCCTGTAGAATTGAGAGCGATCGCGCGTAAAGAAATTCCCCTACCTTTCCAAGCAAAAATGAGCCACCCTGGTTATTATAGTTACTTCCAAAGCAACCGGATGTGGGAAACTTTCTACGTAACTTCTGACTACAGTTTGGCGACGCTTATAGAACCCCAACGTTCTTATCAAGTCAAAGGAACTATCAACGCCCAATATGCCACCTACAAGCTAGTTGTACGCGATCCCAAAGGACAAAATAACGCAGTAATTAGTTTAGCAGGAACCTTCCACACCCCAATGGCAACAGGGCGCAGTCCGGGAGATCAGTACGTGCAAGAACGGGGTGCTGTTATATACCAATTGCGATTAAACAATAAAGACAAAGCCGCTAAAGTACCAGCACGTTCTCACCTTGTTTTACCAGCGCGTTACGGACAACCGCAACGCCATCGAGATTGGTATATTTGGCGAATCGAAAATACTTGGCTGTGCGCCCGTCCTTGGGGGGATAATATTAACTGGCAAAATCCGGTTTCAGAACGGGATAAAAACTATCAAGCTTTGGTAGCGACGGGGGATAATACTGCTTGGATTACCGATGTTGCTAGAGTTGCCGATTATCCAGATTTGGCTAGCCTTAAAACTGCCTTGGATAAAACATCTGTAGATGATAAAAATTGGAACAGTAAAGGCGAGATAGGTTATACGAGTTTATTGGGCGATCGCATAGTCATGACCTACGCACCCAACGGCGGGATTGCCCGTGCTAATATTAATAGTAAAGAACGGCTCTTGAAAGATTGGCATGCAATCGAAAGTCCGTTGATGCGACAAAATTTAAATAGCGGAGTCTTAGAAGTGAAAACCCCAAAAGAAAACTGGCGTCTGCGAGCAACTTTAACAGGACCAAAATGGGAAAAATAATTTCAGATTTCAGATTTCAGATTTCAGATTTGGGATTTGGGATTGTTATCTGTAGGAGAGAAAATAGCCCGCTAATTCTTACCAATTACCAATTACCACTTACCCAGTAAAATGTTTGATTCAACCTTGTGCGATCGCCAATTAACCGAATATTCTGTATTCACAGATTGGGTGTCGTTTGAGCTTGTCAACATCATCCTGATAGCCAAACTAATTTTAGCTGTTTTCGGACTTGGCTTTCTTGTGAACAAGCGACGCAGGAAACGGCGAATAATCAAGTCAAAAGCGATTTTATCGATAATTAGCTTAACCAGCACGTTCCTGCTCCTATTTGTCTTTGTAGGGAAAGGACTTGCCTTGCCAACTGATTATAGTACAGCAGCACAAGCAATTGTAATACTCGGTCGAGGGCCATCTCAATGGGAAAATAGAATCGATTTAGCAGCTGAACTTTGGCAAGCTAAAAAAGCGCCAGAAATTTTTTTCAGTGGGAGGACAGAAGCGGGGGAAATGATCCAGTTACTCGAAGAAAAAGGCATTCCCAGTCGAGTGATAGATGGGGAAAATTGTTCTATAAGTACGAGTGAAAATGCCGCTTTCACCGCAGCCATTCTCAAACCCCAAGGAATCGAACGAATTGTGTTAATTACTGACTCGCCTCATATGTGGCGATCGCTATTTCTGTTCCGCGACAATGGTTTTACAGTCATTCCCCATCCCAGCAAGTTATCAAACAAATGGAATTTGTACAAGAAAGCAGTTCTGACGTTAAGAGAATCTATTTATCTAGTCGGGTATGGTTTGAACAAGCTATTTTATCGACAGCCATCAGCCAAAATTAATAATCCCAATCTGGAAAATCTGTTACAACAAGCTGAAGAGTATAGCAAAACAAGGGAGAGGGAAATGCTGGAGATTCCCGGTTTCTTATAGGCGCAACCAGGGTTGGACACGGCATTATGAATATTTCGGGTTTGACAACCAATGTTTTACATGCCGTTTCCCTAATTTTGAAACACGGCATTATCAAGATTTCGGGTTTGATAACCAATGTTTTACATGCCGTGTCGCTACTTTTGAAACACGGCATTATCAAGATTTAGGGTTTGAGCGCCAATGTTTTACATGCCGTGTCCCTACTTTTCAAACAATGTAATCGAGGAGAAGGTATAAATAAAAAAAATGCCTAAAAATATGAAAAAATTGGTGCTAATTGGTGGGGGACACAGTCATGCGATCGCACTCAAACACTTCGCCCAAAACCCGCTAAAAGACGTGCGGATCGTGCTGATATCCGATGTGGAACAAACGCCTTATTCGGGGATGCTATCCGGTTATGTGGCGGGTTTTTATAGTTACGAGGAATGTCATATTGACCTGAATTCGCTCACCCAATATGCCAAAGCAGAAATGATATGCGATCGCGCCATTGGTTTAGATTTAAATAACAATCAAGTTCTGTGTGAAAACCAACCGCCAGTGCGATTCGATTTATTATCGATTGATATTGGCAGCACACCCGCCACCCTATCCGTACCCGGTGCAGCAGAACATGCCATTCCAGTCAAACCCGTCCCCCATTTTTTGCAACAATGGAATCAAATAATCGAGCAAGTAACTAACAACCCAGACTCTCCCATTCGCATCGGAATTGTCGGTGGAGGTGCAGGAGGTGTGGAACTAGCATTGAACCTGCATTCCCGCCTATCCAGAATTTTAAAATCCCCCCAATTGTGGGATAGGCCAAAAATTAACTCAGAGTCCCAGCCAAAAATTAACTCAGAACAATCTAATTTAGAAATCCATTTATTCCATCGCGACGCCGAATTGATGACCAATCATAACCCCTGGGTGCGACAGCACATGGGACGGCTTCTCACCCGTCGCGGTATTATTGTGCATCTACAAGAAAAGGTTTGCGAAGTGAAACCGCAATTAGTTCGCTGCGAGTCGGGTTTAAATGTTAAATTTAATTACCTTTTCTGGGTAACGCAAGCATCTGCACCGGATTGGCCTAAAATATCAGGACTGGCAGTTGATTCTGATGGATTTATTTTAGTCAGCGATACGTTGCGATCGCTCTCTCATCCCCAAGTTTTCGCTGCCGGGGATATTGCCACAATTGTTAACCATCCTTGTCCCAAAGCAGGAGTATTTGCCGTGCGCCAGGGCAAACCGTTGTTTAATAATCTATGGCGAACATTACAGAGTCAACCCTTGAAACCATATAAACCGCAGAAACGCTATCTCAGTTTAATTGGTACGGGTGATGGTAGTGCCGTTGCTTCCTGGGGTTCCTGGGGATGGGAATCTCCCCTATTGTGGTCTTTGAAAGACTGGATTGACCGCCGATTTATGGATTCTTTCTCCTAGACTGTCAAAACAATTCAAAAAAGGTCACAATATTTTTTTCGGAATTCTGGGCAATTTTAGGATAAATTTTTAGACTTTTTATTCCGGAGAATAAGTTGTCTTCCTGTTCCCTACTCCCTAAGAGGCATCTTTCCAGTCGCTCAGTAGCTCACGACTCGATGTATTTCTATTTTGGCACGGTTGTACTTCAAAGGTATTAATGCCTGAGGGAACTTTGGATTTCTTCTGAGACTTGAATTGTTTGGATTCCTGAGATTTGTTCGCGCTGATTGTGGTTGCCATAGCTTTCACTTTTTGTACATCTTCTAGCTATGAAAACCTAATTCCACTTGACTGTATTGCCAATTTGGCAAATTTAACAAAAAGTTACATAATTTAGATGAAGCCTAGTTTAAATATGAGAAAATTGGATTGATTTCGGCGATAAAATACTAAGTCTCTTAAGCCTTTGTCCCAAGCAGGAGAGGTAGCACATTGGAAAAACTGCTGCAACTATCTAGAATCATCGACGCCTTCAACGAAAAAATCGGACGTCTCACCTACTGGTTAGTGCCTTTAATGGTACTAATCGGCGTGTGGAATGTTGCCGGACGCTACGTCGGACGCGCAGTGGGTCAAAACTTGAGTTCCAACGCTTTTATTGAAGGCCAGTGGTATATTTTTGACCTAGTTTTCCTGTTAGGGGCTGCTTATACGTTAAAACATAACGAACACGTGCGCGTAGATATTTTCTATAGTAATTGGCCCCCCAAGCGAAAAGCCCTGGCAGATTTGATCGGAACGTTATTATTTCTCATTCCCTTTTCCATCCTAATTATCTGGTTTTCTTGGGAAACCATTGTTAACTCTTGGGCAATCTTGGAAACATCTCCCGACCCAGGCGGCTTACCCCGTTATCCAATTAAATCGATGATTATTGTCAGCTGCGTGCTGTTAATTTTACAGGGAATTTCCGAAGCAATCAAAAAATTTGCCTATCTAAAAGGCGCTACAACATCCCAAGAGGAGGAACACCATGACGCTAGCATATGAATGGTTGGGGCCAGTTATGTTTGCTGGTGCATTGGTATTACTTTCTCTAGGCTATTCTGTTGCCTTTTCCCTGGGGGGTGTGGCAATTCTGTTTAGTTTGATTGGGGTAAGTTTGGGCGTATTCGACCCAGTTTTTCTCACTGCCATGCCACAGCGAATCTTTGGCATTATGGCAAATTACACCCTACTAGCCATTCCTTACTTTATCTTTTTGGGAGCAATGCTGGAAAAATCCGGCATTGCAGAACAACTGCTAGAAACAATGGGAATTTTGTTTGGGCGACTGCGGGGAGGCTTGGCACTAGCAGTCGTATTAGTAGGGGCGTTACTAGCAGCAACTACCGGCGTTGTAGCGGCGACGGTAGTTGCAATGGGATTAATTTCTCTACCTATTATGCTGCGCTATGGCTATAACAAAGAACTCGCTACCGGAGTGATTGTAGCATCCGGCACCCTGGGTCAAATTATCCCGCCTAGCGTAGTCCTAGTGGTGTTGGGCGACCAGTTGGGCGTTTCCGTCGGCGACTTGTTCATCGGTTCGGTAATTCCGGGACTAATGATGGCGGGGGCCTTTGCGCTTCACGTGCTAATTGTGGCGTTTTTGAGGCCAGATTTTGCGCCCGCATTGCCAGAGGAAGTGCGTGCCATTGGTGGCAAAGCTTTGGGGCAGCGAGTAGTTAAAGTCATGGTGCCGCCCATCCTGTTGATTTTACTGATATTGGGAAGTATATTTTTTGGCATTGCTACGCCGACAGAAGCTGGGGCAATTGGGTGTATTGGCACCGTGATTTTGGCAGCTTTTAACCGACAGCTAACCCCCCAATCTTTGCGTCAAGTTTGCGATCTTACTTTGCGAACCAGCAGCATGGTGATGTACATTCTGATTGGTTCGACGGCGTTTAGTTTGGTATTTCGGGGATTAAATGGCGACCAATTCATGAACGACTTTCTTGCCAACCTTCCAGGCGGACAAGTTGGCTTTATGTTCGTGAGTATGTTGGTTGTTTTCATCCTCGGTTTCTTTATCGACTTTTTCGAGATCGCTTTTATTGTAGTGCCATTGTTTGTACCCGTTGCCCAACAATTGGGACTCGATCTCGTTTGGTACGGTGTGGTTTTGGGGGCAAATTTACAAACTTCTTTTCTGACGCCGCCGTTTGGCTTTGCTCTTTTCTACCTACGCGGCGTCGCACCAAAAGAAGTCACTACCGCCGATATTTATCGCGGTGCCGTGCAGTTTATTTTGCTGCAATTGATAGTCTTGGTATTGGTTATTATCTTTCCAGGAATTGTCAGTTTCTTACCGTCGTTGAGTAGTTGAGTGAAAAGGGATCAAACCGGCGACTAATGGCTAATGGCTAATGCCAGGAAAAATGCGATCGGGACTTACGCAGCAACTCCATATATGGTGGTCGCGGTGCCGTACACGGCTAAGGATGCACCCTACATTTAGAAACTTTGCGTAAGTCCTGGTTATAAACTGCTTTGCATCTAGATCGAATACAGAGGCGGGCAAGATGCCCACCCCACAAGAATTGAGGAAAAATTGACCGTCAAATTAGATGCTTTGCAGCTTATTAGCAATTAGCAATTAGCCATTAGCAACGCCCTTGTTTATAACTAGCAACTTGCGTTACTTAGCAGTGGTGGATATGGCGAAATTGGCAAAGCTCAATTCGTTAATCCCATTCCATTTATAGATTTGCTCTCGAAACGCCTTCCATTGCTGGTAAACTTGCTTAAACGTGGCGGATTTGCTAGCATTTTCTTCATACAGGTCGAATGCAGCTTTTTGGGCAGCCTGCATAATTTCTTTACTGTAAGGAATCAACTTTGTGCCGCCAGAAACCAGTTTTCCCAAGGCTTGCTGATTCAAAGTATCGTACTGCGCTAGCATATTAATGTTAGCTTCATAGGCAGCAGTTTTGAAAATCTCCTGATACTCTTTAGGCAGTTTCTGCCATGCGCTGCGGTTGACTAAAACGTCCAAAGTTGGCCCCGGTTCCCACCAACCAGGGTAGTAATAAAACGGCGCTGCTTTATTTAAACCCAGCTTTTCATCATCGTAGGGACCAACCCACTCTGCTGCATCAATTGCCCCCCGATCTAATGCTAGATAAATCTCGCCACCAGGTAATACTTGAACGTTGACTCCCAAACGCCCCATTACTTCGCCGCCTAACCCAGGGATACGCATTTTTAATCCCTTTAGATCGGCAACTGATTTAATTTCGCGCTTAAACCAACCCCCCATTTGCACGCCGGTATTACCAGCAGGAAAATTAATGACGTTGAAGCTGGAGTAAATTTTTTGCATTGCCTCTAAACCACCGCCGTGATAAAGCCAAGCATTCTGCTGTTGAGCGTTGAGTCCAAAGGGTACTGTGGTAGCAAAACCCAGGGCGGGATTTTTACCAATGTAATAGTAGCTGGCAGTGTGACCGCATTCGAGGGTTCCCCCTTGGACGGCGTCTAAAACTTGCAGTCCGGGTACAATTTCACCGGCGGCAAAAGGCGTAATGGTGAAACGTCCGTTGGTCATTTCTTTGACGCGCTTGCAAACCGTCTCAGCTCCTCCGAAAATGGTTTCAAGGGATTTAGGCCAACTCGTCGCCATCCGCCATCGAACGCTTGGTAGGGCGTTGTTTTGACTTGTTTGCGTTGTGGTGGTTCTAGCACAAGCACCAATTGCGACAGCAGTTGTGGCACCGATTGCGGCTTTGCTGATAAATCTTCTACGTTTCATATCTAGAAATTTCAAAAAGTCTAGAGGTGTTTACTAGGTTTATTTTATTTCTTCAGGAACACTTTCTTTAAACGCATTAAAAATTATCAAAGCTTAATATCAAATTTGTTGGCATCGGAATGATTAGCTTTCTTGGTAATTGGTAATTGCCGTGACTGTGTTGAGTAATTCCGATGCCAGCGGCAACGATATCATAGCTATTCCCCAATGGGAGCGCAACTTTTTTGTCATCCCTCGACATTGTGGCGATCCATTTATACCGTTTTCCCATGAATGCGCCACACTTGGGGGCAGGTTTATAGAAAGGTTGTTGGTAAAACCCGCCCCTACCAACATGTTTGATCTGTAGCAAAATCAAGGGAAATTGGTAGTACTCATTTATGTGATACTAAATGGGGAAATCCAATTCTGTCCAGCTTAACTGTAAAGTTTTTTGTAGGCGTTTTGCTACCGTCTCCTATTGTTTCCGGTTTCCCATCAAGGGAGAGGAGTTGAGAGGGCAATTTTGACGCTGGTTTGGGCAAAAGAGCGGACTGGCGCGGTTTGGCGGGAAGTGAGATCGGGCGAACCTACACAAAAACTCACTTATAAGTATAGAATAAAATATATTCGCCTAGATGAGCCTAAGTACTGTGATTCCCCAAGATTTCCTTAAAGCGGTAGCAATTGAACACTTTGTATCTGACAACGAGCTAGAAGTGTTGTCAATGGCGTTGCGGGGCGAACCGATTCTTGGGATCGCCAAAAAGCTAGACCTGACTCCGGAAGCAGTCCGCAAGAGACTCGGCGAGGTCTACAAGAAGTTTCGCATTACCGGCGCAGGACCTGGGAAATTAGCCAAGTTGATGTCGCTGCTTGATTCGCTGCACCAAAAAAGCTTGAAGCGAGACAATTTAGTAAGCGCAGAGTCCGCTGTTGTTTACACCGAGCGATCGCGCTCTCGTCCCCGCCTCGACTGGGGGGAAGCGCCGGATGTCTCGGTTTTCTATGGTCGCACAGAAGAGCTGAACTTGCTGAAGCGGTGGTGCGTGGATGATAAATGCCGCATCGTGGCGCTGTTGGGGATGACGGGAATTGGTAAAACTGCTTTATCGGTGAAGTTGGCGGAAGAGATTGGCGAGCAGTTTGATTATGTCATTTGGCGATCGCTGCGTCGCGCCCCTAGTATTGAAAACCTCTTAGATGACCTAATTCAATCTTTACCTGACGAGCGGGCAATTTATCAAACTTATAATAATGACGATCGAATCGAGCGACTACTCGATTGTTTAAAAAAACATCGCTGCTTGATCGTACTCGATAACTTAGAATCTCTGCTTTGCAGCGAAAATATTGCCGGACAATTTGAGGAAAAACATCAAGACTATGGCAAACTGCTAGAGCGCTTGGGAGAACGCCATCAAAGCTGCATTGTCATTACCAGTCTGGAAAAGACTAAAGAAATTGCCTTCGCCGAAGGAGAAACCTTACCCGTTCGCTCGTATCAAGTTAAAGGGTTAGACCCGGTATATGCCGAAAAGTTTTTACAAGAAAAACAGTTAGTCGAGCGGCAACAATATGACTATCTGATTCGACACTATCGAGGAAACCCTTTAGCTTTAAAAATTGCTTCCACCACGATTAAAGAGCTATTTGGGGGCAAAATTTCCGAATTTTTGGCGCAAAAAGTGACGTTATTGCAGGATATTCGAGACTTAATCAAGCAACAATACGAACGGTTATCAGAAGCAGAGAAAGAAATCGCCGGATGGCTAGCGCTCGTCGGCAATCCACTGTCGTGGCAAGATATCAAATTAAATAGTTTACTCTTCGTCTCTGATGATGAGTTATTCGAGGCTTTAGAATCGCTGCAAAGACGCAATATGCTCGAGCGAAATGCCGCAGGATTTACCTTTCCACCTGTTGTGATGGAGTATGTCCGAAACCAATTGATCGATGGAATTACACGGGAAATTTATCAAGCAATTAAGCTGTCAAAAATTCAAATTAAAATGCTGAAAGCTTATTGTTTGGATATTCAAGAAGAAAGAGATGAGACTGTGGAATTCCTCATTCCTAACATCACGGACAAGATTATAGAAACGTTACGCAAGGTTTATCGAGAAGACAGTGTTTTGCAAGAAAAGCTGAGTCAATTATGCTCAAAAATTGAAGAAAAGCCAATCGAAGAAATCGGTTATGCAGCGGATAATATTGATTATTTGATCGAGCAATTGTCAGATTAAATTACAAGAAACTGGGTTGATGCTTGAATATCAATAGCGATAGATCGTCCCTGGGGCACGGCAATCATAAAATCTTCACTTGGATGGAATATTTTGGATGTTCCCTACCCTGTGGTTATCTGACTTGATTTATGTTCTTTCTCCGACTATGATTTATTGCCTCAATCCTTGGTGTGAAAATCCAGAAAATCCAGAAGATGAATCTTTGTGCCTTGATTGTAGATCAAAATTAATTCTGAAAAATGGTTATCGCGTCGTTAAGAAGTTGGGTGAAGGGGGTTTTGCACGAGTTTTTGAGGTAGTAGATAACAATGGAAATAAGAAAGTTATTAAATGTCTAACAAAGCCAGAACATCTGGATTTCTTTAAGCAAGAAGGCAGAATATTGAAACAATTGTGGCGTCCAGATATATCAATTCCTAGAGTAGAAGCAGGAGAAGATTACTTCACTCATCCTATAGAAGATTGTCCTCCCCGAGAAATTCACTGTCTATTAATGGAAAAAATAGACGGAATGAACTTAGACAAATGGATGGAAAATCCTGAATATAAACCGATTGAAGAAAAGCCAGCAATTGACTGGTTATTACAATTAATAAAAATCCTGCGATATCTGCATCATGATAAAAAATATTTACATCTTGATATCAGCCCTTCAAACATCATGCTAAAACCAGATGATGGTAAACTGGTGTTAATAGACTTTGGCGAAGTTAGACAAATTACGAACACTTATTACGCAAGATTAGGTGCGGGAGATGAAGTTGCCAGAAGAGTTATATCAATGTATGCAGCGCCAGAACAGCGAGAACAAGGACTGGGATATCCCCAATCAGATTTCTTTGCTTTGGGGCTAACTTTTGTACATTTGCTGACTGGCAAAAAACCCTGTGATTTCCCGAAAAACGAACGCACAAAAAAGCCAATTTGGCGAAATAGTGCTAAGCATATTTCAAAGGGATTGGCTGATTTGCTGGATTGGATGATAGAGGAATCTATAGAAAAACGACCTGCCAATGTAGAAATAATTGAAAAACGTTTAGAAAACTTGCGAACGCTCGTAAATCGACCTGTTTGGTTACGGGAAGATTGCTGGCAATTTGTTTTACCTACAACCGCGATCGCCACCACTCTAATAATGGGTGTGCGCCTAACGGGGATATTGCAATCGTGGGAGTTGGCAGCGTTTGATGGGATGATGCGATTGCGGAAAGCAGAACCGATCGATCCGCGCATTTTAGTTGTTGAAGTCACCCAAGAAGATTTAGGTGGAAAATATCCCGTAGAAGATACAAAGTTAGCGAAGTTAATTGAAAAAATAGAACAACATCAACCCCGCGTTATCGGTTTAGATATGCACCGCTATCAAGCCAGAGAACCGGGGAGAAAAGAATTCATCGAGCAATTTCAACAAAACTCAAATTTATTGACTGTCTGTGCTGCTTTAGATTCAACACCAAACTTTTACCCACCTGCTGAATTTTCCCAAAAACAGTTAAAGGAACAAGTCGGTTATAGCGATTTAATTAAGGATGATTGGATTGATAATTCAATTCGGCGGCAATTTCTGTCCTACAACCCGAAATTTCGTAAATCTCCGACTTGCATTACTCCCTATAGTTTAAGCTTGGTGTTAGCTAAACGATTTCTTCAGGCAGAAGGTAAACCGCTGACAACATTGCCAAATGGAGATTGGCATCACAACCAAGTTATCTTGAAACCATTAAATGCGCGGACGGGTGGTTATCAAAACTTAAGTGGCGACAGCAATGAAATACTAATTAACTATCGTTCAAACCCCAAACCCGCAGAGACAGTGACGCTAACGCAAGTTTTAGCTGGAATTAACCCAGAATTGGTAAAAGATCGAATTGTACTGATTGGCTATACTGCAAAAGTTGCTAGAGATAATTTTAATACCCCATTGGGTGAAATGGTGGGGGTATGGGTTCACGCACAGATGACGAGTCAAATTATCAGTGCGGTGATGGATAAACGACCTTTGTTGTGGACCTTACCCCAGTGGGGGGATGCTATTTTTGTTTGGATTTGGTCGCTTGCAGGGGGTGCGTTCGCTTGGTCTGTGCGATCGCGGCGAGGTTTAGTCGTCCCTAGCGCCAGTGTGGCAGCGATCGCATTATATTTAATCTGCTACGGGAGTCTCGTTATCGGTGGGTGGATACCGCTGGTGCCTTTAGTATTATCTCTGTTCACAAGCGGCGGTGCGGTGTTTTATATTGCTTCTAAGAACTAATAATCACCATTTGCTATGGTCACCGAGCAGGTTAAGATTGCTTTTGCGATTGCTCTCTCAATCATCAGCGTGCCATTCTACCCGGTGCTTGCACAACAACAGTCTGGTATTCTGGAGAATCAGAACCAAGTCAATGCAAGTCGCGACAAACCACCCAAAGGAACTGCCACAGAAGGCGGTGGACTTGGCCCTATTGCATGTGACAACAACACAGGTCAGCGACTGACAGCTTTAGTTCCTCGCAATGTAGAACAGCGATTAACTACCTCTGAATATCCCACGTTTTGGTTTTATCTTCCCTATTCATCACAAGAGATTGAATCGAGCGAATTTTCACTGCACGATCGCGACGAAAAACTTCTTTACCGAACTTCTTTTAAAACCTCTAAAACTCCTGGAATTATTGGCATTCGTCTCCCTGCCGTTCCTAAATATGCCCTGGAACCGAATCAATATTACCATTGGTATTTAGTAATTAAATGCCAACAAAAGACCCCCAATCAGCGCGTTGCTGTGGATGAGTGGGTGCAACGAGTTCCGTTAACTCCCGAAAGCGAGGTTAAAATGAACGCTGGGAATCCAGAAATTTGGTATGACGCTTTATCCCGTTTAGCAGAACAGCGTCTTAGCAATTCAGAAAATGAACAACTCGAACGCGATTGGATGAATTTATTAACATCTGCTGAGTTAGATTCCACTAATGTGGAGGCTATGGGTAAAATACCTGTGGTTGAAGTGATACAACTCGTGGATAATGGTTAAGAAACCCGGTTTTTTAGAAAAACCGGGTTTCTGGTTTAAGAAACCCGGTTTTTTAGAAAAACCGGGTTTCTGGTTGTTATATGATCTCCGGTAAATTACCCATAATATTGTTTCCGGTTGCATCGGAATTACAACCTGTATGGAAAATTAGCAATTAGCAATTAGCAATTAGCAATTGGCAAGAAAGCTAATTATTCCGATGCAACCGGATTTGATATAATACCGTCACCCTAAAGGGTGCGGAGCGCAAGCGGGCACACAAACTAAGCCCTAGCAGAGAGGGGCTTATTTTATTAGAGGTAATCGACCGGACACGATATTAAAGCCAATTCCCAACTAAAACATAAGGTGCCCAAACATTGGGAGCTTTGTATTGCTCAAACAGGGATTTTTGACTTAGTTGCAATGCTTTTGCTCGCGTCATGTTTGGTTTAGATAACTCTTGGTAAAATTTTGCCATTAGTTCGGTATTGGCTGCATCCCGTGCTTCCCATAACGTTGATATTGTACTGCGTGCGCCTGCACGCACTGCAATTCCAGCGAGTCCTAAAATCGCTCGGTTATCTCCTTGTGCTGTATAGCAAGCACTCAGGACGAGTAATTCGATAGTTTGAGATTCGCTTTGACGGCTCAATTGAATTATGTTAGCTAAATCTTTACCCTTGACTAATTGATTGTAAGCCACAATAAATGTACCATCCGGGTCAGAACTGAAGACGCCGTGAGTTTTAATATGGATGGCTGAAAAGTTTTCTGATTCGAGTCGCTGTTGGATATTTGCCAGGGTAAAATTATCATTTACAAGTGTTTCGCTGGCAGATGCTTGCGTTTTTATTTGATTTAACTCTTGGTCAAAATATCTAATGCGATCGTAAAATATTCCCTCGATTGTTTGTGGTTGACCAACGCCACCGATAAATAATTTTAAGCTTTTTTCCAGCGGTTTGGGGGCGAAAATTTCCAATTGGGGAGCCACAGCAGTTGGATATTTTTCAAACAGATAGTTTTGACCGTCGTGGAGAATTGTCATCGGGATATTTCGCAAGTCTCCATCTAGAACAAATACTAAAGTTTCAATGTCTTTGCGACTGCCAATTGTTGGTTCGATAGGTTTAAATATCCATTGATAAAATATCTGCGCTTTTTGGATTACTTCATCGCGGCGATTCGGTGCGTTTAAATATTCTTTTAACTCGGCGATCGCATTGTGTACCTGGTTTTTGTCAATCGCAATTTCATGATATTCTAAAACTTTTTCAGGTAACTGTAAAATGACGGCTAACCGTTGGTCTAAAACAATCGGATAAATAATGGCAGCTTTGGGATCGGGAACTTGGTTAATTACAACTAATTTAGACAAATCGCAGCCTAAAAAGTTTTCTATTTCGGCAAGTTGCAGCGCATCAATTTGTTTGATTGCTTGTTGAAGGTTTTCTTGACTGGGTTCGGATTGCAGGAGTAAATCAACTAACTGACGATAAACGGGTTCGACTTCATCGCGAAAGGAAAATTGACCTTCGGGGTTGAGTGCAACTAAGTTTTTTCGCAAATATTCAAGGGTTTTAACGGCTTCGGTGTAGGAGGCGATCGCTGCTGTTTTATTCCCAGTATTATTATACAATTTTCCTAACTGCCACTGCCATTGATAGGCGATATCAAAAAATTGATTAGCTTGCGCTAATTTTAATGCTGTTTCTGTGAGGTTAATTGCCTGTTGAGGTTGTTGATTTAACTCATAAAATTGTCCTAAATAACCAACTGCGTAGGATTCTAAACTCCGAGTGGCTAAGGTTTTGGCTTGTGCGATCGCCAGAGTGAGGAGAGATGGAATTGCTTCATTTCTAGGATTAAGTTTAAGCAGACTGCGCGCTAGGTTTATTCTAGATGCGATCGCAAATACACTCGGAGATAATTGGGACACAGCATCCCTAACTTCAGGCCAAACTTTTTCCGCCTCTGACTGTTGATTTGTCTCGACTAATAAATTGAGTAAATTTAGTTTTGCTTGCAGTTTTATCTGCGTGGAAGTTGCTTGTTCGATAACATAACGATAGAAATTAACAGCTTTTTTAGTTTCCTCTTCAGCCGTTTGCGGAGCGTTCACTGCTTGTGCGCGTTTGACTTGAGCGAAGGCGGTATTTCCTAAACTAAGTTGAGTGGCAACAACTGCTGGCGTTGCGTTTAACGACTGAGCTAATTTTAAACTTTCTTCTAAGATACCTTCCGATTGCTTTAATTCCCCATTCACTCGCAAAACATCACCCAAACTACGGTATACCGTTGCTTTTAATTCCGAGTCGGATTGGTTTTTGATAGCTTCTTGTAGTTGGGTTAATAGTTGTTTCGCTTGCTGATATCTGCCTAAAGCTTGTAGTGCTTGACTTTGGTTAAGTTTGCTGCCAATAACTCCATTTTCATCCTTAGCTTTTTGATAGGCTAATTCGGCTTGTTTCCAAGTATTTAAAGCAGCTTCGGCGTCGCCTTGTTCGAGTTGCTGTCGTCCTTGTTCGTTGAGGGTTTGTGCTGTTTGTAAGATTGTAATTGTAACAGAGGCAGATCCTCTGGGATCTCGTTCCCTGGCTGATCCTGGGAACGAGTGGGGGGTGATGATGGTGAGGAATAGGGATAGGAGAAGTAGGAGGAGAAAGGATAGCGATCGCTTTCTCTTTCTAGTAATTTTAGCCTGCGAAGGCAGGCTTTGTTTGTGTAGCGACACCCTTAAGGGTGTCGGCATATTGAATTGTTTATTTCCCATAGCAACCAATTGGTAATGAAGGACTATAAGGCGTTACTCCGCTCGGTTCTGCTGTTAAAATAATCTCTCCATTTGCACCGCGTACCCAACCTTGTGCTTCGACAATTTTGTCAGGGGTTTGTTGTCGATTGTCAGTTGCAACTGAAGCAGAAGGGGGATCTCTCCAAATTGCTTCGCTGGTAAAAGGTTGGGTGGGATTTGGCGGTAACCCTCCCGTACCAGTAATGGTGAAACTAGATGCTTCTCTACCTGTTGGTTGACAACCTGTGACAATATTAGGAGATTCGTCAATTCCTGGAATGTTAACTAATCCTTGGGTGGGGTCGATATCTGGGGTTTTAATTTCTACTATTCCGTTAATTCCAAGTTGGGAACTAGCATCGATATCACTATTAAAAGATCGATAAATCCCTTGGGTATTAATTTGAATACTTCCGCCTCTTCCTCGAATGGCATTGGCGCGAATATCGCTATTTTCTAATGCAGCTAAAGTATCTGAATTGATATTAATATTGCCACCGTTAGCAGTGCCGAAGGCATTCGTTGTGATGTTGCTGTTGCGGCGCATTTGCAAGGCTGAAGTTTGTAAAGTAATGTTGCCGCGATCGCCTGCCTGAGTCTCTGCACGCAACGATCCTTGGTTATCCAAACGCACAGTGTCGGCAATGATATTTAAGTTACCTGCCGCACCCGCACCTTCGCCGCTGACGGTGACTTGCGCGCCGTTGCCTACTGTTAAACGTCCTGTTTCAACGTTCAAATCTCCCGCATTTCCCGTACCTAAAGTACTGGCAAATACGCCGCTGGGAACTATATTCTTTGCGGAAGTACCAATAATGTCGATAGAATCTTGGGCATTAATCGTAACTGTGCCCCCCAATCCGGTACTATTTCGTAAGGTTCCTGCACCAATGCGCGAACCATTTTGTACGGTTAAGTTTTGCGTGTCAATAGTCAAATTTCCCGCATTTCCTGCACCAAAAGTGTCGGCAGAAATAGCAGCACCATCTTGCAGGTTTAATCTGGGAGTATTAACGGTCAAATTGCCAGCTTTTTTATTTCCAAATGTGGCAGTTACTAACCCGCCTCTGCCAATCAAAGTCACAGATTCCGAAGCATTTACGGTCAGATTTCCGCCTAAACCAGTTCCCAAGGTAGAAGTAGTCGCACCTGCACCATCGCGGATCAGCAATCTGGGAGTTGTAATGATTAAATCCCCTGCATCTCCCGAACTGTTGAAATTAACGGTAGCAAAACCTGCCAAATTTCTCCGTTCGTTTTGGAGAACAAATGAAACGGTGTCTTCTGTGGGAATAAATGCACCTGGAGTATCGCCAACTATTTCTACAGATTCGGTAGCATTTACTGTCAGAATTCCTCCCTTACCTGCACCTGTCGTCAGTGTTGAGACTCCTGCACGAAAACCTTGGATGATAATTCTAGGAGCATTAATTGTGAGATTACCATAATTGCCTTCGCCTGCGGTTCCGGTTTGAATACTACTTGACGTAGCAACTTCTACTAATTCTGAGGCATTAATGGTTAAATTTCCTCCCTTTCCCTTGCCACCTGTAGAGGCAGCAATAAAGGCACGTTCTACGAAAACTCCCCTAGCATTGACTGATAAATTACCAGCATTTCCAGCACTAAGACTACTCGAAGAAAGTCCGCCGCGTTGGACTATATTTAACTGTCCGGTGGTAACGTTCAAATCGCCAGCATTGCCCGTTCCAACTGCTAAAGTGGCGACTATACTGCCATTGCGAAGATCTACTAATTCTCCCGCATTGAGGGTGAGATTTCCACCGACGCCGCTACCCGTGGTTGCAGATATTATGCCAGCGCGATCGCGTACAATCAACCGAGGAGTTGTAACGGTCAAATTCCCCCCTTCTTTCCCACTTCTAAGCGTTCCCGTCGCTATCCCAGTAATAAAAATCGGCAGTCCAGCACTTACATTATCTGAAATATCAACAACTTCGTCTATTGTCCTTGTCCCGATAATTTCTAAACCATTGGTCGCATTTACTATTAAATCTCCTCCCCTACCTCCCACGCTGGTAACGGATGCAATTCTTCCCCCTTCTCGAATCGTCATTTGGCGGGTATTAATCGTTAAATCTCCCGCATCTCCCGCCGCAAAACTTCCGGTAAATATACCATCCCGCAGCAAAGATGCGTTAAAAGCACCCAGCAAAAGAGTGGGGATTACATCGTCAATCGTTCCCGTTCCAATAATATTAACCGAGTCAGAAGCATTGAGGAAAATATTGCCACTTCGACCTTCACCAAAAGTGTATGCAGATACGAATCCGCCATCTTGTAAGGTAAAATTATTGGCTTGAATCGTTATATTGCCGCCATTTTGATTTCCCAATGTATTGGCAATAACCTGGGATTGTCCGGTCAGGGTTACCTGTCCTCCTGCTAGTTGAATCTCACCTGCACCAATATTGCTGGTATCTAGAATCGCTTGTTGGTCAAGTTGAATATTTCCATAATTAGTAACCAATTGTTGGTTATTATTTCCCAATGACCACTGACCGGAACTTACTGAAGCAAGTTCTATCCGTCCTCCAGGTGCGAGTAGATTTCCGCCTGCAATGGTGACATCTCCTCCCACCAATGCTAAAGTTTGTCCGGAGAGAACAGCTAAGCGCGAACCTTGCACTTGAATCGGTGCAGCATTCGTACCCAATTGCAATCCAATCGGCACGTTAACTGTCAGTAACGGTGGAGTTTGTGCGGTGGGTGCGGTGCTAAATTGCGTCCCATCGGCAAAGTTCAAACTTCTCGCCGTACTGGCAAAGAATGACCCGCCAATATTTAACCTGGCATTGGCACCAAAAATAATTCCGTTTGGGTTAATCAAAAATAAGTTAGCAGTTCCGTTGGCGCGAATAATGCCATCAATATTAGAAATATAATTCCCCGTAACGCGACTAAAAATATTTTGAATCTCTAGGGCATTGTTAAAAAAAGCTGTGTTGTTAGTGGGGAGAGAAAATGACTCAAAACTGTGGAATAAATTATTACCCGTGCGAGTTCCACCTTCAATAATATTGATATTTCCATTCGGCGTGACGGTGGAATTGACTGGGAGAGTGGTATCGGGGGTAATTTGCGCGAGGGAGGTGCTGGGGAATGCGATCGCAAATAAAATCGCCAGGATAACTCGTTCGTAATTGCGCTTTAGTGCCGGGGCGGGTTTATTAATCAATTGCGTTAGTTTCCCATACCTTTGGTAAAACCCGCCCCTACAATTTTTTGAACTGTTTTGAACCATTTTAGATGCACCTTTATGAGGTCGTCATTTTAGTTGGTTGACCCGATCCCCCCCAACCCCCAATGCCTTGGGGGGCTTTTTTATCCTGCCTTTGGCGGGCTTTTTTGTTCTACCTTTGGCAGGCTTTCTTGTCCCCCCCTTGGATAAAGTGGGCTTTCTTTTTCTTGTCCCCCCCTTGGATAAAGTGGGCTTTCTTTTTCTTGTCCCCCCCTTGGATAAAGTGGGCTTTCTTTTTCTTGTCCCCCCCTTGG
>NZ_BLAY01000116.1 GCF_020521235.1 Microseira wollei NIES-4236 | reverse complement strand
ACAGCAAAAATTTATCATGCCTTGTCCCTACGCCAACAATCTTTGATCGCACCCCCATCGATCTGTTGGGACACGGCATTCAACATCTTTCTCACAACAGCAAAAATTTATCATGCCTTGTCCCTACGCCAACAATCTTTGATCGCACCCCCATCGATCTGTTGGGACACGGCATTCAACATCTTTCTCACAACAGCAAAAATTTATCATGCCTTGTCCCTACTACCGCGACTTTGACGCCGTGTCCCTACGCCACCGTGGATATACCAAATGTAGGGGGGCGATCGCATAAAATAAAATACCCCCTCTCCTATTGAAGGAGAGGGAGATGAAAGTGTTTCTAACTATTCACACCCACTAAGCGCGAGGTCATAAACCGATCCATCCAATTTTCCAAATAAGCTTGATTTGCTTTTTGTTCCTTCGGATCGCTTGTGTTGAGGGGATGAGGTGCCAATCCCAAAATTGCCGCCGTCGTAACGCAGAACATAGACTTTTGAAAAGTCTGACAAATTTGCACTCGCAAATCGTCTTCTCCCCGACGGGTTTTGCGGTAAACTTCGTGCAAATATTCTGGGAGATAATGACGCATATCTTGCATCAATTGCGTAGGTGGAATTCCCGCCCCACCAATAGGTAATGGATCGGCATACAATGCCCCATATTCAAATCTACCTTGATCCGGGGAAATAGCTTGAGCTTGTGCGTTGTAAGAAACCGTACCGGGGAATGGCGTGCCTCTAAAGAAAACTGCCTCAACGTAAGGCACGGCGGTATCAGCAAGGAAGGTTAACCCTGCCGATTTTGGGATAATTTCATACACTTTACCGTCAATTTTAACCGAGTAGGTAATCGGCAAATTTGCTGCTGCTACTAACGCATCCAAGATATGTTGTACGACTTGGGGAATGGTTTTAATTTCTCCTCGGTCATATCGATCAGATAAATTGAGGAACATCGGACACATCACCTGCCAAAATTGACCCAAAGCGCTGTAATAAGCAAAGAGACGCACCTGTTCGGGTAAAAATTCTGGAAACAGTTGTTGCACGCCTTGGATGAAGAAATTATGCTTAATTTTGGCAAGGATTGCGGGTTGCGCTCGCTTCCTAAACTCATCTGAATCTAAATAAGCATCCAACCCGCCGCCGCCGTGCCACATCATCGTTCTCATGCAGTACTCTGCATACTCAAAATTAATCCGATCGTGCCACCAATGACGCAGCAATTTTCCCCAAGTAATCTCGCCGTTGAAGTATTTAAAAAAGGGAAACAGCACTAAAAATTGATGGTCGGCAATGTAGAGGAGATTTTTATAGTAGGCGTCCATCACCACGCCATAACTTTTGAGAATTCCCACCACTTCCAATACATTTTCCGGCGTATCTTGCAGCAGTGCCTGTCCCCTTTTCAGACGGTTAATATATTCTGTAAGCGGGTGTTGATGTTTTAAAATTGTGTTGGTCATGGGTAATGGGTAATTGGTAATTGGTAATGGGTAATTGGTCAATCGCCCATAACACAGAGTTTAAATTAGGATGAGATAGCTTTAATTCAAACATCCCTGCATCCGTATCAAAATCCGTGAAGGGCGAGGTTGATTAATGACTACTAATGTCAGAAACTTGTGCAACTGCTGAATAATTTGTCAGCATCGCGGTGGTGGTGCTTTCTGTCCAATGCACCATCCAAGCTGGTTGCAAGCCCAAGATTACAATCAGGATAGCAAGAACGATCGCCGGCGCGCGATCGCTCCACTGCACAGGTGGTAAATACGTCACTTTTTCCGATAGTCTGCCAAAAAATGCCCGGTTCACCAACAGCAGGAAATAAACCGAGGTTAACCCCGTCCCAATCATTGACAGCAAGGTTTGAGTCGGAAATACCGGCAAACTGCCGCGAAATACCAAAAATTCCGAAATAAAGCCCACCATCCCCGGAATTCCAGCACTCGCCATCACCCCCAAAATCATCAAGCTACCCACGACAGGTAAACCCCGTTCCGGATTCAACAGTCCGCGCAGAATCTCGATATCCCGCGATCCGGTCTTTTTATATACAACCCCTACCAGTAGAAACAACAGGGCAGAAATCAACCCGTGACTGATCATTTGCAGAACTGCGCCCAATAGCGCCAGGGGTGTAGCGGCTGCTCCGGCGAGGAGGACGTAACCCATGTGACCGATCGAACTAAAGGCCACCATTTTTTTCATGTCGGTTTGAGCGATCGCGTTAAACGACCCGTACAATACGCTGATCACCGCCCAAGTCGCCAACCAAGGTGCGGCATACGCCCAAGCTTGGGGAAACAAACCTAACCCAAACCGCAGTAACCCGTAAGTCCCCAACTTCAACAGTATCCCCGCTAACAGCACTGAAATCGGCGTGGAAGCTTCCACGTGTGCATCGGGTAACCAAGTGTGGAAAGGTACGAGGGGAATTTTAATCCCAAACCCGACAACAATTGCCCCTAATAGTAACAATTGCGTTCCCAAAGGTAGCGTGTTCCCCAGTAGCGGTTCGTAAGCAAAACTGGAACTATGGCTAAGCCAAACTAACCCAAAGAAAGCGGCTAAAATCAGAATTCCAGAAATCGCCGTATAGATGAGAAATTTGGTAGCTGCATAACCCCGACGCTGACCGCCCCAAATTGCAATCAACAGATACAGTGGAATTAATTCCAACTCGTAAAACAAGAAAAACAGCAGCAAATCTTGCGCCAGAAAAGCTCCAGCTACACCCACATTCAACAACAAAACCAAAGTGTAGTAAAATCGGGGTCGCGAGATAGATGACTCGGTGCTGGAAATCGCAAGGCAAGTCAGCAGACTATTTAAAACCAGCAAAGGCAAAGACAACCCATCCACGCCGAGATGGTAAGTCAAGCCTAAACTATCAATCCAGGGGATAAACTCTGAGAATTGCTGGTTGATATCCTGGGGGTTAAACTGAATCCCCACGACCAGCGACCAGAGAAATAAACCACATGCGATCGCCAAGGTCACTCGCCGGATAATTATAGGCGCTACAGTTCCAGGCCATAACCCCACAATAACCGCACTGATCAACGGAACCAAAATTAAGGCACTAAGCATTTATCGATCTTGCTCCTAAGTTATTGGTAATTGCTAATTGCTAATTGCTAATTGCTCGCTTGGTATGTGCTATTAGCAATTAGCCATTAGCTAATAGCTAATTGCTAATGGCTAATTGCTCGCTTGGTATGTGCTATTAGCCATTAGCCTCGTTCCCAAGGCTCTGCCTGGGAACGCCATTAGCTATTTACTGAGTGCTACTCGCCAAAATTCCCAATCTAAAATTGCTTTGACAGCTTCTGGATCGATGAACCAACTCATCAAAAAGGCAAAAACGCTAGTTCCCAGCAAAATTGTCAGCACGTAAAACTGGGATTGACCAGAAACGCTGTATTTCAAGCTTTGTCCGCTGAAAATCGTACCCAGACCGACTAAATTAACCAATCCATCTACGATGTAGCGGTCAATGGCAGAATTTAACCGGGACAATTGGTTGACGGCAAAAACTACGCTGTAGCGATACACTCGATCCACGTAAAAGTCATAAGCCAACAAGTCCTGCACAAATCTCAAAGGTACTTGTATCGGTCTTGACCAAGTGCGTTGCAGATCGACTGTCGCACCCAGCGCCGTACCAGCTAACCCCGATGCAACTAACAGCAAAACTGCATCTTGGTTGATATACATCCAGTCTGGCAGCAAATCCAAGCGCTGCATCATCCCAGGAACGAATAGGGTGAAAATGGTCAACGAAACCATCGGTACTGCCATAGGCCATGCTACCTCTGGGGCGCGACGAGTTTTCGGCCCACTTGGTCCCAAGAATGTCAGGCGAAAGACGCGGGTTAAATTTAAAGCAGTCAAGGCGTTAACTAATAGCAAGACTGCCACAATCCAAGGTTGGTAACTCCAAAAGTCGTCCATCCCCAATCGCAACGCCCAAAAACCTCCCAAAGGCAGCAGTCCGATTAACCCCGCCGAACCTACGATAAAAGCAGTCGTTGTAGCGGGCATTTTTGACCACAGGCCGCCCATTTCGGTCAAATTTTGGTTGTTGGTGGTGAGAACGATCGAACCTGCGCTCATGAATAATAAAGCTTTGGCGATCCCATGGGCGAGTAGTAACATCAGCGCAAATCCCGTCCATTGATACCCAACGGCGATAAAGACCAATCCCAAATAAGCGCTGGTGGAATGGGATAATGCGCGTTTGATGTCAATTTGCGCGATCGCAACCAAAGACGCACCGATGGCAGTTGTTGTACCAATTACTACCAACGCTATCGAAGCTACTGGGGAAAGTACCAATACCGGCTGAAGTTTAATCAGCACGTAAGCACCGCCAGCAACGACAACCGAGTTTCGCAATATCGAAGCGGGGTTCGGTCCTTCCATCGCTTCATCCAGCCACATGTGCAGCGGAAATTGAGCGCATTTCCCCGTCGGTCCCGCAATTAAAGCTAAACCTAATAAAGTTGCTACCGTTGGCGACAAGGTAGTATTTTCTGCCCAGTTATACAAATCGGGAAAGTTCAAACTTCCCGCCATTGTCGCTAATGCTACCACCCCCATCAGCAGCAACACGTCTCCCACCCGTTTGGTTAAAAACGCATCTCTTGCTGCGGTTACCACTAATGGTTGTGCGTACCAAAAACCCACCAGCAAATAAGTAGAAAGCGTGAGCATTTCCAGCAAGGCGTAAGTCAAAAATAACGAGTTACTAATTGCCAAGCCACTCATCGCCCCTTCAAAAAATCCCATCAGAGCAAAAAAGCGGGCTAATGCCCAGTCTTTCTCCATGTATCCCAGGGCGAAGAGTTGGGCTAACAAACTTAACCCCGTCACCAACTCCATCGCCCCCACAGTCACCGATGAGATATCAATCGCAAAGGATAAATCTAGATCTGCTACGGTTAGCCAGTGGAGTATCAATTCTTGTGGCTCTTTGTTCCAGGTAGATCTAAACACTATTGTGCCGTGAACAAATGCCAGCACGGTCATCAACAGGTTAAAGTAAGCTGCCGGTCTAGGTCCCGTGCGACGAATGATGCCCATCGACCAGGGTAAGGTCAAGACCGCACCAATCAGTCCATAAAAAGGCACCCACCAACTTGTTTGGGTGAGAAACTCTGTCATCTACAAGTCTCCGGTATGTGTGTTACCTTTGTGTTTTTAAACCAGGGATGAACACGACGCGGCGGTTTTAACCGCAGTCACAATTAATCCGGTTGAGCGTCGTATCAATCGGACGAGAGTTTTTACTGAATTGACCATTACGTTTCCAATTGTGGTCAGAGACAGAAACTTGTTTGGAGGTGTCACCACTTACCCAGCCACAATAGGTTTTGTTGCCACAAGTCGCTGCAACATAGTCGCCTTTTCTCAATCCGTGACGAGTAACAGTACCACCATATTTCCTTCTAATTCCACCTTTTGCACGAACCATCAGATGTAATTGACGGCGCGATCCAGTCGGGCGACGAATCACAGCCAATGGTGCAGGTGTAACAGAAACATTTCCTTTCCACCCCATTGTTTGGCTGTCAATGATGCCGTACCTAATGAATGCACTGCCAGCTAGTGCGATGCCGTCTACAGCGTGTGTAGCAGGTATTGCATCACCGAAGAAGTGTTTCTGTTTGTGCAATCCTAACTCTTGTCTGAGATTGGCAGTTTTCCAGCCCTCAATTTGACTGACTTCGCCATATTGCTTAAGATTTTCTAACTGCCATTTCTCACCAACCATTGCCCGACTAAAACCTTTGTCGCCACGCGCTTTAACTACTTCGTAGGCGCTCGTTGTAATAGGGTAAATTAGTGACAATTCGCTCAAGAGCCGCAACTCCAATTCACGGTTGGCTCGAATGCTTGGTGGAACCTTGCATTGCTTGCGATGATCAAAACGCTTTTGGCGATCAGGGCGTTGATTAAACGCAACCTTGCGATTAATACGACGACCTCTACGCCCTCTATGCATCATCAAACGTTGCTCCATGGGTCCAGAAACGGTTTTAAATCGCAGTTGAAGATGTCCCATCCACAAGGTAGATTTCGCAGATTGGACTCCAATAGCTGTGTAAAGCTTGCCTGGAGCAATGCCAACCGCTACCCTCTGAGTATTGAACTCTTCATGATTGTTGACTAACTGTACCTGGAAAATACCAACGTCGTTGTATACTACTTTGCCTTTTCCTTCCTTTAACCAACGTCTCGCCCTGCTAGACTTGGTTGGCATCAATCGTTTGCCTGATGGTGATAAAACTGGTACTCGTAACATGGAGATAATCCTTCGAGTAAAGTTGACTCGTCCCCTCGCCCACCTAATTCAAGATATCTTGGCTCTCCCAACGACTAGACAAACAGTCTTGTAATCTGTCCGGACTGGGGAAGTATCCGGAAGTACGTGCCAGAACTAGGCTATGTGGGCTATTCACCAATTAATTAGGTATTTGCTACCCAATCTCCGTCTATGGGAGAGCCCAGAAGGTGATACTAAGAATGTCCTTGCTATTTTTGCCTCAAAAACAAAGCAGCACCACTCACCAATCGCAAGTCACTCCAAGCTTGTCTTGCCATCGACGATTCATATTGGATTGATTAGATTTTGTTTACTTTAACCTTTAAATTGCTCAAGATTAATACTTGACACCTAAAATAATTATTAACGACCACCCCCATAGCTCCCGATCTTATCTATGGTTCTCTCAGTGCCTGTACTGAGTCTGCTTGTGTTTATATTATCTACAGACTTGGTGGAGTTCCCGTCGGCGTAAGGCATCTGCCATCGAAAATGCCCTCCCACCCGCACTGTTTTTTTAGTTTAGGGTACTTTAGACAAAATCCTCTATCCCGTGGCTGACACGTCAGATAATTCCCAGTTATTCAATAGTTATGAAAAAATTATAAAACATAACCAGACCCTTTCCGAACAAATCGACTTTTATTCCTGCCGCTCCTACAGTGGGGGAATGTTAAGTTTTATTAAGACACGTCATATGGAAATATCATAATAATTTATATTGTCAAGGTATCCATGGTTCTCTATGCTTAATGATACGAGGCTAAAAATAGATCTCGAACAGAAAAATGGGTATTCTCGTCCAAATTTATGTTAGAGGCAAAAAATGGACGAAAATAGGTTGGCGATCGCTTAAGGAGGAAGATAATGCCAAT
This sequence comes from Microseira wollei NIES-4236, assembly GCF_020521235.1. Lineage (GTDB taxonomy): Bacteria > Cyanobacteriota > Cyanobacteriia > Cyanobacteriales > Aerosakkonemataceae > Microseira > Microseira wollei. The sequence continues at coordinate 25,911 of NZ_BLAY01000116.1, read as the reverse complement.
TGCAGTTGGAATGATTGAAACGAGAGGCTTTCCTGCCGTTGTAGAAGCGGCAGACGCAATGGTGAAAGCAGCTCGCGTCACTTTGGTCGGTTATGAAAAAATCGGTAGCGCCCGCGTCACGGTAATCGTCCGGGGCGACGTATCGGAAGTACAAGCCTCGGTAGCCGCAGGCGTAGAAGCAGCCAAACGGGTAAACGGCGGCGAAGTCGTCTCGACCCACATCATTGCCCGTCCCCACGAAAACCTGGAATACGTCCTGCCAATTCGTTACACCGAAGCGGTAGAACAATTCCGGACTTAAGTTTTCCAGCCTAAAAGACTCGCGTCTTGATTACTGGCAAGTCCCTTGTCCAAACTCTCTAGCAGCACTTTGATTCAGCGAAGGAAGAACTCATGGCAATTGCAGTTGGAATGATTGAAACCCTCGGCTTTCCAGCCGTGGTAGAAGCCGCCGACGCAATGGTGAAAGCCGCCCGCGTCACTTTGGTCGGATATGAAAAAATTGGCAGCGGTCGCGTCACCGTAATTGTGCGGGGAGATGTCTCCGAGGTGCAAGCGTCGGTAGCAGCAGGCGTAGAATCTGTCAAGCGGGTAAACGGCGGGCAAGTAGTCTCTACACACATCATTGCCCGTCCCCACGAAAACCTGGAGTACGTCCTACCCATTCGTTACACCGAAGCAGTAGAACAATTCCGCGAGAGCGTCAGCGGTATTCGGCCTCTCAACAGACCATAGGATAGGTAATGGCGTTCCCAGGCAGAGCCTTGGGAACGAGGGTAATCGGTAATCGGCATCAAAAACACAAACCAATTACCAATTACCAATTACCAATTACCAATTAGCAAAAATGCAAATTGCCAAAGTTCGCGGCACCGTAGTCAGTACCCAAAAAGAGCAATCGCTCAGAGGGTTAAAACTGCTCATGGTGCAACTAATAGATGAGGAAGGACAGCTACTTCCAAAATACGAAGTAGCAGGGGATAGGGTTGGTGCTGGCATGGGTGAATGGGTTCTGATCAGCCGTGGCAGCGCCGCCCGTCAAATCGAAGGCAGCGAAAAGAGTCCTATCGATGCAATGGTAGTGGGGATTATCGATACGGTATCGGTTGATAATCGCTCGCTCTACAGCAAGAAGGAAGATTATCGTTAGTCAAGTCAGTATACTTTGTTCAGTCAGCGAGGAATTTCAATATGGCTGCCCGTGGGATTGCGGCACCGCCGACGCCATGGTCAAGATCTTTGGCAGAGCCAAAGATAGATCCAACTGCCTACGTGCATTCGTTTTCCAATATCATCGGAGATGTGCAAATAGGGGCTAACGTGATGATTGCCCCTGGTACTTCGATTCGCGCCGATGAAGGGACGCCCTTCTATATCGGCGAAGGAACGAATATCCAGGATGGGGTAGTGATTCACGGTTTGGAACAAGGTAGGGTGATTGGAGACGATGCAGAAGAATATTCTGTCTGGATCGGGAAAAATGCTTCAATTACCCATATGGCTTTGATTCACGGTCCTTGCTACGTCGGGGATGATTGCTTTATCGGGTTTCGCTCTACCGTATTTAACGCCAGAGTCGGGAAAGGTTGCATTGTTATGATGCACGCCCTGATCCAAGATGTGGAAATTCCACCCGGTAAGTTCGTACCTTCCGGGTCAATTATTACCACGCAACAACAAGCCGATCGCCTGCCAGACGTGCAAGAAGAAGATACTGAATTTAGCCGCCACGTCGTCGGTATTAACGATGCCCTCAGATCCGGCTATCAATGCGCCGACAACGTCGCTTGCATTACGAATATCCGGAAGGAACAAGTAGGTACAAATAACAATAGTTTTGAATCAGAAAGCACGTCTATGAACACCGCAGAAATCGCCTCCCTAGTCCGCAGTCTGATCGCCAAAGGATGCCGCATCGGTATCGAATATGCTGACGAACGTCGCTTCCGCACCAGTTCTTGGCAAAGCGGCGGCTCTGTAGATGGTAATAACGAACGGGGAGCGATCGCATCGGTCCAATCCGCACTCAGCGAACACGCCGGAGAATACGTCCGCCTGATTGGCATCGACCCCAAAGCCAAGCGCCGCGTCGTCGAGCAAATTATTCAACGTCCCGACGGCAGCCAACCCGTAGCCAAAGCTAGCGCCCCTGCAACTAACTACTCACCCTACTCAAGCAACGGTAACGGAAGTTACAGCGGTGCGGCAGCGAGTGGCTCTATCAGTGCAGAAGTAGTAGAATTTGTCCGCAATCTATTAGCAAAAGGCTACAAGATAGGTACGGAACATGCAGACGAACGCCGCTTCCGCACCAGTTCTTGGCACAGCTGCACCCCGATCGAAGCCAAGCCGGAAGCTGAAGTTTTGGCAAACCTGGAAGGTTGCTTAGCCGAACACGCGGGCGAATACGTGCGCTTGTTTGGCATCGACCCCAAAGCCAAACGCCGCGTCATGGAGCAAATTATCCAACGTCCCAACGGCAAAACTGTAACAACTGGCACCAGCGCACCCGCAGCAGTTCGCAGCACAGCCAGCGTTGCTACTGCACCAGCTCCAGACAGTTCTGTATTGACTCCCCAAGCAGTAGAACAAGTACGCGAACTGCTATCCCAAGGCTACCGGATCGGATTGGAACACGCCGATGAGCGCCGCTACCGCACCAGTTCTTGGCAAAGTTGCGGTCCCATCGAAGCCAAAGATGCGCGAGAAGCAATCAGCGCTTTGGAAGCTTCGTTGAACGAATATAGCGGCGAGTACGTGCGCTTAATTGGAATTGATACCAAAGCCAAGCGCCGCGTCCGCGAAACCATCATTCAACAACCGCACGCTAAAAACGGTAGTCGGTAGAAGCAAAGGTCAATCGGAGTAAGAGGGCATTTTGAGCAGGTGAGCAGGTGAGCAGGTGAGCAGGTGGAGATGTAACTGGCAAGCGCTGGCGCAAAAGATGGCAATGCCAGCCAAATTTCTCACACCTGCCCCCATGCACACCAGCAAACCTGCCCGCCTGCCCACCTGCTCCACGACCCATGACCCATGACCCATGACCTATGCCCCATGCATTTGCCGCCACTACCGTCAATCACCACCTCTCACGTTATCGTTACTGGCGATGTGAGCATTGATAAAAGTGCCGCGATCGCACCAGGGGTAATTCTCCAAGCAGATCCAGACAGTCGAATCATCATCGCCGCCGGTGTCTGCATCGGCATGGGAGCTATCCTTCACGCCCACAAAGGCATCCTGGAAATAGACGCAGGAGCAATTTTAGGCGCAGGCGTCCTCGTCGTCGGAGTTGGCAAAATTGGAGCAAATGCCTGCATCGGTGCCGCGACGACAATTTGGAACAGTTCGGTTGATTCTTGGCAAGTCTTGCCCGCGGGGTCGATGGTAGGAGAAACCGGACGTAAAATCGCCGACAATTCCCCACCACCACCGCGAAGAGAAACCCCCGAAATCACGCCAGAAATCAAACAAGCGAACTTGGAAGCAGCGACTGCGACAGAAGAAGTCAAAGCAACAAACTTTAAAGCAGCGACCTCAACAGAAGAAGTCAAAGCAACAAACTTTAAAGCAGCGACTGCGACAGAAGAAGTCAAAGCAACAAACTTTAAAGCAGCGACTGCGACAGAAGAAGTCAAAGCAACAAACTTTAAAGCAGCGACCTCAACAGAAGAAGTCAAACCAGTAACTGACGAATCTGTAGCAGTCAAAGAACAACAAGTTGAAGCAGCGACCTCGGAATCAGCCCCCGCCGCAACTGCCTTTGAGGATAATGGCATCAACGGTAAGTCAGCAGCGGCGATTGAACAACCAACCACCGCCCCAACTGAGCCACCTGCTACCCCAGAAGTTGAATTGACCCCACAGCAAGCGCCCAACTCAGACAGTATTTCTGTTGGCGTGACCGTTTACGGTCAAGCGCACTTGAACCGACTGCTGCTGACGCTATTTCCTTATAAATCAGCGACTAACCCCCCCAAAAACGAGGAGTGAATTGACATTCTCCCCGGCGTGAACCCATGGGGATTCTAAGAATCACTTCTGAGGTTTCCTCTTTCCACGACTCGACTTATCTTGAGGAGTTTCCCCACCAAGACAGAGATCGATGTCAAAATAAGCGTTTAACGTTCCCGTGTGCCCCACGGTACGAAGTGCTAACTCAAGTATGTTGATAGCTCCATTCCGATATTGCTCTTGTGTATGCCCACGGGTCTGGTCAAAACCCGTTGGTGATATCGAAAAAATTTCCCCGCGTCAGAGCGTCCCCTTGTCCCCGCGTCAATCTCAACCAACTACTTTTGACCACACCCTATGCCCACAGTGAGGACAGACATCTATGAGTTCTTTGACTCAAAGACTTCTTGACAACTTTCCCACAGTTGGAACAATTCTGGCTGGTGTAGTGAGGTGAGACGGCAACCGTCGCTACCCCAAATACCTTACCAAAATACTCCAACCACTCACGGAAAGCCGACCATGGGGCATCAGATATGGATTTAGCCAGCTTTGAGTTTCTGACCATGTGCCGCACTTGCCAGTCCTCATAGGCTACCAAGTCGTTAGACTGGACTACGCCGGAAAGCCAACTTCACAACAAAATCTTGACGCTGCCTACTTACCTTGAGGTGCTTCCTGCTCAAGCGATTTCTTGCCTGGGAATTTTAGATTTTAGATTTTAGATTTTAGAGCCAAATTCAATCGGCAATTTGAAATCTGTAATTCTATTGCTAACCATCCATCAACCGCTAATAAAGGTCATACTTAAATTAGGAGCTTCTGTATTTTTTCGCGGAGGTCATCGGTGGAGCAAAGAAAGCCAGGGCTGGTTCAATACCAAAGGTCAGGTCAAACGCAAAGTCAAACCAGAAACTTCCGGGATACTTCCTTGGGAATGGTTTCGACTCGGAGTTTTCCTGCCATCGTTGGGACAGCCGATATGATGTTGAAATCGGCGGGAGTGACCTTAGTCGGATTTGAAAAAATCGGCGGCGGTTACTGTACCGCTATCGTTCGAGGAGCGATCGCTGACGTCCGCCTCGCCGTCGAGTCGGGCGCCCAAGTCGCCGAACAAATGGGTCAATTCATTTCCTCCTTAGTCATTCCCCGCCCTCAAGCCAATTTAGAAGTGATTCTACCCATCGGCAGTCGCTTAGTCGATCTGGCAGAAAATAATACCAGTCGCCTCAGCAACCAATCGATGGGATTATTGGAAACCAGAGGCTTTCCAGCAATGGTGGGCGCTTGCGACGCCATGATGAAAGCCGCAGATGTCGTCCTAGCCGCCTACGAAACTACCGGGGATGGCTTGTGTACTGCGATTATCCGGGGTTCCGTGGCAAACGTAGCCGTTGCCGTAGACGCCGGGATGCGCGAAGCCGAGAGAATTGGCGAATTCCACTCGCTGATGGTGATTCCCCGTCCGTTGGATGACTTGGAAAAGACTCTCCCCCTCGCCAGCTGCTGGATCGAAGAGAAACCCCAACCCCTCATGTTACCCGTCAACGTCAAGGAAGAAGAAAAACAACTGGTAGAACTGCCAGATTTAACCAAGTTACCGATTTCGATCAAAGAATAGTTTTCCGGTATGAGTTTGTCACCTCAAGGTGGATAATTAGATCTAAACCGCCTAGCAGCAAATCGATACAAATAAAAAAGCGCTGCTCATTCAGCTTTAGGTGCGTTCGGGGAATGGCCCTGTGAGACACAGGATAATTATCAATAATTCCTTCCCCAACCGTTTACCCTGCCAACGTGCAACGCTCCTGCGAAGGAAGACTGTCACTTTGTTCAGTGATTCCATGATAACCAGGAATTTTCCTAGATAAAAGACATTATTATTCATAGTTATGATAGACTGGTGTCTATAGTTACCGGCCAGGAGAGGGGCGGTTGAAGCAGGCAACGCTGCACCAGCTAAAAGTATTTGAAGTCGTCGCTCGACACGGAAGCTTTACCCGTGCCGCTGAGGAACTGTTCCTTACCCAGCCTACGGTTTCGATCCAAGTCAAGCAACTCACCAAAGCCGTGGGGTTGCCCTTATTTGAGCAGGTAGGCAAGCGCCTCTACCTCACAGACGCAGGACGAGAACTGTTGACAACCTGCCGGGAAATCTTCGACAGGTTAGACCAGTTCGAGATGACTGTCGCCAATTTCAAAGGGGTGAAACAGGGAAGGTTGCGACTCGCGGCAGTCACTACCACAAAATACTTCGTCCCGCGCTTATTGGGGCCGTTTTGCCAGCGGTATCCCGGCATCGACGTTGAATTCCAGGTGACCAACCACGAGGGGTTAGTCGCGCGTCTGTCGGAAAATTTAGACGACCTGTATATTCTCAGCCAACTACCAGAGCATCTCGATATCAGTTACCATGCCTTTTTGGAAAATCCCCTGGTAGTGTTGGCTCCGATCGATCATCCTCTGGCGCATGAGAAAAATATCCCTCTCAAACGCCTTGTTGATGAACCGTTTATTATGCGGGAACCCGGATCGGGGACGCGAAGTTCGGTGCAAAAATTGTTTGACGAGCAGGGAATTTCCGTGAGAGTCAGGCTGGAATTGGGCAGCAATGAGGCGATTAAGCAAGCAATCATCGGTGGATTGGGGATTTCAGTCTTATCTCGCCACACCTTAGGGTTGGAAGGTACAAGCGATAAACTGACTATCCTCGACGTGGAGGGGTTTCCAATTCGGCGTCAGTGGTATGCGATCTACCCCGCAGGAAAACAGCTTTCGGTTGTCGCTCAGACTTTTTTCGAGTATTTGTTGGAGGAAGTCAAGCGAATTACCGCTGGAATCAATAGCGACGCAGTAGAGAGCGAGAAAAAATCCGGTTGAAGCCTAGATGGCAAATACTTAAAATCCCCGCTGATTCCGGCTGAAAAACCAGGATAATGCGGGTTACAGGCTCATAATTGCCCAGGAATTACCCAAAAAAATCCGGTTTGTCCCAAAAATCGTGGGTTTCTCGTCGCGAGATTCACCCAGAAGACGCCCAGACAAACGAGTTGGGGAGACGCTAAGAGTACACCCTGCTCCAGATCTCTGCACCTAGTCTAGCAGCCCCCCCGAATTTATTCGTAGAGCGGGAAAAAATTATGCCTTGTTGGAATCCCCTGACTTTAGGCATGGGGTTTCCCCGCGTCCCCTCGTCCTGAGTGTCCCCGCGTCCTCTTCAAGCATCACCTTTGTTTTTGGCGCAGCGTGCGTAAGTCCTGTTGCAGCTAGCCATCAACGGTAATTCAAACGTTTCAGCCTCTGAAATACAGCTGATTGCCAGCTCGTCTAGGGAAAGCCTTTTGGCTTGTTTGTGTAGCGGCACCCTTAAGGGTGCCGCTACACAAACAAGCCTTACCTCATACGGCTGCAATCCGCTATAAAAACTGTCGGGAGTCTTGATACATATTTAATTAAATTTTAACTTTTCCACCCTTAACTAAATCTGATTTGTGAGAGAATTTGACGGGCAAACAAAATTATCTCTGCGATCAAAGGTAGATTGTATGCAAACAAATTCAGAACCTCAACAAGGAAAGATTGTAGTTGCCGCTGACGAATACACCTTAACCAATACGGGATTTGACCGCGCCCCAGATACAGAAATTTTTGTGAAAAACATTGCCAATTGGTTTACAGGCGGTGCAAAGGGCAAATTCCACGTCTACTCAGCTAACAGCGGTCTGATCCAATCTCGGTTAGCAAAAACAATGACAGATGCAGGTCATACCTGGACTGTAAACGTTAACCAGAAATTCGACCTCGACACATTAAAACAATATAACGGCGTATTTCTGGGTGGAGTTCCGAAGGATAACCAGGTGCTGATCGATTATGTCAAATCAGGAGGTAACGTTTACCTGATGGCTGGGACGGGATACGGCACCTATGAAGATGAAGCCAAGCGGTGGAAGACATTTCTCAATGAATTTGGATTGGAAATTTCTCCCTACAAAATAAATATTAATGGCAATTTGGTAATTACGAGTAATCATCCAATTTTTGCGGGAGTTAAATGTCTTTACTGTGAGCTCGCTCAGCCAATTCTGAATACCAAGCCCGATGTTAAAAACCAGCAAGTTTTTCACAGCGATCCAGGTTTATATGCAGCATTTGAAAATCCAGGAACTCAACAAGGAAAGATTGTAGTTGCCGCTGACCAAAGGCCTTTAACCGACGTGGGATTTGACCGCGCCCCAGATACAGAAATTTTTGTGAAAAACATTGCCAATTGGTTTACAGGCGGTGCAAAGGGCAAATTCCACGTCTACTCAGCTAACAGCGGTCTGATCCAATCTCGGTTGAAAAAAACAATGACAGATGCCGGTCATACCTGGACTGTAAACGTTAGCCAGAAATTCGACCTGGACACATTAAAACAATATAACGGCATATTTCTGGGTGCAGAGCCGAAGGATAACCAGGTGCTGATCGATTATGTCAAATCAGGAGGTAACGTTTACCTGATGGCTGGGACGGGATACGGCACCTATGAAGATGAAGCCAAGCGGTGGAAGACATTTCTCAATGAATTTGGATTGGAAATTTCTCCCTACAAAATAAATATTAATGGCAATTTGGTAATTACGAGTAATCATCCAATTTTTGCGGGAGTTAAATGTCTTTACTGTGAGCTCGCTCAGCCAATTCTGAATACCAAGCCCGATGTTAAAAACCAGCAAGTTTTTCACAGCGATCCAGGTTTATATGCAGCATTTGAAAATCCAGGAACTCAACAAGGAAAGATTGTAGTTGCCGCTGACCAAAGGCCTTTAACCGACGTGGGATTTGACCGCGCCCCAGATACAGAAATTTTTGTGAAAAACATTGCCAATTGGTTTACAGGCGGTGCAAAGGGCAAATTCCACGTCTACTCAGCTAACAGCGGTCTGATCCAATCTCGGTTGAAAAAAACAATGACAGATGCCGGTCATACCTGGACTGTAAACGTTAGCCAGAAATTCGACCTGGACACATTAAAACAATATAACGGCATATTTCTGGGTGCAGAGTCGAAGGATAACCAGGTGCTGATCGATTATGTCAAATCAGGAGGTAACGTTTACCTGATGGCTGGGACGGCATTAGGCGGCTATGAAGATGAAGCCAAGCGGTGGAAGACATTTCTCAATGAATTTGGATTGGAAATTTCTCCCCACGAAATTAATATTAAGGGCAATCGGACAATAAATAGTAGTCATCCAATTTTTGCGGGAGTTAAATATCTTTACTCTGTTATCGCTCAGCCAATTCTCAATACCAAGCCAGAGGCCAAAGACCATCAAGTTTTTCACACCGATCCAGGTTTATATGCAGCAGCAGTATATAACAGAATCGTCACAAGCGGACAATTTGAAGTAAAATCCAACTTTGACACTGGCGTTGAATTTACTAACACCCAGACCAAGGAAGTCTCCTATAAATTTGTGCCATCCGGCACTTGGATACCCGGGAAACGCGAAGAAGGTTTTACAGAAGTTACGGCCGCCGGGGTAAAGGGGATGTCGCCTGAGCTTCAGACAGTGTGGAATGAGAGCTTGAAGGAGCTGCAAAAATATCTGAAATATCCTAACAATACGGCTTTCGCCCTAGTTGCAGTAAACAAGACAACTGGTGTTGTAACTGAAGTGAGCGCAGCAACGACTATTGTTCTCAAACCTGGTGAAACTTTGGTCTTCATAGTTAATGATTTTCCGCCAGACTACGGGGATAATGTTGGCAGCCTGACTGTCAATTGGTCAGCCCTCAATTAACAAAATGAGGGCGTTTAGGAAAGCTGCAATATCCTCCGAAAAATCGTCGGTTTCGACCAGCGAGATTGACGCATCACCTTTGTTTTTGGCGCAGCGTGCCTAAGTCCTGTTGCAGCTAGCCATCAACGGTAATTCAAACGTTTCAGCCTCTGAAATACAGCGGATTGCCAGCTCGTCTAGGGAAAGCCTTTTGGCTTGTTTGTGTAGCGGCAGCATTAATGCTGCCGCTACACAAACAAGCCTTACCTCATACGGCTGCAATCCGCTATAAAAACTGTCCGCAGTCTTGATGCATATTTAATTAAATTTTAACTTTTCACCCTTTAACTAAATCTGATTTGTGAGAGAATTTGACGGGTAAACAAAATTATCTCTGCGATCGAAGGTAGATTGTATGCAAACAAATTCAGAACCTCAACAAGGAAAGATTGTAGTTGCCACTGACGAATACACTTTAACCGACACGGGATTTCTCCGCGCCCCAGATACAGAAATTTTTGTGAAAAACATTGCCAATTGGTTTACAGGCGGTGCAAAGGGCAAATTCCACGTCTACTCAGCTAACGGCGGTCTGATCCAATCTCGGTTGGCAAAAGCAATGACAGATGCAGGTCATACCTGGACTGTAAACGTGAGCCAGAAATTCGACCTCGCCACATTAAAACAATATAACGGCGTATTTCTGGGTGCGGAGCCGAAGGATAACCAGGTGCTGATCGATTATGTCAAATCAGGAGGTAACGTTTACCTCATGGGCGGTACGGGATACGGCGGAGCTGAAAATGAAGCCAAGCAGTGGAAGACATTTCTCAATGAATTTGGATTGGAATTTTCTCCCCATTACAACAATATTGATGGCAATTTGGTAATAAATAGTAGCCATCCAATTTTTGCGGGAGTAAAATGTCTTTTCTATTATGGCGCTCAGCCAATTCTCAATACCAATGCCGATGCAAACCATCAAGTTTTCGAGAGCGATCCCGGTTTACATGCAGCATTTGAAAATCCAGGAACTACACAAGGAAAGATTGTAGTTTCAGCTGACGAATGGGTTTTATGCGACACGGGATTTGTCCGCGCCCCAGATACAGAAATTTTTGTGAAAAACATTGCCAATTGGTTTACAGGCGGTGCAAAGGGCAAATTCCACGTCTACTCAGCTAACCATGGTCTGATCCAATCTCGGTTGGCAAAAGCAATGACAGATGCCGGTCATACCTGGACTGTAAACGTGAGCCAGAAATTCGACCTCGCCACATTAAAACAATATAACGGCGTATTTCTGGGTGCAGAGCCGAAGGATAATCAGGTGCTGATCGATTATGTCAAATCAGGAGGTAACGTTTACCTGATGGCTGGGACGGGTTACGGGGGCTATGAAAATGAAGCCAAGCAGTGGAAGACATTTCTCAATGAATTTGGATTGGAAATTTCTCCCTACTACATCAACATTGATGGCAATTTGGTAATCAATAGTAACCATCCAATTTTTGCGGGAGTAAAATGTCTTTTCTATTATGTGGCTCAGCCAATTCTGAATACCAAGCCAGATGTTAAAGACCATCAAGTTTTTCACAGCGATCCAGGTTTATATGCAGCATTTGAAAATCCAGGAACTCCACAAGGAAAGATTGTAGTTTCCGCTGACGAATTCCCTTTAACCGACGTGGGATTTGTCCGCGCCCCAGATACAGAAATTTTTGTGAAAAACATTGCCAATTGGTTTACAGGCGGTGCTAAGGGCAAATTCCACGTCTACTCAGCTAACGGCGGTCTGATCCAATCTCGGTTGGCAAAGGCAATGACAGATGCAGGTCATACCTGGACTGTAAACGTTAACCAGAAATTCGACCTCGCCACCTTAAAACAATATAACGGCGTATTTCTGGGTGCGGAGCCGAAGGATAACCAGGTGCTGATCGATTATGTCAAATCCGGAGGTAACGTTTACCTGATGGGCGGTACGGGATACGGCGGAGGTGAAAATGAAGCCAAGCAGTGGAAGACATTTCTCAATGAATTTGGATTGGAATTTTCTCCCCATTACATCAATATTGATGGCAATCGGACAATAAATAGTAGCCATCCAATTTTTGCGGGAGTAAAATGTCTTTACTCTTATGTCGGGCAGCCAATTCTCAATACCAAGCCCGATGCCAAAGACCATCAAGTTTTTTACAGCGATCCTGGTTTATATGCAGCAGCAGTATATAACAGAATCGTCACAAGCGGACAATTTGAAGTAAAATCTAACTTGGACACTGGCGTAGAATTTACTAACACCCAGACCAAGGAAGTATCCTATACATTTGTGCCATCCGGCACTTGGATACCCGGGAAACGCGAACAAGGTTTTTCAGAAGTTACCGCCGCCGGGGTAAAGTCGATGTCGCCTGAGCTTCAGACAATGTGGAATGAGAGCTTGAAGGATCTGCAAAAATATCTGAAATATCCTAACAATACGGCTTTCGCCCTAGTTGCAGTAAACAAGACAACTGGTGTTGTAACTGAAGTGAGCGCAGCAACGACTATTGTTCTCAAACCTGGTGAAACTTTGGTCTTCATAGTTAACGATTTTCCGCCAGACTACGGGGATAATGTTGGCACCCTGACCGTCAATTGGTCAGCTAGCTGAAGGAAATAAGGAAGCTGACGAATCTCTCTCTCTGCACAGTTTGCAAATTGAGAGCGTTGTCAGTCCTGAATTAGCAATTGAGGTGAGCAATCACCTCTTTTTTTATAAAAATTTACAAAAAAAGTCTAGTTGAAAGTACCCACTATATATTTTTTAGTCAAACCTAAAAAATATATCTAAAGATAGATTTTTTAGGCTGGGCGTACTGGTAGCTTACATAAGGCTAAAAAATTAAGTAATACGAATACGAAAGCCCAAGGAGAAAAATAATGGCAACACAGCAATTCACGATTGATGCCGTGAAAAACTGCTCGACTGATGGGAGTTTATGCCAAACAAAAATAGCACTAAAGGATGGGCAATTACTAATAGTTAAGGTTGATGAACCCACAAAGACATGGAGCGCATATAAGGATTGCAAAAAATCCTGGGTGAATGCTAACGGTATATCTGCTGTCACAAACAAGATTGATGGCTTGTACAAAGAAGCTACCATACTTGACTGGAACTATGAGTCTGAATTTGCCTTGGGCAGTCTGATCGGGACTCTGGACGGAGGCAGGACTTATTTTCCCGTAGGAACCCATTTGGAAATGACAATTTTAAAGGCTGGCGAACTCTCTTTTTTCTTCTGGGGCGGCGATGCCAACACAAATGCAGGTTCTCTGACGGTAACTGTTGAAGTCAAAGACGCATCAAGCTATTACATACCTACAGAAACTAACAAACCTGCGGACAACATTGACTATGAAGCAGAGTATTTCGATATTAATGCGAGAGTACATAGTTTGACTGGAGGGACGCGATTAAATACAGGTATCGAATTAGAACCTGGGGACTTACTAAAAGTTAATGTAGACCCCAAAGATTTATGGAATATGGCGTGGATGGATCGAAATTCCGATGTTAACGCTAACGCTATAAATAAAAACAAGTCTTGGCCGTGGGGCTATCATGGATCTCCCTTTTCATTTAGGATGGGTAATCTGATTGGGACTCTGGATGGAGGCAAGACCTATTTTGCTGTAGGAACCCATTTGGAAATGACTGTTTTAAGTAAAGGTACACTCTCTTTTCTTGTGTGGGACCTCGATTACCTAAATAACAGAGGTTTTGTCAGAGCATTTGTCAAAGTAGTCAAAAAAGGTGCGGCTACCCCGTAGCAGTAAATCCAGGCTTTAAAGGCGAGATAGTAAATTTGTATGGGGTGAGTTATAAATAAAATTCGCCCCCAGGAGAAATAATGGAAACACAGCAATACACGCTGGAAATTGACAGCGTAAAAAATTGTTCGACTGATGGCGCTCTGAAAACTACAGATATCAAACTAAAGGAGGGGCAATTACTAATAGTTAATGTAGACCCAGAACAAAGATGGACTCCGCGTAAAAATGAACCTCAATTGTGGGTAAATGCTAACGGGATATCAGCAGCTGAGACAAAAAAGATTCATGGCTTGTATAAAGAAGCTACCATAGTTGACTGGAACTATGAGTATGAATTTGCGTTGGGCAGTCTGATCGGGACTCTGGACGGAGGCAAGACCTATTTTCCCGTAGGAACCCATTTGGAAATGACAATTTTAAGGGATGGCGATCTATCTTTTTTCTTCTGGGGCGGCGATGCCAACACAAATAGCGGTTCTATAACAGCAACTGTCGAAGTCCGAGAATCATCAAGCTATGCCATAACTGACACAACTGGGATCTACGATGACGAGGAAGCAAAGTATTTCGATATTAATGCGAGAGTACATAGTTCGACTGGAGGGACGCCCTTAAATACAGGGGTCGAATTAGAACCTGGGGACTTACTAATAGTTAATGTCAACCCCAAAGACTTATGGAATCCGAACTGGATGGATAGAAATTCCGATATTAACGCTAACGGTGTTAATATTAAAGGCAAGGGGAATTGGCCATACGGCTATATTGCAAAGCAAAACTTTTCATTTAGGTTGGGTAGTCTGATTGGGACTCTGGATGGGGGCAAGACCTATTTTGCTGTAGGAACCCATTTGGAAATGACTGTTTTAAGTAAAGGTACGCTCTCTTTTGTTTTCTGGGACATCAATTGGGAAAATAACAGAGGTTTTGTCAGAACATTTGTCAAAGTAGTCACAAAAGAAGCGGTTACCCCGCCGCCGGAAACGAAGGGACAATTTGAAGTGCCAACTAACTCTGACACTGGGGTTGAATTTACTAACACCCAGACAAAAGAAGTCTCCTACACATTTACACCCTCTGGCACTTGGAAACCGAAAGGCGATATTCCAGATTGTACCGCCAGCGGATTAAAGGGTTTCCCACCAGAAATTCAGGCTGCCTTGAAAGAGAGCTTAAAAGAATTTCAGCAGTATCTGAAATATCCCAACAATACCGAATTTGCTCTGCTGGCAGTAAACAAGACAACTGGTGTTGTAACTGAAGTGGGTACAGCAACGACTATTGTTCTCAAACCTGGTGAAACTTTGGTCTTCCTAGTCAATGATTACAAGCCGAACTACGGGGATAATATTGGCACCCTGACTGTCAATTGGTCAGCCCTCAATTAACGAAATGAGGGGGTTTGGGAAAGCTTCATCCGATTAAACGGGACTTCTCCTCGCCAGGAGAAGTTTCTTTTTCTCAATTCTATTGGGGCACCGGCGGGTGCAAGGTGTGGGTTTTACCAATCAATCTGTTGGAGTCGGAAATTATCTGTGAATCACCCCAGGCATTCGCCGTTTTTCCCCCTCACCCTGCGTGGGGCGATCGCCTTCCTGGCCCTAGCAGAGAGGGGCTATAAAATCAGGCAGCCTACCATTTTCGCCTGATGGCTGCAAGACTTCGCCCCTTACTTAACGTAACTTTACAAACCGCCTGTCAGCTTGGGCTGATTGTTTATTATAAGCGGGTGCAGGTAAATAAAGTGAAAATAGTTATATAAATATAGGGCAGGCAGGATGCCCACCCCACAAAGCTTTCAAATCTCTTGTGGGATGGGCGTCTCGTCGGGTGTTCAGTTTATTTATGCCTACCTACTTATTATTTTTAATAAAAGTATATTAATTTAATATTATATTAACTTTAACATCGCTGCATCGATGTAAGCAGTTTGCTGTTGGGGTGACTTGGCGGCTGCGAAAATAATTATATCACCCTATTTTGCCAGGTTTGTCTAGTCGCTGAGGAACATCCGATCAATGCAGGTACAAAAGGTTAGCTACCCTGCCGCCGACAATCATTGTACAACGCTCGACGCAAACACCGCTATCGGATTTGAGCGCATTGCCAGAATCGCGGTTCTTTCCCTCAAAGTGCCGATTGTGGCGATCGCTCTGGTTGAGAGCAATTCTGAATCGGTAAGATTTAGTCACGGTTTATCGATTTCCGAGGCGCAAAAGCTGAACCTGTTGTTAAACTGCCCCAGCAGCGACGATATTGCGATCGTTCCCGATACCCATTTAGATCCTCGCTTTGCCATTAACCGATTGGAAACTGAGAAAACCGAAATTCGTTTCTATGCCGGATGTTGTGTAACAGACACTTTTGGCAATAAACTGGGAACTTTCAGCATCATGGACTATAGTCCCCATCAACTGAGCGAAAATGAAGTGCAAGCACTTCAGGATCTGGCAGTTTGGGTGCAAAGCGAGTTGAAGTTACAGAATAAAACTCAGTGCGTTGGCATAGCATCTTTGCCAGAAAATCCCCTGCTGGCGCTCTCATCGGATTTGTTTTGTACAATCGGGTTAAATGACTTCTTTCAATACCTCAATCCAGCTTGGGAAAAAATATTAGGTTGGACAAGTTCGCAATTGCGCGCTACTCCTTGCTTAGAATTTGTCCATCCAGAAGAGCAACTTTCGACCCAGGAAAAAATTAAGGTATTACAGAATCAAATCTCTAGCGTTCCAGATATTATTTGCTTTGAAAATCGCCTGCGGTGCAAAGATGGATATTATCGGTGGTTTTCCTGGCACGCCAGATATTGTCAACAACAACAATTAGTAGAAGCAGCGATTCAAGACATCACCGAACTAAAATTAGCCGAAAAAGAACTGCTGCAACAGTTCGAGCAACTTCAATCGGTATACCATTGGGCGGATCTGGTAGAAAGAGTTAGCAGAGCCAACACAATTGAAGAAATTTACGAACAATCTTTAACTGGTATAAAAGGAGTTTTGAATGCGAATGGAGCTGCCATCTCGATATTTGAAGAAGAGGGTGGCACCATGTTCCAAGTAGGGAAAGGAATTTCAGGAAACTTTATGCTATCCCTAGCCAAATATTCGCCTTGGGTGTCCTCAAATTCAGAACCCCAGCCGGTGTTAATTCCCAGGGTAGCAGAGAGCCAGGAATTGGGAGAAATGCAATACGAGCTGTTGCAAGAAGGGATTAGTTCCTGTGCGTGGATTCCGTTAGTAAGTCGGGGAAAACTGTTCGGACGCTTCGGGGTTTATTACGATAAAATCCGGAATTTTGATGAAGAAGAAGTACACTTAGCAGAAACTTTTGCCGATTATATTGTATTTGCAATCGAGCGGAAACAAGCAGAGGCAGCACTCAAGCGATCCCAAGCCGAAATAGCAGAAAAAGCCACAGAACTCGAACAAGCTTTAGCCGAACTCAAACGCAACAAATCTCAACTGATCCAAAGCGAAAAAATGTCAAGTTTGGGACAACTGGTAGCAGGGGTCGCTCATGAAATTAACAATCCCGTTAACTTTATCTACGGCAATATCGAACACGCGCATAACTACACCCAAGATTTACTCAAGCTGTTGCAACTTTATCAAAAACACTACCCCTCACCCCATCCAGAAATTCAAGACGAAGCAGAAGCAGTCGAAATCGATTTCGTTATTGAAGACTTGCCAAAACTTCTAGAATCGATGAAAGTGGGAGCAGAACGCATTCAAAAAATTGTGCTTTCTTTACGGAATTTCTCTCGCATGGATGAAGCTGAAATGAAAGACGTTAACATCCATGAAGGAATTGATAGCACGCTGCTGATTTTGCAAAATCGCATCAAAGCTAAACCCAATTCTCCAGGTATTCAAATAATCAAAAATTACACCGATTTGCCTTTAGTGGAATGCTATCCCGGACAACTCAATCAAGTGTTTATGAACATTCTTTCCAACGCTATTGATGCATTGGAAGAAAAGACCAATTTAAACGATAATCCAGAACCGCCGACTATCTGGATCGACACCAAATTATCCCATACAGACCGAGTCATCATCAAAATAGCAGATAATGGACCCGGCATTCCAGAACAGATTCAAAAACGATTGTTTGACCCCTTCTTCACTACTAAACCTGTAGGTTCCGGTACTGGGTTAGGTCTTTCGATTAGCTATCAAATTGTGACTGAAAAACATCGAGGACAGTTGCAGTGTAATTCTTGGTTAGGAGAGCGAACAGAGTTCACAATCGAAATTCCCTTAAAGCAAAATCTAGGGACTTGAAGATTGCAGATTGAAGAATTGCAGATTTCAGATTAAATTCAAATCTAAAATCTAAAATTCTTTTTTATTCTCCAGATTGTAGCTGCCTTATCAACTCATAAAAAGGTTCCCAATTATCTTCCATCACAATCGGTCGCCAAATGGCTTCAATGCGGGGTCTGAGCAATACCGTTCTTGGATTCCAACGCGCCATTGTTTGAGGAATTTGACCGCGCACATCGAGGGGTAAATGCTGCAAAATTCGAGTAAAAATCTGCTGCCAATTTTCTAGATTATCCGATTTGCCAACATAGCGCAAAAAGTCCGCATCGCTGAAGATACTATCAACATCTTCGGGGGAATGTCTGTGGAAAAGATCGGTAATTTCTGTAAAAAAGTCGTGATAGCCTAACTCAGTTTCCTTTAAAATAGCAATCGTTAATTTCAATAACTCATCAGCTTCGGGTAATTGTAAATTCTCCAAACCCAACTTTCTCAGCATTAACTGCTTGTAAGTCAAATAATAATGCTCGTCAAACCGCGACAAAGCTGCTTCCATATCATTCGCCGGTATTGCAGCACCTAGGGGAACTTGCAGCATCTGTAAATTCATCTTACAAATTGCGGGTTGACTCCCGTAACTGTAACGTCCGTAATAGTCAAAATAGGCAGCTATAAAATTGGGGTCGTATTTGGGAATAAACCCATAAGGACCATAGTCAAAACTTTCACCCACAATCGACATGTTATCTGTATTTAATACCCCATGACAAAAGCCTGCCGCCATCCATTGAGCCACCAATTCTGCGACTCGTTGGACTAATTCTGCATAAAATAACGAGTAGGGTTCGGCTGCGCCCTGCACAGACGGGTAATAATATTCAATGACGTGATTTAACAGTTTTGTGGTAAGATCTTTACGACCGATGCGGTGCAACCGTTCAAACGTACCAAATCGGATATGGGAACGGCTAAAACGCACCATTACGGATGAGCGAGTGGGTGATGGTTCATCTCCTCGCCAGAGTGCTTGACCTGTTTCTATCATGCTTAAGGTGCGGGAAGTTTTCACACCCATGTAGTGCAAAGCTTCCGCCGCCAAAACTTCTCGCACGCCACCTTTAAGCGTGAGTTTCCCATCGCCGCCGCGAGAATAAGGCGTTGTACCGGAACCTTTAGTACCGAAGTCGTAAAGTGCGCCATCGACACCCTTGAGTTGACCGTACAGAAAACCCCTACCATCTCCCAACATGGGGTTATATTCGCCAAATTGATAGCCGTGGTAACGCATTGCCAAACACAGCTGACTTCCCTGAAACTTACCAAAGGCTTCGATAAAATCGTTATCCGTAACCGTTTTGGGTTCGAGTCCCAATAAGGGAAGCAATTGGTCGTTGCGGAATCTTAAAATATGCTGGGGGAATTCTGACGCCGCTACTATGTCAAAATAATCGTCTCCTAGAGATTCAAACGCGGGTACGTAATTGAGGGAAAAGAAGGGATTGGGATAATTTTGGATTGTTGCAGTTGCGTCCATGATTGCGTTCGCGCAGCTCTTCACTAAATCTAAAAATTAGTTATTAGTTATTTTTTAAACTAGACTAATAACTAATAACTAATAACTCATTCCTAGCGATTTGATTGATTTTGCAATTGTTGGATTTGTTCTGGAGTAAGAACCTGTTTGATTTGATCGTTAGAAGACTGAACGATTTGTCGAATCCGGTTGATCTGATCTGGCGTCAGGTTCAAGGTTTGTGCGGTAATTTGCTGACCAGAACGCTGTGCTTCTACAATTGTATCCCGTTGCTCTTTGGTCAACACCGCCTCAATTTGCTGTTGTCTGTTAACCAGAATAGACTGAATGCGTTCTCTCTGTTGAGCAGAGAGATTCAATTCCTGTTGTCCAGCAGATGGACGATTAGAAGGGGTTGCGGGTTGATTTTCCGCCGGACGAGGTGCTGCACTTGGATTAGCGGACTGGGAATAAGCAACACCGGGGACGACGGTTGTCAGAGCTACTGCGGTAGCGACGATAGAAACGCACTTGGCTAAACTAAAAGCCATACTGCTCCTGAAAAATGCATAAGCACCAGTCTAGCGGATATATAGGCGAATGGGGCATAGCCATAGGCATATGACAGAGGAAAGATGAAGCATGACGACTGATACCTCATTCCCAATTACCTATGACCTATTACCCATGACCCGATCTAATCTTCCACCTCACTGAGACGGCGGATATTTAATACGTCGCTCATCTTTTTAATTTGGGTGAAAATGCGCTCTAATTGGTCATAATCGCGGATATCGATGCCTAAACCGATCAAAGCAGGGCGGTTATCATAGGTTTTGACTTGGGCGCTGCGGACGTTGATAAAGTTGTCAGTTAAGCGAGAAAGAATGTCTTTAAGCACGCCGACTCGGTCGAGGACTTCAATTTGAAGATTAACCGGGTAGGTTTGGGGACGAAGACTATCTGAGTCGGCGGGATTCCAGCTGACGGGGATTAAGCGATCGCCTTCCACATTCTCCAGATTTGGACACCCTTGTCGGTGAATCGAAATCCCGCGATTGCTGCGCGTCACCAATCCAATAATCGGTTCGCCGGGGATGGGTGTGCAACACCCAGCTAGGGAATAAAGTAACCCTTCAACCCCAGCAATCGGAGAGCGTTGGGTACTCGGTGCAGCAGGACGCAGTCCTTCCCGTTCTTTCAGCGCAGTGCTAACAGCCCCACTTTTTGCCAACTCACAACTTAAGGGCGACTCGGCACAGCTGTCAAGAGCAGGAGCAATCGGTTGTGACGCCCTCACCGCATCCCGCAGTCGATTGACGACTAAATTTAGCGTCACTTCACCGTAACCCAAAGCGGCGAGTAAATCTTCCACGCTGTGGTAGTTACATCGTTCCGCCGCCGCCTGCATCGGTTCCGACTTCAGCAGCGCTTCAAAACCAGTTTTACCCAATTCCTTTTCTAGCAGTTCCCGTCCGCGAGCCACGTTTTCTTCCCGGTTCGATCGCTTGTACCACTGTCGAATTCGGTTGCGCGCGCTGGGAGTAACGACAAAGTTCAGCCAATCCAAACTAGGGCGACCGTTTTTCTGGGTGATAATGTCCACAATGTCGCCATTCTTCAACCGCGTCCCCAAGGGCGTCATCCGCCCGTTCACCCTCGCACCGGCACAGTGGTGTCCCACCTCGGTGTGAATTCGATAGGCAAAATCAACGGGTGTTGCTCCCTGCAACAGGGGAATTACATCCCCTTTGGGCGTGAAGACATAAACATCGTCTTCAAATAAGTTATCTTTAACGCTTTCGATATATTCTTGAGCATCCTTAAGGTCGTTTTGCCATTCCAGTAACTGGCGCAACCAAGTGAACTTTTCATCTTCAGCTGTTAGTTGGCTATGGTCCGAGCGACCAGTTTCTTTATACTTCCAATGGGCTGCAATCCCATATTCTGCCACCCGATGCATTTCCACGGTGCGGATCTGCACTTCTACCGGACGCCCGCTGGAGCCGATGACAACGGTATGCAATGATTGATAGCGGTTGGGTTTGGGTAGACCGATATAATCTTTAAACCGACCGGGAATCGGTCGAAAAGCATCGTGGACAACTGCTAAAGCGCGGTAGCATTCCTCGTTTGTTTGAACGATGATGCGAATTGCTGCCAAATCGAATATTTCGTGAAATTCCTTTTGCTGTCGCTCCATTTTTTGGAAAATCCCGTACAGGTGTTTGGGACGCCAGCTAATGTCGATACATTGAACTCCTACTTGATTTAGACCTTGGCGTAAAGTTTCCCCCACTTGCGCCAGTCTTGCTTCTCGATCGGTTCGTTTTTCGGCTACTAATTCCTGTACTCGCCGATACGCTTCCGGTTCGAGATATTTAAAGGCTAAATCTTCTAGTTCCCACTTAAACCGCCCAATTCCCAAACGATTCGCCAGGGGAGCAAATATTTCTCGCGTTTCCAGAGCTATGCGCCGCCTTTTTTCATCTGCTAGGTGTTCCAGGGTTCGCATGTTGTGCAGGCGATCTGCCAACTTTACCACAATTACCCGGATATCTTTAGCCATTGCCAAAAACATGCGGCGGAAGTTTTCCGCTTGTCGCTCGGTCTTGCTGGAAAAATTGAACTTAGAAAGTTTGGTGACGCCTTCGACTAGCTGTCTTACCTCCGCGCCAAACAGCTTTTCCAGTTCTTCTGGGGTAACATCCGTATCTTCAACGATGTCGTGCAGAAATCCGGCTGCTATCATAGCAGGGCTACCACCCAGCTCGCGCAACAATCCCGAGACGGCGACCGGATGGCAGATATACGGTTCTCCCGATGCGCGACGTTGTCCCTGATGCAGCTGATAAGCAAAGCTGAAAGCGCGACAGACTAACTCGTTGTCTGCGGGTGATAGAGGCACCTCTGGTGCGCCGCCTGCTTTCTTACTTGCGATCCCTTCTGTTGATGCTCCTGATGATTCCCCCGATTGCTGCGAGATCAAACATTGCTGCAACCAATCGGGGAGGGCACAATCTATCGTCGAAGTCAGAGCTATTGCGTTCATGCTACCCTTGCTGAAATCCTAAAAATATGATGTTGTTTGGAGAATCTGCCTGAAAGCGGGCGGTGGTACGGGTGCAAAATCGGCTCGTCGCTCCTGACAAGGAAAGATCCTTCACCTTTATCACACTGCTAAATCATCAAATGTAGTTGGATCTTCAGAAAATTTTCCACTAGCAGCTATGCGCTTATACCCTCCACAAGAATCTGCGGAGGATAAAACAGTTAGCAGCGCTTAGGGAAAGAACTTAATCCTTGCTAGAGCTAACGCCTTTACAGGGCGAGCGGGTTACCCATCGCCTTGATAGAATCGACAAAATTCTTTACATTGATTGTATCCTAATGAACTAAAAATGTTACCGCAGTTTTATCGCGATCGCTATCAAGAATTTTTCACCGCTGTTGTCCATCTGCAACAAACTGTCGCTGATGACAATCCAAACCCGACTCTCCTGCGACAGAGCTTCGAGCAACTGCAACTATTATTTCAACAACAAATTTTAAGCTTGGATAGCGATAACTTAGACCCCTCGGTTATGTCGCGCGTACAATCTTTCTTGACCGAACTCAACAAGCAGATGCGTTTACTCTCAATAGATGTCACCTTCTTGCAAGCTTCCCGTCAATCAGCAACTACTCAACAACGCCTGGCTCAGATTCGCTCGCGCATCGAAACTCTGATAAGCTACTGCAATGCTCTTCTAGATAACGACTCAGCCTCGGTAATGGGTAATGGCGTTCCCAGGCAGAGCCATGGGAACGAGGTAATGGGGAAGAAAAATTACCAATGACCAATAATCAAATTCTTTTTAATGTAGAAAATCTGCGGGTAGCTTATCCCAGCCGCAAGTATAGCAGGGAGTCGAACTGGGCTGTTGATGGCGTTTCTTTTACCTTACAACCGGGGGAAAGACTGGGATTGGTGGGAGAATCGGGTTGTGGTAAATCAACCCTGGGACGGGCGGCGATGCGGTTATTACCCCCTGAAACGCGGATTGAGGGGCGAGTAACCTTTGCCGGAGAGTCGGTATTCGACCTCGATGCAGCGCAATTGCGCCGCTTTCGGGGGGAAGCAGTGGCGCTGATTTTTCAAGATCCGATGACGCGCCTCGATCCTTTAATGACGATTGGGGATCATTGCATCGAAACGCTAAAAGCACATAAACCAGAATTGTCTCAAGGTCAGGCAAAAGACAAGGCAATTGAAACGTTAGAAGCGGTGAAAATACCGGCGAGTCGGTGGACGCAATATCCCCACGAATTTAGCGGCGGAATGCGACAGCGGGTAGCGATCGCTCTCGCTCTGTTACTTTCTCCCAAACTGATTGTGGCAGATGAGCCGACCACGAGTTTAGATGTCACGGTATCGGCGCAAATTTTACAAGAACTGACGCGCCTGTGTCGCGAAAGGGATATGGCATTGCTGTTAATTTCCCACGACTTGGCGATGGTGGGGGAATATTGCTCGCGCATGGCGGTAATGTACGGCGGGAAAATAGTCGAAACCGGAACAACCGAAGCGGTGATTCAACGTCCCCAGCACGAGTATACGCGCAGTCTCCTGCAAGCAGCGTTACATATTCAAGCCGTCGAGGAGAGCAGGGGAGCAGGGGAGCAGGGGAGCAGGGGAGCAGGGGAGGAATACCAAATACCAAATACCAATTACCAATCGCCAATTCTGCGCGTTAAAGATTTGAAGCAGCACTATACATTGGAATGCGGTTTTATCGAGCAACTTTTATCTAGAGAAAACCGGACAATTAAAGCGGTAGATGGAATTAACTTAGAACTTTATCCGGGTGAAATTTTGGGATTGGTGGGAGAATCTGGTTGTGGAAAGAGTACTTTATCGCGAACAATTTTGCAGCTAATTCGTCCAACTGCTGGAAAAGTAGAGTTTCTGGGACAAGATTTAACTGCTTTATCTCGCCAGTCAATGCAACAGCAACGGCGACAAATTCAAATGGTATTTCAAGACCCTCATGCTTGCCTCAATCCTCGCATGACCGTAGGACAAAGTATCGCCGATCCTTTATTTATTCACAAACTGGCTAATCCCACAGAAGCGAAACAGCAAGTATTGCAAATGTTGGAACGAGTGGGGTTAATGCCAGTCGAAGAGTATTATAACCGATATCCATCTGATTTATCTGGGGGACAACAACAAAGGGTGGCGATCGCGCGTGCTTTAATTACTCGTCCTAAACTGGTTATTTGCGATGAACCAGTCAGCATGTTAGATGCTAGCGTGCAAACTCAAGTGCTGGAGTTAATGCTGGAATTAAAGCGGGATTTTGACTTAACTTATTTGTTTATTACTCATGACCTTTGGGTGGCGAGGTTTTTTTGCTCGCGCATCGCCGTCATGAATTCTGGACAAATTGTGGAAATTGGCGCTACTCAAGAAGTATTTTCCCATCCCAAACACCCTTATACCCAAACATTATTGCAAGCTGCTCCCTTGCTAGCTCACAGAAACCGGGTTTCTTAAAGAAACCCGGTTTCTTTGCTCGATGTAACTAGCAACTTACGTTAGTATTACGTAATTAACAGTTTCATGTACGGGACTGACGCAAAGAAACCAGGTGAGGACTTACGCAACGACAATAAATATAGTGTCATGGTGCCGTACTCTGCTGGCTAACGCACCCTACAGATATAAACTTTGCGTAATTCCTGCAGGTTTCTAGGCAAAATCGTCGCGAAAGAAAGTGGAGAGCGCGGTAAGAAACAAAGGTGATAGGTTTTACCCCGGAATCAGTGCTGTTAGCAATCAATATATCATACAAGAGTACGACAATTTACATTGTTGGGACAGCTATCGTCATGATAATTATTTGAAGCACACCCTACTAAAACACTATTGCAGCCCATAGTTGCCTTGACATTCTTTAAGGGATCGGCAGGGCATATTATCGGGACACCCATCATCACGATATCTATTGTTTTCGCAATATACTAGCTGACGACATGATTGTTCGTTATTTGTACATCTTTCCAGCGCTGGACAATCACTGAAGGCATAAGGACAGAGGCTGCCGTAAATATTACCTAGTAGAGACTCACGTACAGACCAAGTAACATCCTTCATTATACTAAAATTATTATACTGAATCCCACGACCACCGTTATATAATTCAGCATCTTCATCTTCTAATTTCTTGTAAAGAAGCTCGAGGTCAGCAATGTTGAGAGATTCAATTTCAGGTGTTCCTTCAAACTTGGATTCATGATTTTGGTTTTCCATTTTTGCTCTCCTTAAACTTGTTGTCTGGTGTACACAATAATTCTTAGCAAGACAAACTTAGTCTAAAATTTATACTCAGGATAGTTTACGGCGCAACCTCCTGGTTCTAGAGGCTCCAAGAGACAGTTACAAGGACACTCAAATTCTTTATTGAACATACCACCGTTATATAATTCAGCATCTTCATCTTCTAATTTCTTGTAAAGAAGCTCGAGGTCAGCAATGTTGAGAGATTCAATTTCAGGTGTTCCTTCAAACTTGGATTCATGATTTTGGTTTTCCATT
>NZ_BLAY01000115.1 GCF_020521235.1 Microseira wollei NIES-4236 | reverse complement strand
CCTAGAGACAAAAACACCATATTTAAGGAGAGGAATGAAAGATGGTTCGTAGTAAGCACTTCAGTGCTTAACCTAAGCGCTAAAGCGCTTACTACAAACACTTGATAGAAGCGTAAGTCCTAGAGACGAGAAGAGATCCATACTTAAGGAGAGGAATGAAAGATGACGTTGAATAATTTTAATAGTGAGGTGAGGGATTCGGATATTGCCATTATTGGGATGTCCGTTAATGTGCCGGGAGCAAAAAATATTGATGAATTCTGGCAGAATTTAAAAAATGGGGTGGAATCGATTCAGTTTTTCTCGACAGAAGAGGTTTTAGCTTCTGGGGTGAAGCCGGAATTAGCCTATCATCCTAACTATGTCAAAGCTAAGGCGGTGGTGGATGATATCGATAAGTTTGATGCTGAATTCTTTGGGATTCATCCCAGGGAAGCCGAAATTTCTGACCCCCAACATCGTTTATTTTTAGAATGTGCGCGATCGGCTTTGGAAATATCGGGTTACGATTCCCAAAGTTATGATGGACTGATTGGGGTTTATGCAAGTGCGGGAATCAGTCGATACTATTTGCAGAATATTTATGGCAATCGTGAGTTATTAAAGTTTTTTGATGATTTTCAACTGTACTTGGCTAATGATAGCGAGTTTCTTGCCACTAGAACTGCTTATCGATTGAATCTCAAAGGGCCTGCGATTAATGTTCAAACCGCTTGTTCGAGTTCTTTAGTGGCTGTTCATTTAGCTTGTCAAGGGTTACTGAGTGGAGAATGCGACATCGCGTTAGCTGGAGGTGTCACCCTGAAGGTAAATCCTGAAATTGGCTATTTGTACCAAGAGGGAATGATTCATTCTCCTGATGGTCATTGTCGCGCGTTTGATGCTCAAGCAAAGGGAACAGTTGGGAGTGGTGGAGTGGCGATTGTCACGCTGAAACGAGCGACAGAAGCGATCGCCGATGGGGATTACATTTATGCTCTAATTAAAGGGTCTGCTATTAATAACGATGGTGCGGTGAAAGTCGGTTATACAGCACCGAGTGTTGAAGGTCAAGTGAATGTGATTCAGTCGGCTCAATCTGTAGCTGATGTAGCACCAGAAACGATTACTTATATTGAAGCTCATGGTACGGGAACGCAACTTGGAGATCCGATCGAAATTGCGGCATTAACTCAAGCATTTCGCGAGAGTACGGATCAAACTCAATTTTGTGCGATTGGTTCCCTCAAAACAAATGTGGGACACTTAAATAGTGCTGCTGGTGTTGCGGGTTTAATCAAAACCGCTTTAGCAATTAAGCATCAGCAAATTCCCCCCAGTTTACATTTTGAGCATCCCAACCCCAATATTGATTTTGCCAATAGTCCATTTTATGTTAATACCAAGTTATCTCATTGGGAGAGTCAAGAAGCACCTCGACGAGCGGGAGTGAGTTCTTTTGGTATTGGCGGGACGAATGCACATATTATTCTGGAAGAAGCTCCCACGATTAACAACCCAAATCGGGAGCAAAAATATCCCGAACAATTACTCATTTTATCCGCTAAAACCCCAGCCGCTCTTGAGCAAGCAACTGAGAATTTGGCACACCATCTGCAACAGCATCCCGACCTAGATTTAGGGGATGTTGCTTATACTTTGAGTGTGGGACGTAAAGCCTTTGAACATCGGCGGATAGTAGTCGCTGCAAGTATTGAAGAAACAACGAATCATCTCTTATCAAACTCTGCTTCCCTGGTGACAGGAAAGGCGAAAAAGAGTCCCCCATCCGCGATTTTTATGTTTTCCGGACAGGGTTCTCAATATGTCAATATGGCGCGGGGTTTATACGAGCAGGAAAAGGTATTTCGCGAAACGGTCGATCGATGTGCTGAATTATTGTTCAGCGACTTGAGATTGGATTTGCGTTCCCTGATTTACCCGGAAGCTGAACAGGAAGAAAAAGCCGAACAACAACTGCAACAAACTGCGATCGCACAACCCGCGTTATTTACCATAGAATATGCTCTGGCTCAACTGTGGCAATCTTGGGGTATTCAACCGGCGGGATTTATTGGTCATAGTGTGGGAGAATATGTCGCAGCTTGTTTAGCAGGAGTTTTCTCCCTGGAAGATGGACTTTCCTTGGTAGCAGCACGAGGAAAGATGATTCAACAATTACCACCCGGAGCTATGTTATCTATTCCTCTTGCTCCGGAAAAAGTACAACCCTTTTTAAATGAATCAGTAGCTATTGCTGCGATTAACGAACCCTCTCGTTGTGTTGTTTCTGGAACTATAGAAGCGATCGCAGCTTTAGAAAATCAACTAAAAGCTCAAGGAATTGAAATACGAAGATTGAAGACTTCCCATGCTTTTCATTCGCCAATGATGGAGCCAATTTTAGATGCTTTTAACCGTCGAGTGGCAAAAGTTAAGCTGTCTTCGCCTCAAATTCCTTTGGTTTCTAATGTTACTGGGAATTGGATGACTCCAACCCAAGCCACCGAGCCAAAATATTGGAGTCAACACGTAAGATACTTGGTAAATTTTGCTCGCGGGATTGAGTGTTTTCTCAACAACCCAGACCAAATCTTGCTAGAAGTTGGACCCGGAAGAACATTAAGCACCTTCGTCAAGCGCCATCCGCTTTTCAAAGCCACCCAAGTTGTCTTGAATTCTGTACGTCATCCGCAAGAAACCGAGTCAGATATTCGGGTTGTTTTGAAAACCTTGGGACAGCTTTGGGTTAATGGTGTAGCGGTGAATTGGGATTGTGTTTATCAGGAGCAATCGTGCGATCGCATTCCTTTACCTACCTATCCCTTTCAACGTCAGCGCTATTGGGTAGAACCAAATAAAACTACTCAAACTACTCAATCTCCCAATGTGGCTATCGATTCAGATTGTTCCCCTAATGGTAAGCATGAAATGACTCCTCAAAGCTCGAAATTATTGATTTCCCCTACTTTTAACCTGATGAGTGATCTCAAAGAAATTTTCGCAGAAATATCGGGACTAAATCATCAGGCTTTTGATGAGTCGGCAACCTTTTTAGAAATGGGGTTTGATTCATTAACCTTAGCTCAAATTGCCCAAGCTTTAGAAAAACGATTTAAGCTCAAATTGACTTTCCGACAACTGATTCAAGAATTTTCTACCCTGAAGCTGTTGTCTGAGTATTTGAGTGCAAACTTACCCCCAGAGTTGGTTAAACCCATCCAAACAACCCCAATTCCATCCAATCCCGTCCCTATCAAAACACCGCCTGCTTCCCCTGCGAACCAACCCGATATTCAATCTATCATCACTCAGCAATTGCAAGTGATGTCCGAGCAGTTAGCGGTACTGCGCCAATGGGACAGTGGTGTTCGTCCAGAGGCGCAGAATCCGCAAAGGGGAAATAATTCCGCCACCAATGGATTTGATAGTACTCGAAGTTCCCAGCAGGAAACATCACCAAATCCCAAACCTTTGACTGTGGGAACCCGGATTCAAAAAAATCCCAAACAAGCGTTAAACCCAACTCAGCAAAATTTTCTCCAGGACTTAATCGAAAGATATACAACAAAAACAACTAAATCAAAAGCACACACTCAAGCTAACCGCTCTCATTTTGCCGATCCTCGCACCGTTTCTGGGTTTAATCCCACCCTCAAAGAAATGGTTTATCCCATTGTTACCGCTCGTTCAGCAGGAGCCAAACTATGGGATATAGATGGGAATGAATACATCGATTTAGTCAACGGTTTTGGCTCTAACTTTTTGGGTCACTCATCCCCTCTGATTCAATCTGCGATCGCAAAACAACTGGAACAGGGAATAGAAATTGGACCAATGACGCTTCTCGCCGGAGAAGTCGCACAATTAATTTGCCAGATTACTAACTTCGATCGAGCCACATTTTGTAATACGGGTTCAGAAGCCGTATTAGGAGCGATGCGAATTGCTCGCACTGTGACAAATCGCAGCAAAATCGCCATTTTTTCAGGAGGTTATCACGGCATTTGTGATGAGGTAATTGTTCGTCCTACCAAAGACTACCGAGCCATTCCCGCCGCTTGTGGTATTATGCCAGAAGCACTCCAAAATATGGTAGTGGTTGATTATAACAATCCTGAATCCTTGAAAATTCTGGCTGACTTAGCAGATGATTTAGCTGCGATTTTAATTGAACCCGTGCAAAGTCGCTATCCAGATATTCAACCCCAAGAATTTCTGCGTCAGCTTCGTCAATTGTGCGACAAATCGGGAATCGTTCTGATTTTTGATGAAATGATTACGGGTTTCAGAATACACCCATCCGGAGCGCAAGCAGCATTTGGCGTTCAAGCAGATATCGCCACTTACGGCAAAATTGTGGGAGGAGGAATGCCCATCGGCGTAATTGCCGGAAAATCCCGCTTTATGGATGCTTTAGATGGCGGATTTTGGCAATACGGAGATGAATCTGTCCCCGAAGTCGGTGTCACCTTTTTAGCCGGAACTTTTGTGCGTCATCCGTTAGCAATGGCAGCAGCTAAAGCAATACTGTCTTATTTTCAACAAAATGGTGCGGAGTTACATACCCAGTTAAATCAGAAAAGTCATCAAATGGTGACAACCCTAAACAATTATTTTGAGTCAATTCAAGCAGCAATGAAAATGGTGAATTTTGGCTCTCTGATGATGCTGAAATTTACCCAAGATATCAGTTATTCTGAACTGCTTTTCTATTTATTGCGAGAGCGAGGAATCTATATCCAAGAAAACCGACCCATCTTCCTCACCCTAGCCCACTCTGATGGGGAAATTCAAGCGGTAATTGATGCTTTTTGTGACAGTGTTAACTCACTGCAACAGGCAGGTTTTTTCGGACAGATGGTGACTGCGATCGATACCAAATTAAGCGAACATCCAGAAAATCAGCCCCCTCTCCCAGGAGCTAAATTAGGACGAGATACCCAAGGGAATCCGGGTTGGTATTTTCAAGATAAACAAACAGGCGTTTATCAACTGATAAAAAGTTTGTAGCTCGCTCAATCGGCGAAAAGGTTTGTAGTAAGCGCTTAAGCGCTGACTACGAGCGGTATCTTCAAGATAAACAAACAGGTAGTTATCAACTGATAAAAAGTTTGTAGCTCGCTCAATCGGCGAAAAGGTTTGTAGTAAGCGCTTAAGCGCTGACTACGAGCGGTATCTTCAAGAGCGACAAACAGGCGTTTATCAACTGATAAAAAGTTTGTAGCTCGCTCAATCGGCGAAAAGGTTTGTAGTAAGCGCTTAAGCGCTGACTACGAGCGGTATCTTCAAGAGCGACAAACAGGTGTTTATCAACTGATAAAAAGTTTGTAGCTCGCTCAATCGGCGAAAAGGTTTGTAGTAAGCGCTTAAGCGCTTACTACGAGCAGCTAAAGCGCTTAAGCGCTTACTACGAGCGACTTTTATTCACCAGTTCGGGAGCATTCAGTATATGTCACAACCTCTTTTCATCCCTGTAGATTTTGACCCGTTTGCCAAGGGGGAACTACAGTCAACTGTCCCCACCACAGAATCACAACAGGAAATTTGGCTCTCTGTACAGATGGGAGACGATGCTAATTGTGCCTTCAATCTCTCAATGGTGCTGAATTTATCTGGCTCCCTCAATCTAGAGGCGTTGCATTTTGCTCTGGAAACGATCGTCGAACGACATGAATCTCTTAGAAGTACCTTTAGTCCCGATGGTCGTCAGTTATGTATTGCTCCTAGTATCAAATTCGATATACCTTTGATTTCTCTAGAAGAACTATCTATTGATGAGCAAAAACAAGCATGGCAAAATATTCAAACTGATGCCGTCAAGCAACCCTTCGATTTGATTTGGGGACCTTTATTTCGGGTCAAATTAGTTAGGCTCATTCCCCAAGAACATCGGCTTCTGTTTACAGCCCATCATATTATTTTTGATGGTTGGTCTTTAGGCATTTTTTATTCTGAATTGTCAACCCTTTACAATGCCAAAAAACGAGGTAAAATTCCCAAGCTTCCTCATGTTATTCCCTTTAGTGAATACGCTCTATGGTCGCAACAACAGATGAGGACAGAAGCCTATCTATTGGCTGAAAACTATTGGTTAAACCGACTTAATCCACCCGTTCCTCCCTTAAATTTGCCTACAGATCGTCCCTATCCCCAAGAGCGAAGTTTTAAGGCGGATCGGGAAGATTGGGAGATTTCTGCCACAACTATCGTCCCCCTGAAAAAAATCGGGATGAGTCAGGGGGCTACATTTATGATTACGTTAACGGCAGCTTTTGAAGTTTTTCTCTATTCCCTCACCCAACAGTCAGATTTTGTTCTCGGTATTGCGATCGCCGGACAATCGGTAAGCGATAAATTTCAATTAATCGGACATTGCGTGAATTTGCTCCCTTCACGCACCAAGGTTAACCCACAGATAAATTTTGCCGATTATTTGCGCTGGCGTTCTGACACTTTAATGTCAGATATTGAACATCATCAGCTAACATTTGGGAGTTTACTGAAAAAGTTAAAATTGACCCGACAGCCAAACCGAATTCCTTTAATTTCGATTAGATTCAATGTCGATAGAGTGACTAAACCGCAAAAACTTCACTTAGACGGATTAACGGTTGAAAGTTCGATTGGAACCCGATATTACGAAAACTTCGAGCTATTTATTGATGCTTTAGAAACCGAGGAGCAATTATTGTTGCGGTGTTACTACAATACAGATTTATTTGAAGCTCAAACAATCTCTAGCTACCTGCAAGAATTTGAGCGGCTACTTAATAAGATTGTGGATAGTCCCCAATTGACGATTGCTCAATATGCAGAACAACTCAGTCTTGAGATGCAAGCGCGATGTTTACGGATACCAGATGAATCATCTGTCGCCAAAGTCAATAAAAATGGTAAGATGACCTCATGGCTTCAGCAAAGGAGAAGGCCAAAAACAGTCTTGACGGTCGGTACGCTGGAAGCGCAACTGATTGATATTTGGGAAAATCTTCTCCAAACTGGACCGATTTCTGTTGAGGATGATTTTTTTGATTTGGGAGGTAACTCTTTGCTGATGATGGTTCTGGCGGCGGAGATTGAAAAACAATTTGCCATAAAATTGCCGTTACGTTCATTATTTTATGCATCGAGTATAGAGAATTTAGCTAAGATAATCCGTCAGAAAAAATCAGATTAAAGTTGTGCTAAAAAGGGCAACTATAGCAGTGAGCGAATCGTGTATTTACAGATTCCGATTAAACTGAATAAGTCCACTATCAGCATACCTGATACTCCTAAGAAACACAGGGTAATTGTAGGGGCAGGTTTAGATATTAACCTTGTACACCACACCGATAAGATTAAAACAAAACCTGCCTTCCCCCACCCAGATTGAAGTGTGTTTCTTAGGAGTTATATCGTTATTCAGCCAGCCCTTCTTGAGATAAAGAACTCTGCTGCAAGGAGAACAAGGAACTTTCCAAAATCACCAAAATGGTGACAACAAAAACGAGTATGCCCCCAGCTTCTAGGATTAATGAAGCACCATAGCGGTCTGCTAATATGCCCCCGAACAAATAGCCGATTGTCGTACCCAACTGCCCTAGAGAATTACGAATACTAAAGATGCGTCCTTGTAGCCGTTCGGGTACCCACTCCAGCCAAATTGCGGTACTTGAAGCATTGACGGCAGGTCCGACTACACCATAGAGAAAAGTAAAACCCATCGCCAATCCCACTGTCGGACTTATCCCTAGAGAAGCTCTACATAAACCGCAAGCAGGCATTCCTATCAGTAACGCCTGTACCCGTTGGGAAAAACCTCCGGTTGCTGTGACAGCTATACTACTAACTATCCATCCAATACCATAAGCCGTTTCCAGACTTGCCAAAACACCAGGACCTGCATGGAAGACTTGGGTGACAAGCAGTGGCAGGATTGAAGGAAGTGTAATTCCGATGTTGACTAACATGAAGAACACTAAAAGTATCGTTAGACCACGGTTTTGACACATAAAGTGCCAAGCTTCAATCAAGTCTTGCTTGTAGTCATCATTGGCTGTCCACAAACCCTGTTTTTCTCTGTCCAGAAGCGGTGGAAGTTTCACGAAGATTAAAGAGACAAAAGAGATAATAAAAGTCAGCAGTTGCACTCCCAAAATTTGAGACACAGCAAACCAATTGAATAACAATGTTGCTATGATGGGTCCAAAAACTGACTTTGAGGCGTGCATGAATTCTCGGATTCCAGCAAGTTTGCCACGACCTTCTGGGGTGATGATTTGACTACAGGCTGAGAG
The DNA here is from genome assembly GCF_020521235.1 of Microseira wollei NIES-4236. Lineage (GTDB taxonomy): Bacteria > Cyanobacteriota > Cyanobacteriia > Cyanobacteriales > Aerosakkonemataceae > Microseira > Microseira wollei. The sequence continues at coordinate 24,919 of NZ_BLAY01000115.1, read as the reverse complement.
GAGTGTGGGTTGGTGGACTGCTGCAAGCACGCTAGAGAGTACAGCGAACAGCACCAACAAAGGTATATTAATTTTCTCTAGGGCAAAAGCTGCAATGATTGGCACAAGCAGCACTGCGTTGAGCAAGTCGCAGACCAGCATGATTTTCTGCCGTGGCAGTCGGTCTACTATAGGAGCAAGTAACGGACCCAATAAAATGCCAGGTAGCATAGATGCGATCAGCTGTATAGCAATTAGCGTACCTGAGTTATATTTGGCGGTCAGCCACCACACGATAGTAAAAGTACTGATTCCGCTTCCCAATACAGAGAGAAACTGTCCTATGATTAGCAAAAAAAAGCTAACCCGATATCCAGGAAAGAGCATGATTAAAGACTCAAAAATTTTTAGGACTTACGTAACTGGCACACTCTTCCTGCATCAAATACGGTAATTATTTCGGCTGAATGTGTATTTTTATTTTCCCACGCCACTTAAATCCAGTCAATCACTTCGAGAGGATAAATATGCGTCAGTCCTGAGTAAGATAAACGGGTCTGACGCGCACCCATCCGGGTTTCTATGAAAAATAGTTGGCAAAGGCAACTAGAGATATGCCGACCGCACGAATCCGCGCATCCGCGCAGCGCAAGCTTCCGCGAACGACGGTCTCACCTTTGTTTCTTTTCTCATCCTGCGTCAGTCCTGATAACTTGACAAAATAAGTGTTGCCTTATACTTCGCTATACTTTAAATTGTGGTACAATTAGAATTTGACGCAAGTTGAGATCGCCCCAGAAAATTTGCCTTTTCAACATCAAAAATTGGTTACATAATAATTATTATAATCAATACTTTTAACTCCAAGGCGCTCGATATCGCTTGGATAGGTGCAAGTCCACAGTTGCAGGTGCGATAGAGTTTTAAACCATGATTGCTATCCCTGGTTACAAAATCGTAGAACAGATTTACGCCCGGTCAAAGACAGTCGTATATCGCGCCGTTAGGGAAATCGATCGACAATCGGTGATTATCAAAAGTTTAAAAACAGATTATCCTAGTTTAAAGGACATTGCCCAAATCAGACAAGAGTATGAAATTGTCAAAAATCTCGGTATACCAGGCGTTGTAAAACCTCTGGGTTTGGAAAATTATAGTAACGGAATTGCGCTGATTTTAGAAGACTTTGGTGGAATATCGCTCCACCGAGCGATCGCATCGGAACAAAAAATAGAATTATCCCGCTTCTTGCACCTAGCCATCCAGCTAGCAGACGCCATCGGTCAACTGCATCAAAACAATATTATTCATAAAGATATTAAGCCGGACAATATCGTCATCAATTTAGAAACAAACTCTGTAAAAATTATCGACTTTGGCATGGCAACGCGTCTGGCAAAAGAAACCGAGAGAATTAGCAATCCCAACTTAATAGAAGGAACGCTAGCTTATATTTCTCCCGAACAAACCGGAAGGATGAATCGAGATATCGATTACCGGACTGACTTTTATTCTTTGGGGGTTACTTTTTATGAAATGCTGACGGTAACCCTACCTTTTACCGCCAAAGACCCAATCGAATTGGTACACTGTCATATTGCTAAAATACCAACTCCACCCGATAGGAGCGAACCAGAAATTCCGCCAGTGGTTTCTGAGATTGTAATGAAATTGTTAGCCAAAACAGCGGAAGACAGATATCAATGTGGTTGGGGGCTAAAAGCTGATTTAGAAAATTGTCTAAATCAATGGTATGCTACAGGAAAAATAGAAAACTTTCGTTTGGGGACGCAACAAATCTCAGAAAAATTTCAAATTTGCCAAAAGCTTTATGGTCGGGAAGCCGAAATAGCAACGTTGCTTGAGACATGCGAGCGCATTTTTCAAGGCACAACAGAACTAATGCTAGTTTCTGGTTATTCAGGAATTGGCAAATCGGTATTAGTAAATGAAATTCACAAGCCCATTATAGCAAGGAGCGGGTATTTTATTTCCGGCAAATTTGACCAGTTTAAGCGAAATATTCCTTATATTGCGGTGATTCAGGCTTTCCAGGAATTGATGCGCCAGTTGCTAACAGAAAGTGCTGAGAATCTGGAAATTTGGAAAAAGAAACTTTTAACAGCATTGGGTCAAACCGGACAAGTTATTATTGATGTCATTCCCTTCGAACTAATTATTGGAAAACAACCAGAAGTGCCGGTTTTAGAACCAACCGCATCCCAGGCTAGATTTAATTTAGTATTTAAACAATTCATTCACGTTTTTACAAGAGAAGAACATCCTTTAATTGTTTTCCTGGATGACTTACAGTGGGTCGATGCAGCTTCGCTAAAATTAATCCAATTGCTTGTAACAGACCCAGATAGTAAATATCTATTGCTGATTGGAGCATATAGAGATAACGAAGTTAGTGCAACTCATCCTTTAATGCTGATTTTGGATGAAGTTAAGCTGACAAACAAGGTTAATACTATCATCCTTAAACCTTTAGATATAAACAACATAAACCAACTTTTTGCCTTGCCCCTGCAAGAGTCAATCAACCTTTTTGAATTGGCAGAACTTTTGCTAGAAAAAACCCGTGGTAATCCCTTCTTTTTAAAGCAGTTACTTAAATATATTTACCAAGAAAAAGTTTTGTTATTTGACATGCGTTCGCGCGTCTGGAAGTGGGACATCGACCGAATAAAAAAAATGGGTATAACTGATAACGTTGTTGAACTGGTCGGCAAAATTGAAAAATTAGATGAAAAAACTCAGAATGTTTTAAAATTAGCGGCTAGCATAGGAAACAGATTTGATTTAAACGTTTTGTCAATTGTTAACGAAAAATCTCTTCAGGAAACAGCAGCAGACCTATGGGGAGCGCTTCAGTCAGGTTTAATTATACCTTTAAGCGATGCTGACAAAATTACCCTAGCCTTTGAAAAAGAAGAACTGGAAAAATTGAATAGATTACAATCGGCAATTACCTACAAATTTTTACACGACCGGGTGCAGCAAGCAGCTTATGAAATTATTCCAGGCGCCATTAAAAAACAAATTCACCTAAAAGTAGGCGAACTGCTGTTAAAGAATACCCAGCCAGATAAAATTGAAGAAAATATCTTTGATATTGTCAATCAATTGAATATTGGTGCTGAGCTAATTACCAGTAATTCAGAAAAATATAAATTGGCAAAACTCAATCTGATAGCAGGTCAGAAAGCAAAGGCGGCGACAGCTTATGACGCTGCTGTCAGATATTTACGATTCGGTTTAAAATTACTGACAGAAGATAGTTGGGATTGTCAGTACGATCTGACTTTTTCCCTTTCTGATGCAGCGATAGAAGTTGAATATTTGAATACAAATTATCTCGAATCTAAACAATTAATTGACAAGGCTTTATCACAAGCTCATAGCGTCTTAGAGAAAGCGAGGATTTACAAGAGAAAAATTTATTTTTCTACCATTCAAGGCAATTTAATCTCAGCTATAGAGACAGGATTGTCAGCATTGGAGATACTGGAAACGCCTCTAACAAACGCTTCAGAAACTAGCAATAGTTTGATGTTTGAAACGAGTCAAATAGCCGATTTAGCAAATCTGCCAATTATGACTGATGCTGTCAAAGCAGCAGCTATTAAAACTTTAATTACTATAATACCACCCGTTTATTTTGGTAAGCCAGAATTGTTGTTACCAGTCATCTTATCGATTGTAGATTTATCGATTAAGTATGGGAATACGGCGCGGTCTGCTTATGGATATTGTTTGTATGGGTTAATGCTGTGCGGATTGTTTAACGATTTCGATCGCGGTTATGAATTTGGGCGCTTGTCCTTGAAAGTTTTAGATCGATTTCCCTCCGCTCCGATTAAGTGTCAAGTTCACAAAGTATTTGCCAGTCATATTCAACCTTGGAAAGAACCCTTGCGGCGTGCGATCCCTAATTTTCTCACCGCGATTCAAACCAAACTCGAAACCGGCAATGTTGAATACTTGGGTTATGGTAGTACCGAATATTGTATGTATTTATTTTTATGCGGCGAAAATCTAGAATACCTAGAGCAAAAGTATGGGTCTTATGAGGAACTACTGGAAAAGCTGAAACAAGAGTTAGGAACATATTATATAAAAATTGGTCGCCAAGCCGCCTTAAATTTAGCGGGTAAGGCAGATAATCCTTGCATTCTAACAGGTGAAAGTTTCAGCGAAGAAACAATGCTGCCCATGGTGGTTAAAGCCAATTTTAAAATGCTAATATTTTGTTTCTATCTTTTCAAGTTAATTTTATTATATTTGTTTAAAAAATCCGATGATGCTGTAGAATATGCCGAATTAGCCACCACCCAACTAGACGGTGTAGTCGGTATTCTTTATGTTGCCGAACATAATTTTTATTATTCTCTAGCACTTCTGGCGCGGTATCCCCAGCTGCGGGAAAGCGAGCAAGCAGAATGCCTGAAAAAGGTGACAAAAAATCAAGAAATGATGCAAATTTGGACAGTTCATGCAGCGAGTAATTTCCAGCATAAATACGACTTAGTAGAAGCTGAGAAAGCGCGGGTTTTGGGACAAACTTTAGTAGCAATGGAATTATACGATCTTGCCATTCAGGGTGCTAAAGAACAAGGATACACCCACGAGGAAGCACTAGCAAACGAATTAGCAGGAGAATTTTATCTTTGCCTGGGCAGAGAAAAGATTGCTAAAACTTATTTAACAGAAGCTTACTATGGATATACTTGCTGGGGAGCAACGGCAAAAATACAAGATTTGGAATCCAGGTATTCCCAGTTAATTGTCCAAAATTATGACCCAGAACTTACCGATACTAAATCAACAACTAAAACCACAACTTTTGGCGCTTCCGGAGTTTTGGACTTGAGGACAGTGATTAAAGCATCTCAAGCGCTATCCGGCGAAATAGAGCTAGCAAAATTGTTGAATAAGTTGATGAAAATTGTCATAGAAAACGCCGGCGCTCAAACCGGATTGCTGATTTTAGGAAAAAATGGGCAACTGTTTATAGAAGCAGCGGGTGCAGTCGATAAAGATGAAGTTGTTGTGGGACAATCAACAGTAGAAACCGGGGATATGCTGCCGTTATCGGCGATAAATTATGTAGCAAGAACCAAAGAAAATGTAGTTTTAAATAATGCAACTACAGAAGGACTCTTTACGACCGATCCTTATATTACCAGCAAGCAACCAAAGTCTATTTTATGTACTCCTATCGTCAATCAAGGTAAATTAATCGGGCTACTTTATTTAGAAAATAATCTAACCGCTGGTGCATTTACTCCAGAGCGTATAGAGGTTTTAAACATTCTATCTTCTCAGATTGCCATTTCTCTAGAAAATGCCCGGCTTTTGGAAAACCTAACACTTGCCAAAGAGCAGTTAGAAGACTATTCGCGCACCCTGGAATTAAAAGTAGAAGAGAGAACTCAGGAATTACAAGAAAGTCACTTGCAACTGCAACAAGCTAAAGAAAAAGCCGATGTGGCGAACCGAGCAAAAAGCGAATTTTTATCTAATATGAGCCACGAACTCAGAACGCCTTTGAATGGAATTTTGGGTTACGCGCAAATCCTCAAACGAAATACTCGGAAATTAGCTGGAGCAAAGGCAGATGTCGAGCAACAAAAAGAAGGGCTGAATATTATTCAACAGTGCGGCGAACACCTGCTGACCCTAATCAACGATATTTTAGACCTTTCTAAAATCGAAGCCCAGAAAATGGAAATACAACCGCAGGATTTTCATTTTCCCAGCTTTCTTAAAAACTTGTGCGATATCGTTCGCATTCGAGCGGAACAAAAAGCTATTGCCTTTATTTACGAACCCATTCATCCCTTACCTGCGGGGGTGAATGCTGATCAGAAAAGGTTAAGGCAAGTTTTAATTAATTTACTAGGCAATGCGGTCAAGTTTACCGACTCTGGCGGCGTCACTTTTAAAGTAAAGGTGATAGATAATCCAGAAGAGCATAACCCATTACCGATTACCAAAATACGCTTTCAAATAGAAGATACGGGTATAGGCATGACACCGGAACATTTAACAAAAATCTTTTTGCCCTTTGAGCAAGTAGGAGAGCGACGCCGCAAGACTGAAGGGACGGGTTTGGGATTGGCAATTAGCCAGAAAATAGTCGAGCTAATGGGGGGCGAAATTAAAGTTAAAAGTACCTTGGGTCAAGGTAGCGTTTTCTGGTTTGATTTGGATTTACCAGAACTTGAACAATGGACTGATGCTCCCCAGACCGAACAACGTAATATTATCGGTTTTAAAGGGGAAAAACGCAAAGTTTTGGTAGTGGACGATAAGTGGTCAAATCGGGCAGTATTGGTGAATTTACTATCGCCTTTAGGGTTTGAAATTATTGAGGCAGTCGATGGTCAGGACTGTCTGAAAAAGGCTATTGAGTTTGAGCCAGATTGTATTTTAATGGATTTGGTAATGCCAGTGATGGACGGCTTTGAAGCGACTAGGAAAATTCGGCAGTTAACCGAACTCAAAGGGGTGGTAGTAATCGCTACATCTGCCAGCGTTTTTGATCGGAATCAACGCCAGAGTTTCCAGGCAGGCTGTAACGATTTTATCTCCAAACCTGTGGGTTACGAGATACTTCTTGAACGTTTGCGGGTGCATTTGGGTTTGGAATGGATTTACGAAGAAAAGGAGGAAGTAGAAAAGATAAAGGATGAAAATCAGCAGTCACTTCAAACGGCTATTGTGCCTCCGCCGAGGGAGCAAGTCAACGCTTTGCTCGATTTGGCAATGCGTGGCAACATCAAAGCCATTCTGGAACGAGTTGCTTTAATTGAACAATTGGATGAGAAATTTGTGCCGTTTGTCACCGAGGTGCGAAAGTTAGCCAAAGGTTTTCAGGTCAAACAAATTCGCGAGTTTCTCAAAGCTTATTTACCTGGAAATAATATTCGCAATTGAACTGATTGAAAAACCGGATAGGGTGGGTGCAAATATTATGAACGCCAATGTACAAGGCACTATTTTAATCGTTGATGATATGCCTAACAATTTAGGAGTGCTGCTGGATTGTTTAAATGAATCTGGCTTTGAAGTGTTGGTAGCAGAAGATGGGGAAAGCGCAATCGAGCAGGTCAAATATGCTTCCCCCGATCTGATCTTATTGGATGTACTGATGCCGGGAATAGACGGGTTTGAAACTTGCCGCCGCCTCAAGTCCGAGCGGGCAACTAAAGATATCCCAGTGATTTTTATGACGGCGCTTAGCGATGGGGAAGATAAAGTCAAAGGGTTTAGCGTCGGCGGGGTGGATTATATCACCAAACCAATTCAACAGGCAGAGGTTTTAGCCCGCGTGACGACGCACTTGAGCATCCGCAACTTGCACTCAAAACTGCAACAACAAAACGAACGCTTGCAACAGGAAATCGTCGAACGCATCAAAGTCGAGAAAGAAATCAAACAACTCAATGAAAACTTAAAGCGCCGCACGATTCAGTTAGAAGCAGTAAACAAAGAACTAGAAGCTTTTTCTTATTCGGTTTCCCACGATTTACGCGCCTACGTCCGCAGACTTATGGCCTTCAGCCAAGTTCTACGAAACCAATATGAAAACAAATTAGACCCTCCTGGTAAAAATTACCTGCAACAAGTACAGGCGGCATCTGGGCAGATGAATCAATTGATTGATGGTTTGCTGCATTTGTCTTATGTGACGCGCAGCGAAATTTGCTTTGAAACTGTTAATTTAAGCAACATAGCGCGACAGATTGCGACTTCGCTGCGGCAAACCAATCCAGAAAGAGTAGTGGATTTTGTTATTGAAGAAGGCATCATCGTCCAAGGGGATAGGCGACTCCTGAAGATTATGCTGGAAAATCTGCTGGGCAATGCCTGGAAGTACACGGGAAAAAACCTCGTGTCTTGGATAGAATTTGGCGTTGCTAATAGCAATAACCAATTGCATAATACTGATAATGCCTTGTATTTTATTCGCGACAACGGTGTAGGCTTCGACATGGTTGACGCTGAAAAACTATTTGGCACTTTCGTGCGCCTGCACAGCGATAAAGATTATGAAGGAACCGGCATTGGTCTGGCAACGGTGCAGCGCATTATCCAGCGCCACGGCGGGCAAATTTGGGCTGAAGCAGCAGTAAATCAGGGGGCAACGTTCTACTTTACACTTTGAGCAAACATAAAAAAAGTAAATATGAAAAAACCAGAACAAAACACTATTTTAATTGTCGATGATATGCCCAATAATTTGGGAGCGTTGCTCGATTATTTGACCGATTTCGGCTTTGAAGTGTTGGTGGCAGAAGATGGGGAAAGTGCGATCGAGCAGGTGGAATATGCCTTACCAGATATAATTTTATTGGATGTACTGATGCCGGGAATAGACGGGTTTGAAACTTGCTCGCGCCTCAAGTCTAATCAGACTACTAAAGATATCCCGGTGATTTTTATGACGGCACTTAGCGATGGGGAAGATAAAGTCAAAGGGTTTAGCGTCGGCGGGGTGGATTATGTCACCAAACCAATTCAACAGGCAGAGGTTTTAGCCCGCGTGACGACCCACTTGAGCATCCGCAACTTGCACTCAAAACTGCAACAACAAAACGATCGCTTGCAACAGGAGATATGCGATCGGATCAAAATAGAACAAGAACTGCAAACGCGCACCGCCCAACTAGAAACCGCTAACCAAGAACTAGAAGCTTTCAGCTATTCAGTTGCCCACGACCTGCGTAACCCAATCACCAGTATTAACGGCTACATATGGGTGTTAGAAGAAGAATACGCTTCCCTGCTCGACGAAGACGGCAAACATTACTTGGAACGGGTACGTGTAGCAACAGAGCGCATGGAGCAACTAATCGACGATATCTTGCGCCTATCCCAGGTGACGAGCAGCAAGATGCAATTTGATACCGTTGATTTGAGTCACATAACCAAAGAGATTGCCATTTCTCTGCGCCAAACCTCAAACGAAAGAGAGGTCGAATTTATCATTGCAGAAGGCGTCGTGGCTCAGGGAGACGAGCCACTGCTCAAGATAGTCCTGGAAAACCTGCTCGGTAATGCCTGGAAGTACACCCGCAACAAACCCCGCGCTCGCATAGAATTTGGCGTCTTAAAACGGGGGATAGATACAGAATCTTCACTTCACACTTATTTTGTCCGCGATGACGGTGCAGGTTTCGATATGGCTAAAGCTGACAAACTTTTCGCTGCTTTCTGTCGCCTGCACGGCAGAAACGAGTTTGAAGGCACCGGCATCGGGTTGGCGACAGTACAGCGGATTATTCACCGCCACGGCGGGCAGATCTGGGCTGATGGGGAAGTCAATAAAGGTGCGACGTTTTACTTTACTCTGGGTTAGCGCCTCGCTATCACAAATTTTCTACCATAAAAGCTTGTAATAGGTTATAGGTAATGGGCAATTGGTCAAACTGCAAACAGTCCGACCCTGACCTATAACCCATGACCCATGACCCCCCCTTAAGCCATATTGTTTTCGATTGCCCAGCGTGCTAATTCTGTGCGATTGTGCAGTCCTGTTTTGCCCAACATATTTGATACGTGGCTTTCCACAGTGCGCTGACTCACGTTGAGTTCGTCCGCAATTTCCCGGTTAGCCAAACCCCGTGCCACATGCTGTACAACTTTTAATTCCGTCGGGGTTAACTGCACGTCAAACGGCACATGAATTCTCGTTGCTTCGTCTCCCTTGGCCTGATGCTGCAACAGGCGCGAGGTATGCTTGAGCGAGGATTCCACTTGCGCCACCAATTCTTCTGGTTCAAAGGGCTTGACCATGTAAACATCGGCACCCGTGTTCAACCCCTTGACCTTGTCTTGGCTTTGCCCCTTGGCGGAAAGGAATAAAACCGGAATCCAGCTGGTGCGAGGTTCTTCTCTAACGTGTTTGACGAAGGTATAGCCGTCCATTTCCGGCATCATCACGTCGCAGATAATCAGGTCTGGCATTTCCTGCTCGAGTACATCGAGTGCTTGGCGACCATTTTCTGCCGTGACTACCTCGTAGCCTCTAAATTCCAGGTAATCCTTAACCAGCAAAATCAGGTTCGGATCGTCATCTATTAACAGTAATCGTTTTGTATCTCTGATGCGAGTGTCTTTCATAGAAAACTCTTGGGAGCGTAGAAACGGGGTGATTCATCCGGTGCAGGAAACAAGGGCTGGGCGCGGTTTTAACCATTCCTGGCGGGGGGATAGGGAGAGGTACAGTCTCTATCCACTCCGTCATGCCAACGGCTGCTGCCATTGAACGAGAGCCGGAGTACGCTTACCCTGTACGGTGTAACGTTCGCGCTATCTTGTAGCGCGCCAAAGCGCGAGCAAGTACGCCAACGTTTAGGGTTTGTACAATCCAGAATGCACTGGAGTGAAGTACCCTGACTTGCGAGAGCTGAAGTCGGGGCTGCCGACAACAACTCAACTCAAGGACGGTCTTATTCGTCTTTTGGGTTTCCCGTCTCATCCGCCGTCGCCACGTTGGGAATACACTCAAGGTATTCGGGACTAAACCCGATGATGGTCTTACACAGCGTCCACAGGCAGCCGCCCGTCTTCCACAGGCAGTTTGATAGTTTTGCGACACCCCTTGTGGGTGTCCGAATAATTATCCGGCTATCCATCCCCACCGCTAACGGCGGATGGGGAATTCTGCCGCTCTGTTAACGTTCCGGTTCTAGCAGCCTTTAACTAGAGAAGCATTCGAGGGTAGGTCTTGGTTTAACCCTTGCCCTCAACGCAGCCCTTAGCCTGAGGCTGGTCAGCTACCTGAAACTGGGGACAAAGTCACCTGTGCTTCAGCCGGGGGTGCTGACAAGATCTCGCGGGAAGTTTGGCAACCCTGTGGCTTAAACCCAGGGTGGAACGGGGCACTCTGAATAGATCCAGAGTCAAAATGCTCCAGTCCTTGACCAATAAACTTCCCAGCGTTCTATGCATTCTACTGACACAGTGTATCCCGCAACCTGTGAGCAAGGTCACAACTGGTATGCGGAATTTAAGGTCAGTAGAATGCATAATAGCAAAGGAAGTTTAGTAGGAATACGGAAGTATGCTGTATAAGTGCAATGATATTATAGTGGGTTTTAATCTGGGAAGTTAATCAAAAACACTGGTTCTGGTAAGGGATGGGTTAAGAACGCATACTCCTCTACGATCCGATTGCCGATCAGATGTTCCTGGATAATCCGCTCGATCGCTTCCGGCGTTGCATTACGATACCAGACTCCATCGGGATAGACGACCATAATTGGTCCAGCGGCGCATACTCGCAAGCAGTTCGCCTTGGTGCGAAAGATACAACCCGGTCGCGTGTCGGTTGGTTTATCCAGTTTCAGTTCCACAAGACGCCGTTTGAGATATTCCCAAGATGCTAAACTCGCTTCCTTCGAGCAACATTGGGGAACTGTCTGGTCTGCACAAATAAACACGTGTCGCTCAATTTGACCGAGTCCCAAATTTTTCACGCACGCTGCTAAGGCGTTATCGTTTTTCGGCGAGCAAGTTTCTAAAGCTTCATCCGATGACATTGTCGCTAGATTCTCCTTCATGCTGCTTTTTGGGTCATGGGTCATGGGTCACCCTTGGTGACCCATGACCTATTATCAACATTATCTGTAGCAGACTGCGGCAAGACTTAGGTACTATCTCGCCAGAAACCCGGTTTCTGCGTCCTAAAAACCGGGTTTCTTGACCGCGTCCTAGAGGGCGTCATGAGTATTTATACTCTTGGCAATTCTTGCGATCTGTTAAGTTCGGGAACCCGTACAAGAAAAATTGTTGCGATCTCGTTCCACTCGTTTTAAATTAGCACTCAGGAGATGAGAGTGCTAACTCTCGGAAGGGAAGTGGGAATTGAGCATGGAGCTTCACCAATGACCCATGACCCATGACCCATCAAAATCTGTAGTCGGAGTATTGTTTGTATGGCAGCAGTATCTTTAAGCGTTTCTACCGTTAAACCGTTGGGCGATCGCGTATTCGTTAAAGTCAGCGCCTCGGAAGAAAAAACCGCTGGCGGTATTCTCCTACCCGACACCGCCAAAGAAAAACCCCAGGTGGGAGAAGTCGTCCAAGTTGGCTCTGGGAAGCGGAACGATGACGGTTCGCGCCAAGAAATGGAAGTCAAAATTGGCGATAAGGTTCTCTACTCCAAGTATGCCGGAACCGATGTCAAACTCGGTGGCGATGAATACGTCCTGCTTTCCGAAAAAGATATTCTCGCGATCGTTAGCTAATAGCTAATGGCTAATGGCTAATGGCAAGAACAGCTAATAGCTAATGGCTAATGGCTAATGGCTAATGGCTAGAACAAGGCAATTAGCAGTTAGCAATTAGCAGTTAGCAATTACCAATTACCAATCACCAATTATCAAAATCGTCGAAAACTATGGCTAAGCGCATCATCTACAACGAAAACGCTCGTCGCGCCCTGGAAAAAGGGATTGATATTCTGGCTGAAGCAGTTGCCGTAACTTTGGGTCCCAAAGGCCGCAACGTCGTGCTAGAAAAGAAATTCGGCGCTCCTCAAATCGTCAATGATGGTGTCACCATCGCCAAGGAAATCGAACTCGAAGACCACGTTGAAAATACCGGCGTTGCCCTGATTCGTCAAGCCGCTTCTAAAACCAATGACGCCGCTGGCGACGGTACTACAACTGCTACCGTTCTCGCCCACGCCATGGTAAAAGAAGGCTTGCGGAACGTTGCCGCTGGTGCAAATGCGATCTCTCTCAAGCGCGGTATTGACAAAGCTACCCACTTCCTGGTAGAGAAAATTGCCGAACACGCGCGTCAAGTAGAAGAAACCAAGGCTATTGCTCAAGTCGGTACGATTTCTGCCGGTAACGACGAAGAAGTCGGCAACATGATCGCCGAAGCAATGGATAAGGTAGGCAAAGAAGGCGTCATCTCCCTGGAAGAAGGGAAGTCAATGACCACCGAACTGGAAATCACCGAAGGGATGCGCTTTGATAAAGGCTACATCTCCCCTTACTTCGCCACCGATGCCGAACGGATGGAAGCAGTTCTCGACGAACCTTTCATTCTGTTGACCGATAAGAAGATAGCCTTAGTGCAAGATTTAGTACCAGTACTAGAGCAAGTCGCTCGTTCTGGTCGTCCCTTGCTGATTATCGCCGAAGATATCGAGAAAGAAGCTTTGGCTACCTTGGTAGTGAACAAGCTGCGGGGCGTGCTGAACGTCACTGCGGTTAAGGCTCCTGGTTTTGGCGATCGCCGCAAGTCTATGCTGGAAGATATCGCCGTTCTCACCGGCGGTCAAGTAATTACCGAAGACGCTGGCTTGCGCTTGGAAACCACCAAGTTGGATATGCTGGGCAAAGCCCGTCGCATCACCATTACTAAGGACAGTACCACGATCGTCGCCGAAGGTAACGAAAAGGCTGTTCAAGCGCGTTGCGAACAAATTCGCCGTCAAATGGAAGAAAGCGATTCTTCCTACGATAAGGAAAAACTGCAAGAGCGTTTGGCTAAATTGGCTGGTGGCGTAGCAGTCATTAAAGTGGGTGCTGCTACCGAAACCGAAATGAAGGACAAGAAGCTGCGCCTGGAAGATGCGATTAATGCTACCAAAGCAGCAGTAGAAGAAGGGATTGTTCCCGGCGGCGGTACTACCCTGGCTCACCTGTCTCCTCAAGTCGAAGAATGGGCGAATGCCAACCTCAAGAGTGAAGAGTTGACAGGCGCTTTGATCGTAGCCCGCGCCCTGGCTGCTCCCCTGAAGCGGATTGCTGAAAACGCCGGACAAAACGGTGCCGTTATTGCCGAGCGCGTCAAAGAGAAGGCATTTGACATCGGCTACGATGCAGCAAAAGGCGAGTTTGTCAATATGTTTGAAGCCGGAATTGTTGACCCCGCCAAGGTAACTCGTTCCGCGCTGCAAAATGCTGCTTCCATCGCTGGGATGGTGTTGACCACCGAATGTATCGTCGTTGACAAACCCGAACCCAAGGAAGGCGCTCCTGCTGGTGCTGGCGCTGGTATGGGCGGCGGCGACTTCGATTACTAATCTTTAATGGTTAGTAAGGGCAGGTATAGCACCTGCCCTGAGCTATGAAGTTGTCAATCTTTCAAGCCGCTTTTGGCACTTTTTTGAGTTAAATCAGCAGTTAAAACCCTAGCATGGCAAAGTCTTTAAGACTGCCATGCTAGCGGCTTATGATCAAATACAGCTTTTGCTCAAGCGTTAACCACAGGTATTGCGTGCGTTGTGTCAAAATATAAATAAAATGCACGCACTAAACGTCGCTTAGGTCATAACTGACTGCCAGTAGCCAAGCGAATCTGGGAGGTAAGCTGAGTGTCCGCCACCATCACAATTAGCCCTGATGAGATTAGGCAGATTTTTCAGCCGCGCAGGTCTAACTCTTCTCGTCTTTGGGAGCTTACTCAAAAGGCAAATGCCCTAGCGGTGATGGTTGAAGAGCATTGGGAGGAATTTCCTGACCCAAAGCGAGAATTGCTCGCAACCTTTGCCTATGAGGTAATTGAACCTCCAAAAGGTATTCAAGGAATATTCCTTGTCTTGGCAAACCGTCTTTATTTAGCTTGGATTGTGCTTAAAGGTGAGCAAGATGCTTTTATTGCTTATTCTGGTGCGTTTGGGCGTCTTATAAACGCAATTTTGGCTAAAATTGAACAGGAAGATATCGCTTATCAAAAAGCCCTATCTGATGCACTTGAAGAGGCTTTTGCCAATTTAGAAACTAGGGAAGCCATGACTGCGGAGGAAGCTTGTGAACGGCTCAGGCGAATTTCAGATCAAGCTCTCAGAGAACTTTGAGCGAGAGCAACAAAAGTTGATTCGCGTTCACTATCGCAAAAATCCCGCAGCAGCCGCTAAGTTTATCGAATTAATACAGCAATTCATTATTATTTTGAGTATTAATCCCCGCCCTCGTCCTCCTTTAGGACATTTAGAACCTTGGCCTAAAGGTACTAACTGTGCTGGATGGGAATTGTGGAAACTCGAATTTAAAATGCCTACACTTCGCGGAGCCGCCGGACAGGGGCGGCTTATCTATTTGATAAACACGGTACAAAAACAGGTGGTGCTTGTATGGATTTACACACATGCAGAGTTTGAGAAACGTCCACCAGATCAGAACTTAAAGCGTTTACTGGGGGAAATTATTGAGTCTGATAACGTTTCAGATGAAAGTAATAGTTCAACGCAACTCCAAGAAGGCGAGATAGCAGAGCAAGAAGTCGGAGATGAAGAATCAAGCGACGGTTGTAGTTCTGACTCTTAAATTATTCTCGTTTCTACTTTCTAGTGGAGGCTTTTTTATTGAACCGCTCCAGGCGCAGAGGACGCAGAGGAAGAGGAAGAGGTAGAAAGAAAAATTGACGAATTGAACAAACGAATTGAACAACTGGAAATAAAAAGTAAAAAGGAGGAAGACCTTGACGAACTCTAAGGGTGTAGAAAAACTGCTTGAAACGATTAAAAGGTCTAGCGAACATCTTCAAGAGTTGTCAGCTAAATCAGATGCTGCTTTGCAGAAAAACGAAAAGCTGGCAACAGAAACGGCGTTGGGACGCCCTCAGCGAAAATCTGCTTTGGAGGACTTTGTAGATGATTTGGTTCACCGTCCACCCAATGCCGAACAGATACGCCAGTTAAAAGAAGCTATTTTGGCGGAACAAAAAATCCTCTCTCAGATTTTAGAGTTGCTAGAAAAGTGGCAGAGTCAGGAATCTGTAACTGATGAAAAGTCAGTTAAGAATAGCTAAATCTAGTTTGTGTAGCCTCTAGATGAGGAAATATTTTGCAAGAATTGTTTTACTTCTGATGGCGATCGGAGCGATAGCATCTTCGATTTCTTAATAAATAAAGCGACCTTGTTCCATAACTTTCAGCATCAATTCATAAAATGAACGATATCTATAGGCACCCGGCAGTTTGCTCCCAAAGTGCCATGCTTCCCATTCTCCATCCTCAGAAACAACATCAGGAATTAACAGAAAAATATCACCGTCTCCGCTATTACTACTGATTTCTAGGGCTGTTTGTAAATATTCGCATCTTAAAAAAATAGGATCTTGATCTTCACCGTAAACAAAATATTTACTATCCGGCACAGAAGGTCTTTCCTCCGTATCTGGCAACCATACCCAGTCTTGATTTCTGGTTGCGAACCACTCTATTTCCTCTGTTGACCAAAGCTGCAAATCTGTCCAATCTGAGTTAGGCCAACCATTAGAAACCTTAAGAAATTCTCGGTAAGATGGCGGAAATCGAATTTTTAAGCGAGTTTCCGCTAAGACGATTTGGTCTTCTGATGCTCCGGGATTACCTAAGTATCTGGAGGCAAGGCTTTCTGGAGTCAGTTCCCATTTGTAATGTGCTTCACGTCCCTCAATCAGTTTGTGACTGAGTTCTTTAAGTAAATTTTTCCAGTTGTAGTTTGTCATGACTGCTTCAAAATCGACTCTGCTGTAATACCTAACCAGATGGCTCACTGTCACATATATTGCACCAATGCCCGCAGATAAGGCCATGATGGTGTCAAAAGCTATCTGGAGGGCTTTATGAAGGTTTTTAAGGAAGACTTTGATTGGGCGGCTTCTAGAGGGTTAATTACTCCCGAACAAGCCGATGCACTGTGGGAGGCATTGTCTGATAAAGTTAGCGATCGCCCCCAATTTAATTTTGCTAATGTCGCCTACTATTTTGGCGCGTTGATTGTAATTTCAGCCATGAGTTGGTTTATGACTCTAGCTTGGGAGTCGTTTGGGGGTAGCGGAATTTTTATAATTTCGAGTCTTTATGCACTTTTCTTTGTGCTTGCAGGTAGAACTTTGTGGTTCAACCAAAATTTGAAAATTCCCGGCGGACTGTTGTTTACTATAGCAGTTTGTATGACGCCGTTAGCAATTTACGGACTGCAAAGATGGACGGGAATGTGGCCTCAAGGCGATCCGGGTGCTTACCGAGATTACCATATTTGGGTCAAAGCTAGTTGGTTGCCTATGGAATTGGGGACTATTTTAACGGGTGTAATTGCGCTCAAGTTTGTCCGATTTCCATTTTTAACGGCTCCGATTGCCTTTACTTTGTGGTATATGTCGATGGATTTAACACCGCTGTTATTTGGTCAAACTGAGTATACTTGGGAGCAACGGCTAATGGTTTCTTTGTGGTTTGGAATCGCCACTTTAGTCGTTGCTTATTTAATTGATATCCGGAATCGGAGATGGTATGGTGATTTTGCCTTTTGGTTGTATCTGTTTGGGTTACTTTCTTTTTGGTTCGGTATGACATTGATGAGAAACGATGATGAGGTGCAGCGCTTTATCTATTGTCTGATCAATTTGGGCTTAATGTTGCTATCAGTGATTTTGAGACGGAAAGTTTTTATGGTGTTTGGGGGAATTGGTGTATTTAGTTATCTGAGTTACCTCGCCTACAGGATTTTCCAAGATTCTTTAATGTTCCCCTTTGCTCTCACTGTACTGGGAATATCGATTATCTATTTGGGGGTTTTATATCAGCGCAATAGCCGCTCTCTGGAGCGTTTATTCGATCGGTTGTTGCCCGCAGGTTTTAGGCGATTATTGCCGCGTGAGTAGCCAATCAAATCTCCTCAATTTATTGGATATTCCCTTGTGCCTTCTGCCTTCTTCTCTTGCTTTAATGTCAAGTATTTTTCAATAATTTTCCTTGCTGATTGGCTCAATAATACATCGTCGCCGGGTTGATAAAATCGAATTGAAACGATACCATCATTTGGTTGAGGAGTGCCAATTGCTTCGATTAAAAATACAGCGTGTTGATTTTGACGCTGCCGATCGTCAACGGAGTGCAATCTACCCCAATGATCGAACAAAAATTGCGTCGAAACGGCTTCTAAACATGTTTCTTCTCTAAGTTCTCGAATTGCGGCTGCTTCAGTTAATTCGCCTTGGTGTACCCCTCCACCAGGCAAGCTATAAACACCATTACTTTCTTCCACAATCAGGATGCCTGCTTTGGTTTCAACTATGGCAGTTCCTCTGCGTCTGAGGTGAATTTGATTTGCGTTGGGTAAGTTCATGGAACTGATTGGTAGATTAAAAGGGAATAGGGAACAGGCAATAGGCAAGAGTAAGGTTTAAGATGGGGATTTATACCCCACCTTAAACTTTCCACGTAATAGTTGTGGGGGGATCGCAACTCCCGGATACGGGAACAGGAAATAGGAAAAACTGTTCCCTATTCCCTCTTCCCTGTTCCCTTCTTCGATGATTCCTCTTGTTTTGTACTCTGTCCCACATGGCAATTTCGGAATCTGCGGCGCTGAAGCGCTACTACAAACGAACACAAGCGATCGCACTCCCCGGTCTATTTCAAACTTCTACGTTAATTTTGTCGGCAGCCATGATGGTCGCCACTTCTTGCAATAACTCGTTCTGCTCTTTTTGCAGCGCTTCTAATCGATGGGAAATTTCTGCCAATCTTTGCTTTTTATCCGGCAGAACTGGTTGAGAACTTGCCGGTGGTAAGGCGGGAACCGTCTTTTTATTCCCCGTTAATTGTTTTAATGCTAAATTTCCAGCTGCATTCAGGGATTTAGCGCCAATACCCAATAAGAACTGAAGTAATTTTATCGGCGCTTGCATCAGACTTCGCACGCCGATTTCGATTAGGTAACCCAGCCATTTGATCAGCTGCCAAATTAGCGCGATCGCAAACAATACGATCGCTACGCTGATAATCGGATGCTCGCTCATCCATATCAGTATCTCAAGTAACCTGAATACTGCCGGATGCTGTTGCAACCAATAAGTGGGGGAGGAAGCGATCGCTGTTTTCATAGTATTCAATATCGCACAAATGGGATGCTCGAAACTAGACTTTTGGTGAACTACCCCACCAATTCCTCGTTACCTCGGATTGAGGGTGGGGCTTCCAATTTCACAGGGGATAGCGTCTAGAAGATAGTCAAATCTACCCCCTAGCCGTCTTACATCCCCTCCGGCTGTGTCGCTAGTTCCTAACGACAATATCCGCAAGGCTTCATTTCTAATGTTTTTTGCTGCATTGACATCACGGTCGTGTTTAGTTTGACAATGCTCGCAAGTCCAAACTCTGACATCAAGAGGCAAACTACTGACTTGATTCAGGCAGACATGACAAGTTTTAGAGCTGGGGAAAAATCTATCTATCTCTATATAAGTTTTTCCTTCTCTTTCTGTCTTGTATTTGAGCATTGTACAAAATTGACCCCAACCCACATCGCTAATTGCTTTAGCCAAATTGTGGTTTTTGACCATGCCTTTGATCTTGAGATTTTCTACCGCGATCGCTTGGTTTTCGTTAACTATCTTGCGGGATAGCTTGTGTAGAAAATCTTCACGGCATCGAGCTATTTTCGAGTGAACTTTAGCAACAATTCTTTTAGCTTTGTTTCTACTATTGCTCCCTTTTTTCTGGCGAGATAAACTTTGCTGTTTTTTCTTTAATTTTTTAGCTTGTTTAGCAATATGTCTAGGATTGTCGTATTTGCTTCCATCGCTGGTTATAGCAAAATGATTTAGTCCTAAATCAATTCCAATAACTTTACCTTCACACTTTGAAATTGGTGTTTCCTTGCCATCCTCAACTAAAACGGACGCATAATATTTTCCGTCCGGATTTTTTGAAATGGTCACAGTCTTGATAGTTCCCTCAAAATCTCTGTGACGACGACAATAAATCAGTCCTATTTTTTTATCTAATTTAAGGTAATCGCCTTCAAATTTTACATTTTGAGGATAGCTAATTGATTGCCTACCATGCTTCGATTTGAACCGAGGAAGTTTAGCCCGTTTCTCGAAAAAGTTCTGATAAGCTGTGGATAAGTTCAAGGCAACAACCTGTAAACATTGGGAGTAGGCATCCGTGAGCCAAGGATATTCTTTTTTGAGTTGAGGTAATAATCCTTGGATATATTTTCTGGACAATCCTTTTCCTGTTGCATGATAAGTTTGTTGACATAAATTTAGACTATAGTTCCAATACCACCTGCAACAGCCAAAAGCTTTAGCCAAGGCTATTTGTTGCTCGGTATTAGGATAAATTCTAAATTTATACGCCTGATACATTATCGCCTTGATAGGTTGACGATAAGATTATCACACAAGTCTGGGAGAATGTGGTGCGAAGCTGTTTATTTTATTGGTCGCCATTCATCCCCACCCGTCATTAGGGATGGGGAATTCTGGCGACATTAGGTTAAAGGAATCTGAATTTGGGTTTTCCGCTATTGTATCCTCTGAGAAAACGCGATCAATCTCTGGGAGCAACTCGAACGTGTACTTAAAATTCTGCGCCGCCGCTGCTATAGCCACCCCTTTTTCCCTAGCAACTACAGCCTTAGCAGCAAACCCCTCACTACGTCAAGCGTTACCCACCTACCAAGTTACGATGGTACACAATACTTTCTCCCCCTTGTCTCCCTCGTCTACATTAGTTGCTCAAACTAGCTGGAAGGAGTTTTCTTCTTCAGAGGGGAAGTTCGCTATCTCGATGCCTGGTACTCCCAAGCAGGAGACAGAAACCGATGAAGATGGTTTAACCTCCCACTCGTTTACCGTCGAACTGCAAAATCCAGACAGTGCATACCTAGTAACTTACTACGATGTGCCTGAAGTTGCTAAAGCTACGCCAGAGCAAGTTAAAGAACTCCTCGATGGTACGCCGGATGCGTTTGCTAAGGGGGGCAATGCTAACTTGACGCGAGCGCAAAATATTATCCTCGATGGCAACCCAGGCAGAGAATTTGAATTCACCTCCTCTGAAGGTTTTTCCGGCAAGGGACGAGTCTATCTGGTGCAGCAACGACTATTTTTAGTCGTGGCAATTGCACCTCAAACACAAAGCATTCAACGCTTTCTAGACTCGTTCCGCCTGCTATAGAAATCCTCAATGATTCCTGAATTCTTCTTCTCTCTTCTCCTTCCTTCCTTCCTTTGCGTTCTAATTCGCTACCCTTGAATCGCTCTTGCGCATCCGCGCCGCTGCGCGAACGCTAACGCGTCTTGGCGGTTAATTAAAACAAATCCAAATCCGTCACGGCACCAATACTGCTCGAGGATACCAATTTGGCATATTTCGCCAGTACACCCGTTGTATAGCGCGGTTTGGGAGGTTGCCATGCAGCGCGACGCCGTTCTAATTCCTCATCGCTAACGTGCAGGTGCAACAAACGTTGGTTGGCATCGATGGTAATCCTATCGCCTTCTTGCACTAGCGCGATCGCTCCTCCCACCGCCGCTTCTGGTGCGACGTGTCCCACAACCATTCCGTATGTCCCGCCAGAAAAGCGTCCATCGGTAATTAATCCTACCGAGTCTCCCAGTCCTGCACCGATAATTGCTGATGTCGGTGCGAGCATTTCCCGCATTCCTGGGCCACCTTTCGGGCCTTCGTAGCGAACGACAATTACGTCTCCCGCGTGAATTTTCCCCGCTAGAATCGCTTCTAGGCAGGATTCCTCGGATTCATAGACTCTCGCAGCGCCGGTAATTTGTGGCTTTTTAATCCCGGTAATTTTTGCTACAGCCCCTTCCGTTGCCAAGTTTCCTTTCAAGATTGCTAAGTGTCCTTGGGAATACATGGGATTGTTCCAAGGACGGATAACATCTTGGTCTGCGGGGGGTTCATCCGGCACGTTGGCTAGTACTTCGGCGATGGTTTGACCCGTAATAGTCAGGGCATCCCCGTGTATCAAATTATGCCGTAACAGCATTTTCATCACTTGGGGAATGCCGCCTGCTTTGTGCAAGTCTGTTGCTACGTACCTACCAGATGGTTTTAAATCGCACAAAACGGGGACGCGGGCGCGGATGGTTTCAAAGTCGTCCAAGGTTAATTCGACACCAGCAGCGCGAGCGATCGCTAAAAAGTGCAATACGGCGTTGGTCGAGCCACCGACTGCCATAATGACGGAGATGGCATTTTCGATTGATTTGCGGGTAATAATTTGACGGGGCAGAATTTGGTTGCGAATTGCCTCGACTAAAATCTTTCCAGATAGTTCGGTACTTTCTGCTTTTTCTTCATCTTCGGCTGCCATTGTGGAAGAATAAGGCAAGCTCATGCCCAATGCTTCAAACGCACTTGACATGGTATTGGCAGTAAACATGCCGCCGCAGGAACCAGCACCGGGACAAGCACGACGTTCGACTTCGATCAGTTCGGTTTCGTCGATTTTGCCAGCGCTATATTGTCCTACTGCTTCAAAGGCGCTGACGACGGTTAAATCGCGTCCGTTGTAGTGACCGGGTTTGATTGTACCGCCATAGACGAAAATAGCAGGGATATTCATGCGCGCGATTGCGATCATCGCCCCTGGCATATTTTTATCGCACCCGCCAATCGCCAAAACGCCGTCCATACTCTGACCCTTACAAGCGGTTTCGATGGAATCGGCAATTACTTCCCGCGATACTAGGGAATATTTCATCCCTTCGGTTCCCATCGAGATGCCATCGCTGATGGTAATCGTACCGAATACTTGGGGCATGGCTCCCGCGTTGCGAAGTCCTGATTCTGCCCGCGCTGCCAGCTGGTTGATCCCCATATTGCATGGGGTGATCGTACTATAGCTGTTGGCAACACCGACAATCGGTTTGGTGAAATCAGAGTCGGTAAAACCAACGGCGCGCAGCATGGCGCGGTTAGGCGATCGCTGCACCCCTTGAGTAACAACAGAACTTCTAAGATTGTCAGACATTCTTAAACCTTCTTAGAGAATTAATAATTTTGCATTTTGAGTTTTGAGTTAGATTCAGAATTTAGATCTGAGAACTCAGAACTAACCCAACACGCTCTACCCTAGTTTGGTAGGGATCGCTATGGCAACAGCGATGGCGCAACTGCAACACAACCCCATACAGGATGGGAAAAGCCGTTTTCTGGGCATCTTTAGTAATAGGTAGACCTCCAACAAGCTACCCTTGGTTTTCACGGCACTATAACGAGCAGAGTGCCATTTTTCATTTTCTCAGAATGATGCACTGTTGTTTGATATGAGCAACTAACCCAGGTGCGATTTCTGTGGATGAGAAAGTAAGTAATGGAAACCATAACCAGACAAACTAATCTGAAGGAACTGTGAGGCTATCTAGATGGATGCCAACGAACTGTTGACGCGATATGCTGCCGGAGAGAGGGATTTTCGGGAAATCAAGCTGCATGGAGTTTCTTTAATCGGTGCTGATTTGAGCGAGATTAACATGCGCGGCGCCGATTTAAGCGAAGCGAATTTAATCGGCGCCTCGTTAGTAGGCGCTAACCTGCGGGAAGCCAACCTGCGGGGAGCCAACCTGCGAGCGAACCTGAGCGAGGCGAATCTGATTACTGCTAACCTGAGCGAAGCGAACCTGATAGCAGCCAACCTGCGGGAAGCTAGCCTGCGAGGAGCTAGCTTGGTCAAGTGTACCCTAATGGGAGCGAACCTGAGCGATGCGAATCTGAGCGAGGCGAACCTGCGCGAAGCTAATTTAAGCAGAGCCAAAATGATTGATGTACCCCTGTGTCGAGCCAACCTGACAAAGGCTATCTTGAGCGGCGCCATTCTGGAGGGAGCTAACCTAACAAACGCCGTTTTGATTGGGGCGATTTTAGAAGAAGCCAATCTCACGAATGCCATTCTTCACGGCGCTATTTTGGAAAATGCTAATTTGAGTGGAGCCGATCTGAGTCGGGCCAAAATCAGCGGTACTAACTTGAGTGGCGCTTGTTTGAGTAAAGCCAATTTGCGAGGAGCGAACATGAGTTGGTCGAGCTTGCGCGGTGCAGATTTGCGCGGTGCTAACTTGTTTAGAACGAAACTCGGCTGGTCTAACCTCAGTGGCGCTAACTTAACAGAGGCGATCATGATTGAAGCCAACCTCAATCATACTAACCTCCGCAACACCGACCTACGCTGGGCAATTATGCCCGATGGCAGAACTCACGAATAAATTTATTAACATCAAGGGTGCATGACTAGGCCAATCTAACCGCCAAATCAACTCGGACAAAAGCTTTAGGGCGCGCGCATCTATGGGATAATTCACAGTATTCCCTGGTGGAAAAACGGTCGAGTTACAAAGGTGATGCTCGTGGAGGGTTAAAGCTTTAGGCAGCACCAGTTGAAGCGATAAAAGAGTAAAAGGTTGATGGGGTTTTTCCGCGTTTTTCCGATGAAATTATAACTGCAAAATCCAACGCCTCAGAGGGGCTTGTTGGGGCAGAAGGTAAAAATGAACAATATCTATCTGCTTTTATCTGCTGTTAAAAATCTCAAAAACTCAGTTGGCTCAAATACACGGTGGGGGCAAGGCATCAACTAGACTTTGACTTATGACAGAGATTGAGCCATGCCTTGCCCCTACTCTACAAAAACGAGGCACGGCATCAACTAGACTTTGACTTATGACAGAGATTGAGCCATGCCGTGCCCCTACTCTACAAAAACGAGGCACGGCATCAACTACACTTTGACTTATGACAGAGATTGAGCCATGCCTTGCCCCTACTCTACAAAAACGGGGCACGGCATCAACTACACTTTGACTTATGACAGAGATTGAGCCATGCCGTGCCCCTACTCTACAAAAACGGGGCACGGCATCAACTAGACTTTGACTTATGACAGAGATTGAGCCATGCCGTGCCCCTACTCTACAAAAACGCGGCACGGCATCAACTAGACTTTGACTTATGACAGAGATTGAGCCATGCCGTGCCCCTACTCTACAAAAACGCGGCACGGCATCAATTAAGTAGGTGAATATAAATAAACTCACCACAATGGCGGGGGGGGCGCCCCCCCCCCCAAAAAATGAAGGGTTTTTGGGGGGGGGGGGGCGCCCCCCCTCCCTCGGGTGAGGACAAATCCCCATACTCGCTTACACCCCAGAAATCCAACTGCCTCCCCCT
>NZ_BLAY01000114.1 GCF_020521235.1 Microseira wollei NIES-4236 | reverse complement strand
TAGGGACGGGCAGTCCCGAAGAAACGCTAAGGGAGTTGAAACCACTACGCTACTTGGTGAAAGCCTGGTAGAGCAAGTTTCGACGACGAACTTAGAATCTCCGTGTCTTTAGACCGGAGAGTGTCAAAAAGAAATGGTCTAACTATTCTGAATGGGTGCAACCTATCTGCAAAATCAAGCAAACATCAGGGTAGCTGAAATTTAGCATCATTACGTAAAAACACGGCTGATTCGGCTTTAATCTCGAAGATATCTTAAAATAGCGACAATTATCGCCGATAGCGGTTAATATCTAAGTAAATTAATTCCTGACTTGATAGGTGTGAGTTTTGTGAGGTTATTATTTTCATGCGCTTACCTACTATTGCCATTTGTACCCTAGCTGCTTTGATGGCTGGTACTCTCAATGCCAAAGCTAGTCCGATTGAGAGCAACTCGACTTCCCCACCGTCTATCATGGGCGACTATGCTTTGATCGAGGGCGAGGAAACTCAGACAGCACAACAATCAAACCAGCTATCTGCCCAATTAAAAGAAACAAGAGAAGCTCTTGTAATCCATAAAACGAACTTTGTTTCCCAAGCATCGAGTACCGACGCCACCGGGTTACAGGAGTTGCAGGCAAATCGAGAACCAGCGATTGACCCAGCTAGCTGCTTTGCACAAGCTTCATCGCCGGGATCTCAAGTTGCACAAGCACCCGTTAACTGCCCTCGTCCCGAACCGATTCCCCCCTTGCGAATTCCGTCAGTATCGGGCGAATTTGAATCTTCCCCCGGATTAAGCATCTACATCCCCGTGGGATTTGGCGCCGATAGAAACACTTTATTTGTCAGCGGTACTTATCAAACTTCCACCCGCGAACATAACGATGACGATAATAACGGGGCGTTTGGCGTTGGTCTTGGTTTAGGCGATGCGGTTAAAGGCTTTGGGCTGGAATTGTCCTACGTATTCGATGATTTTAATCAAGACTTCCCCGATGGTGGTTTAAACGCCAAGTTGCATCGTCGGTTTGGCGATGTGGGAATTGCAGTCGGTTACAACGGCTTTATCAATCTCGGTCGCAATGACTACGAACATTCCCGCTATGGGGTGATTACCGGCATTCTGCGGACGCGACCATCGGTGCGCCAACCTTTAAGCCGCATTGCTCTCACTTTTGGTGTGGGAGATGGACAATTTCGCTCAAATGGGGCAATTGATGCCAAGGAAAACAACGCCAACTTGTTTGGGAATGTCGCCATTCGCGTTGTGGAACCCGTGAGTGCAATTGTTGAATGGACTGGCGTAGACTTAGCAGCAGGATTTTCGATCGCACCCGTGAGAAACGTTCCTTGGGTGATAACTCCCGCCGTGCGCGATATCTTAGGTGCAGGCGACGAACCGCGATTTGTATTGGGTACTGGGATTTCGATTAAGTTTTAGGTAGGAGGAGTGCAGCCATGCAGAAATACAGAAAAGTAAAAAGTCTGCGCTTGACATTGATTTCCTCGCTTTGCCTGGGAGCGGTTGTAACTTTTGCCACCGCTGCTCACGCAGACGGTAGCTTCCCCGATATATCGGGAACCAATGTTTGGAACAGTACCGCCCCGATTTTCGATCGCGGCGGTGGCGGGATAAACCCCCAACTTGTAGAACGTGCTAGACGGTTAAACCAAGAAGCCGATCAAGCTTATAAAGCCTGCGATGCAGCAGTTTTGGCGGCACAGCAAGGTGGTGTTCGGGGACCGCGTCAGTTTTTACGCAACCCAGAAAATACCGATGCAGTATTTCCCGTAGCGTGTCAGCGATTGAACGAGTTGAGACAGGAAGCTGTCAACTTGAGAAGCCAATTAGAGGCAGCCGCCAAATCGGGTGGCAGTCCAGTGTTTCGGACTTGGTAGAGTTGCAATAGTTACCAATTCCATAGTGAGGAGAAGCTAGGATGGAAAAATTGCGAATAGGAGCAATTCGTTTAGCAGCGATCGCTTCATTGAGTGCCACAGGCTTATTATTTGCCTTCTCGATGCCGGTGAAAGCCCAAAACCCCCCACCGGCAAGTCAAGGCGTCCGCTTCGACGAAGAGACAGTCGTCGAATTTGAATTCAGAGAATCCCACGGTTACTACCAGTCAACCTTTGGCATTGTAAATTTAAACACTGGTGAAACTACGGATCTAATTGCCGAAACCAAACCCTTCGACGACTTTAACGACCAATCGGATCTCGACCGCGTCTCCAGCGGCAGAAACGACACCGGCACCCAGATGGATTTTTTAGGCACACCCGGTAACTCCGTACCCCAACCAGTGCGGCGGTTTACCTTTCAAGCCAATACCGCTTATGCTTTTTACCTAAAAGTGATTGATCCCCGCAGCGGCAGGTTGAGAACTACCCTCTACTCGACCAGATTAGAGCAAATGGGTAACGGATCGACCCCAGGGTCTACCCGCACCGTAGGTGGATTGTCCGATGGAGTCGTGGGCGATCGCAAAGGCGTCCGCATCAACTGGGACGATACCGGACTGCCTCGACCCGGAAAAGACAACGACTTCGATGACTTTATCGTCGAAGCAGGTGGTTATTTAGTCGCCTTCCCCTGCCCCAGAATCAGATAACAAAGAAACCGGGTTTCTTAAAGAAACCCGGTTTCTTGCCAATAGCTGCTTCACCGAGTGTGGCAATTAGGCACTACTTGAAAGAGGAATTTCATCTCTTATTTGAGTCAAGTAAAAACTGAAGCAACAATTCCTAGCTGTCAAACCTAAATCTTCAACTATCCCATGTATTCTAATTTACCTAACTTAACTATTCGGGCGGCTCAATCTAATGATACTGAGACAATTTTTCAATTAATTCAAGGATTAGCAGAATATGAAAAATTATCTCATGAGGTCGTCGGCAATCCTCAATTGCTCCATCAGCATTTATTTGGAGAACCGAAGTATATAGAAGCAATTTTAGCAGTTTTGGAAAATAAAACCGTAGGATTTGCTGTATATTTGCACAATTATTCCACTTATTTAACTAAACCAGGAATTTATCTGAAAGACATTTTTGTTCTTCCAGAATATAGACGGCAAGGTATTGGAAAAACACTCTTGGCTAAAGTAGCTAAAATAGCTTTAGAACGTAATTGCGGATATTTAGAGTGGCGAGTTTTAGATTGGAATATTTCAGCACAAGAGTTTTACCGCAGCATGGGAGCAGATCTTTCAGAAAATTGGCGGATTTGTCATGTTAATGAAAAAAAGTTAATTATCCTAAGTAACAATTGATGAAAACATATTGGTGATAGATATAGCCAATATCAAAGGTTTTCAAGTCTTAGTAAAATTAAAGCTATAGGTTAAAAAGGAGGTTTTTCAGATGAACTTAAATGATATCCTTCTATTAACGGGTGATGAAATAATTACCAGACTCAAAAACCGCGATCCAGAAATTTTGGCAAGTGTAAAATTAACTTACCAAATCCACGATCAAGGCAACAGCTGTTTACCCCATTCTGTTTTTTTAGGATTGCCAAATAATCAAAAAAATAGAATTATTGCACTACCAGCTTATGTGGGTAGTGAGTTAAACATGGCAGGTATCAAATGGATTGCTTCTTTCCCAAAAAATTTTGACCTTTTCGTTAGTAGAAGTAATAGACCCACCACTATAGCGGATGGCAAACGATCGAGGTACAGCCTTTTGGCTTTGTTTGTCAAGCGCGCAGCATTAATGCTGCGCGCTTGACAAACAAGCCTAAAGGCGCTTGGTGTGCCCGCCGCATTAATGCTGCTGGCACACCAAGCGCCGTACCTCATACGGCTGCAATCCGCTATAACACCTACCACTAATCAGTTACCAGTTACCACTGATTTAGTGGAGGCTTCATTCCCCTGCCCCAGAATCAGATAATATTGCTCGCCAACAAAGAAACCGGGTTTCTTAAAGAAACCCGGTTTCTGTCTTTGAGTCATATCATGTCCGCGAGAGATCAGTTGTGTATAGTTGATTGTGCGAAAAAGCGTTTTTTCTCCCCCAGCTCCCCCATCCCCTTTGCTCCCCCAGCTCTCCAAACGCAACCGATGCAACCGGACACGATATCATATGATGTCCGCCTAATTACCCTTAATAAAAATCTCGACCCTTCACCGTGTCACCGTTCTCCCAAGTCATTCCTAACTATGGGTGTTTAACCCGACATGATATCAGTCGTATTGTATTGCAAAATTTCCGCTTTGCTTCAATTGCTCTATTAAGCGCGAATCACCAGAACCAAAAACATGTAGTATATCTTGAGCGCGAGTCATTGCAACATAAAGTTTTTTCAGATCTAAAGCGGCTATTTCCGAATTTATAGCTCTATTATTATCATACTCTTGCACCCAAAGAATTAAAACTGCTTTAAACTCTAGTCCCAGTGATGTATGGGTTGTCATTATTCTGATACCGGGTATATTAACGCTGTATGTTATTTTTTCCAATCTCAGAGTTTCTGTAACCCAGTAGGTATCTAATCCCAGATTATTTAATCGCTTTCTTAGGTAATATAACATAGATCTGTCATGGTTCAAGACTGCTTCTAATCTATGCAATACAGCAATCTCTCTGAGTTCGTAGCCAAGTTTATGGAGTTTTTGAATTTGTCTAATAACTGATTCCACTTCCTGCTGTTTTGTCTTGACAATATGCAAAACTGGGCGCTCGCCCTGGCGGATAGAAGCTTGAGGTTCAATTATAGGGAATGTCACTTCAGAATCATCAGTATTCCCTGTATTTATTATATTTTCTACCTCAGGTGTATTTTTTACTAAACTCCACGCTGCTTCCAGTATCTCTTTTGTATTGCGGTAGTTTATGTCAAGATGGAATTTTTTGCTAGTTGTCCGACCAACTGCTTTGACTCCAACCGATTTCCACGCGAACCGAGGACGGTTGTAAAAGCTCTGCTTGCCATCCGATACGATCGTTAAATCGCCATTCTCAGGATCTTTCAAAGCAGCTACGCAACATTTGAACCAATAAGGATAAAATGCTTGTGCTTCATCGACTAAAATTGCATCCCACTTCAGACCAAGTGGTAATTGATTAAGTTTATTCAAAGCGATTTCTACTACATATTCCCTGTAATTTACTAAATGGCTTACCGTTTTATATTCTCTACCAAGGAGATGTTTTACCCAGGCATCAAAGTGCATTACATCAATTTTTGTAGGCAAGAGAGACTGGAAATAGGATGCCAGAGCAATATTAAAGCAAAGAATCAAGATTCGCTCGTTTGGATTTCGATTTGCCAGTAATTTAGCTCTAGATAGTAAAACAAGTGTTTTTCCCGATCCAGCTACCCCATAAATTATGCGATGACCACCACCAATAGACTTAACTATACACTCCTGACGATGATCTAAAGTTTTAATTACATAACTATTATCCCGCAGTTCAATGCCATCAGGAACGCTGTTAGAAGATGCCAGCACTTCTTTAATAGCTATTTCGGGGTAAAGAATGCCTTTAATAGTTTCAATTTGGTTGGGTGTGAGATTGCGGAAAGGCAACTTGTCAGGGAAGATTTTTTCTAACTGATTCACCAAGTCTATTTCAGATATGTTATCCCATGACAGTAACTCGTTTCGGTATATAACTTTCTCCTCGATTAATAGCTGAGAAATATTTGGATTGCGAGCTTGATTTACTGTAATGTTGGACATCACAATACCAATGCCAACGGGGAAAGCTAACCTGACCTGGGCTTCCCCATTTGGTTGGGTTAGTATTGGATAATGCTGAAGTTTATTCAAAAGCTTATTTAAGTAGTTATCGACTTGCTTTAGAGAGGATTGCCAAACATTTATTTTGGCATTTTTTGTCTCATTTTCATGACGCGAACGTTTGCGAGTTCGCCTGACCTGACTCTCTGGAGAGGTTGGTTGAACCTCTATTCGATTAATCTCCTCACTCGCAGACTTGATTGTGAAATTATCGCTATCCGCACTGCTTATCTGGTTAGGGAACCAATTTACTACCTTGATGAAGAGTAGCCCAAACTTTGGCGCTAGAATGGTAAAATAGGGTAAACAGCCTTGAGCATTTGGTTCATACCAGACATAGAATTCATTGGATAACTTTTCAGCAAGTATTTTGTACAAGGTTTTTTCGCCTTGACTTGCTCCCGATGGCAAAGAATCTGGAACTATTAATGCCATATACGCTGTTAACTCTTGGTGCTAATTATACAGAATCAAAAATTGATCTACACTCTGACACAGCTAGATTCCAGAAAAACCGCCAACAAAGAAACCCGTTACGAAAGAAACCGGGTTTCTTTAAGAAACCCGGTTTCTTTCGTCAGCGCCTCTTAAACGGCAGCCAATTCTTGATGTTCGATCTTCGTTCCTAATAGTTTAAGAAATTCAGCCAACCATTTAGGATGGGCAGGCCATGCGGGTGCTGTGACTAAATTACCATCAACCATCGCCTCATCAGCGGGAATATGCACGTACAAACCCCCTGCCCTTGTGACATCCGGGCCGCAAGCTGGATAAGCAGTGCA
Organism: Microseira wollei NIES-4236; assembly: GCF_020521235.1. Taxonomy (GTDB): domain Bacteria; phylum Cyanobacteriota; class Cyanobacteriia; order Cyanobacteriales; family Aerosakkonemataceae; genus Microseira; species Microseira wollei. Next base: position 27,069 of record NZ_BLAY01000114.1, on the reverse strand, counting down.
ACTTTTGCCATCCAATACACCCGCTGCTGCCAATACTTGTAACCCGTGGCAGATAGCGGCAATCGGTTTATTTGTTTCGGCGAAGTGGCGCGTTATTTCTAACACGCGATCGTTGAGGCGAATATATTCGGGTGCGCGTCCGCCAGGGATAACCAAAGCATCGTAGGCGGCGGGGTCTATTTGAGCGAAATTGGCATTTAAACTAAAGTTGTGACCCGGTTTTTCGCTATAGGTTTGGTCGCCTTCAAAATCGTGGACGGCAGTTCTTACTGTTTGCCCAGCTTTTTTATCGGGGCAGATGGCGTGAACCGTGTGTCCCACCATCTGTAAAGCTTGGAAAGGCACCATCACTTCGTAATCTTCGACGTAATCGCCAACGAGCATTAAAATCTTTTTGGCAGCCATATTTTTCATCCTTTTGACACTCTCACCGTCCAGCTACGCTGTGACGGGATATTCTTGCTTCACCGAGGATTGCTTTTTAACACAAGTGTTAACGAGTCTTACATCCTCTCCACCAGCTTGAAATTCCGTATTTCCTCTGGTATTTGTTGACATTATCAGCTTTCCTCCCTCTCTGTCCAGTTTGTAGCTTAAGAAATTTAGCAACATACCAAAGCCTGCATCTAGTATCTACTTAGCTAATTGGCTGCGTGCTAACCTTTTTTTATTTAGCTTCTCAGATCCAATGACTTGGTTCTCGTCAACTAACTTTCGTGAGAGCTTATGAAGGAAATCTTGCCTTGTGTTTGCTATTTTATCATGAACTTTTGCTACTCTTTTAACCTGTTTACTGTTTTTACTCTTAAACTTAGGAAATTTTGCCCGATGAGCAAAAAAGGTTTTAAATGCCGTTTCCAGATTCCCCAACGATTGCTGTAATGTAGTAGCAGTAGCTTCTTGCAGCCATAAGCGATCCGTAAGCTTTTTAAGTTGGGTTAGGTGTTTCGCCATTTCGCAATAACTTAACCTTTAACAGCGATAGATTCGCCCCTGTTCGTGAAATATGTAAAATTGTATAATTACTCGTAATTAAATTACCTTGACATATTTCACAAAATATGCATCTCAAACTAGCTCTAATATCATGTCCAATAGCAACGGTTGTGTAACTGCTAATAGCTAATCGCTAATGGCTGCTCTGGAGGCAATTGACAATTAGCAATTAGCAAGCGAGCAATTAGCCATCCATACACTACCGATACCTAAGGACAGGATCTAACTATAAAATGAACTAATATTATCGGTTGGTTCATTATATAGCGATCGAGTAATTAAAATTTCTTAACAAAACGACGGGATCGCTCTGGGTTCAAACAGCCTCCCTCGGGAGATCGGTCGCTCTAACCAGCCCAGAGAGCCATCATTGGGGATATTCAATTTACCCGATAAAATTTCACAATTTCTTAATCTAGTTTTTCCCAAAATTTTGTATTAAATATAAAGCATAATACTATATCCGTGTGTTACATTCCTTAATTTTTCTGGTCATAGGTCACGAGAGAGGTTGCGAACAGACAGCACAACCTCTAGCAGCATGTGGTAATTCACCACATCAGTTTTGCATGATCCATAAAGTTATTGGCTATCGATATGGATAAGTGACCTATTGCCATTGGCTTGTCATCAGGTGCATGAGCGGCAGTTTGGCTAGAGTTCACCAAGGGAGATAAAAAATGCAGTTACAAGCCTATGATGTTTCAATTCTTACCAACGATATAGTTTCGCTGGTCAAAAGTACAAGTGCCAAAAAAAATTACCTGTTTGAGCAAGCGATAAATTCCATTGATGAGCGATACGCGGATGAAGTGATATCCACCTGTTTGGAAAAGCTCTTAAAAGTAGATGATTCCTTGCAACAAGTCTTTATCAATAAAATCTTCGCTCACCCCAACAGAAAGCTCAAAAAAGTTTTGGTTCAAGTTTTAATGAGAAAACTCAATCAGCTTGCTGCATGAGAACTGGTAATGGGTAATAGGTAATGGGTAATTGGTAATAACTCAAGTTGCTAGTTATAACTTGTGACAGCGGTAATTGCTAATTGCTAATTGCTAATTGCTAATTGGGTTAAAAGGCTTTTGCCTTCTTGACAACTACCCATTAGCCATTAGCGATTAGCCATTACCAGTACCGCTTGATGTAACTAGCAACTTGCGTTAATAGCAAATTCAAGTTCAATTTTCAATCTATTTAAACCAATTACCCATTACCCTCGTGACCACGGCAGAGCCTAGTAACGCCATTAGCCATTAGCCAATTAAGGTTTTTCAAACCCCAAAGCGCGTGCTTTGATGCGTGAGGCAGTGCGGGGGTCGGATTGAAACGTGACCCAGCCTTCCCGCGTGGCGCGGCGCGGCAGAAAGGCAATTTGAAACTCGCCCCGCTCTTGTTGTTCGCCACCGCTTTCTAGTACTACTTCTATTTGGACATTTTCCGCCGTCTGATCTCCCGTATTTTTAACCGATACGGGAACAATAAATTGCTGGGATTGAGATTGGGGCGTTCCCAGTTGAAACTCGATTTGCGGTGGTGCTTCGCTGACAGTCGCAGCGTCGTAAATTAGGTAGCCTAAGGTGCTGACAACCAGGACAAAACCAACTGCGAAAGTCACCCACTCTAGCCAATTTTTTTGTAACTTTTTCATGGGATTTTAACTGAGGGAAGCGTCTAATTTCCAGATCCCTGTTGCAATAAAAGCCTGCCAGCAGAAGCACCCAGGGTAGCTGGTAGTGCCAGGACGACTGTTTGTGCAACGCCGGTGATGAGTGCAACTCCGTCAAAGCGTCCGAAAAACCACAGAATTGCTGCCGAAGCAACTAAGGCTACGGCATAGGTAATAATAGTGCCGGAGATGATGGTAAAAATGCTTCTAGAACGAGTAAATTTATCGGCGCCGATGAAGTTGCTATAGAACAGGATAATAGCACCCAGTACTATCGAAACTAAAGCTAAACCAAGCAATCTTATCGAAGAAATTTCGATGCCGACCATAATAATTTCTTCTGTCGGTGCGACGTTGGCTGCAAATAGAACAGCACCGCACAAAGAGATTACAACTTGTCCCCAAAAATCCCCTTGGTTTTCAATTGGACTGGGTGGCCCTTTTGGCTGCTTTTCATCGTTCATTTCGCTATCCTTATCTCCACCTCCAAGTTGCGCGGTTCCCACTGAAACGCCGATAGCAACAGTCATCGCTTCAACGGTAATTTTTCCGGTAATTTCTTCCCATGTCATATCAGCGGTAATGCGCCCTAGTAACCATAAAAAAGCGGTGGAAACTAACATTCCTATACCCATTTCTTCCACCGAGTCTATGACGACTTCTAGGGGATTTGCATCGTAGCGCAAACCTCCGTAGTTGTTGTAACCTAACAGCAGGGTGAAGGTGGCGAGGACGTAAATAAATATGCGAAATGGATGGATGGTGAAACCTGCCCACCACACTTCCATTGTGTAGATTAGGGGCAAAGAGAACATGATGCCACCGATGACGCCCCGCAAGTATTCTTGAAGGGATTCGGTGAGCGATCGCTGCTTGTCTGCTTTACAATCCATCCGTTATATCCGTTAGGTATCGACATATTGTTACATATGTAACAATCGCCTTTGAGCCTATGGCTTGTCTACTATCCGCAGATAGATTAAGTTGCGATTAAGTTAAATTCTTTCAGGGCTGGTAAAAAGTTGAGATTTTCGTGACTGGAACGGCTGAGTTTAATTAAAGCAAAACGCTGGTCTGGGGTTAGTGCTGCCCACTGTTGGGGTGTCAGCTTCAGGTTAAATTCTTGGGCTTTTTCTTGAACGCTTTCTGGTATGGTTGTTTCGTCCATCCAAGCTGGGTGAGGATCGATGGGAAGTTCGCTGGGTAATGCACCTGTTTGTTTTAACACCAGTTGCTGTAAATATTCGCGATAAGTTTGAATTTCGCTTTCTGTCGTGCAAGGCATTTCGACGAGTGCTTCTCGTTCTGCCAAATTAAAGTGATTCCAATGGGATAATTTTAGTTTAATGCCGCTGGTATCTAACTTGAGACGCACTTGCATAGGGATGCAGCGTAAAGATTCTACAAAGTCGGCTTCAAATTGGAAGAATTTGGTCATTTGGTAATTGGTAATTGGTAATTGCTGATTGTTAATTGCTAATTGCTAATTGCTAATTGCCAATCGCTAATAATTATTTTTTATTTGCCATTAGCCATGAGCCATGAGCCATGAGCCATGAGCCATTAGCCATGAGCCATGAGCCATGAGCCATGAGCCATTAGCCATGAGCCATTAGCCATGAGCCATGAGCCATTAGCCATTAGCCATTAGCCCCCTCATTGACTCTGGTGAGGTTTGTTCATATATCGAATGACTAAGTAGCTGATGGAAAGAGCGAGAATGGCAATGGCAAGACCGATCAGATCCATTGCCGTTTTCTTTTCTAAATCTAAGATAATGATTTTCCGAGCGACGGCAATTAAAGATGTGACGATCACTAACTCGACTTGAACAACATGTTTTTTAAGATATGCGGTGATATTTTCTAATAGTTCAAGTGCAATCAGAACATTCAAAAATAACCCAAATAGTTTAAACAAGGTATCTTTAAAGAACCCTTCTGATGGCATGAACAGCTCTTGAAATAAAACAAAACCCAGGTCATAAACTGAAACTAAAATCACTACCACCATCGCCAGGGATAAAACTTTGGAAATGATAACGACTATGGTTTCCAGGTTATGCAGGAAAGGTTCGTCTTCAGTAGACGAGGCGATTTGCTTCGAGAGTTTTTTCCACTGGGACATAATGATTATGAGTGCTGATAGCGACAGCGTTATCAGGTTAAGCTGAGAGCGACAGCGTTGCTTGCCGGTTGCCTCTGGTCTGTTCAAATACAGAACTTAGAGGATACTAGCATTCAGCGGAGTGCAATAACATAGGACTGACGCCAAGAAACCGGGTTTCTAGCAAGAAACCCGGTTTCTTGGATCGTCGTGGGTAAGTCCTGATAACATAGGTTGCGGCTGTGAGTTAGTGGCAATGGGTACTAATTGTACGGCGCAGGCTTTTAATTCGGGTTGCAGGGAATCAGGACAAGCTTCTGGGTGCGTCAGGGCGTTGGCTTCGGCGTTGTCTGCCCATAGTGCGCCCCAGTGCATGGGGGCGAAGACAGTACCGGGAGTAATCGCTTTGGTTACTTTAGCGGGAAAGCGGGCGCTACCGCGACGGCTCTTGACTTCGACCAAATCTCCCTCTTGGATACCCAATTTCCCGGCGTCGCGGGGATGAATTTCCAGAAACGGATTGGGGTGCATTTGTTGAATTTTGTCGATGCGTCCGGTGCGGGTGAGGGTGTGCCAGTGTCCGTAAACCCTGCCGACGGTTAAAACAAAAGGATATTGCGGATCGGGGGGTTCTGCCAGTCCCCGCGAGTGATAGGCACCAAAACGGGCACGTCCGTCGGGGGTGTGGAAGCGCAGATCGGTGTAAAGTCGCTTCGAGGAAGGAGCGGGCGCGTCTTGCCCACCTGCGCCTCTGCCCACCTGCTCCGGGGCGGGACAAGGCCATTGTATCGGGCCTTCTGCTTGCAGGCGTTGGTGACTGATGCCGCTTTGGTCGCAGGGGCGTCCTTTGGTTAATCCGACGAATTCGGCGTAAACTTCGGCGGAGTTGGCGAAGTTAAATTGTTCGACAAAACCTAAGCGGCGTCCGACTTCGGCGAAGATTTCCCAGTCTGGTCTTGCAAGTCCTGGGCGATCGCGAAATCCTGGACAAAGGGTGATGGTGCGTTCGCTATTGGTCATGGCGCCGGTTTTTTCGCTCCACTGCGCTGCTGGTAGCACCACGTGGGCGTAATGGGCGGTTTCGGTGGGGTAGTATGCGTCTTGGTAGACGGTGAAGGGCGATCGCCACAAGGCTTTCTTTGTCCGTTCCAAATCCGGCATACTTACGGCAGGATTAGTAGCAGCTATCCACAAAAAGCCTACCTCGCCCCTTTCCAAACCCTCAATCATTTCCCACACCGTCAAACCCCGTTCCGGGGAAATTCTACCCGCAGGCAGATGCCAAAACTGCTCAACTTCGGCGCGGTGTTGGGGATTTTTCACGACGCGATAACCGGGCAAAAGATGGGACAACCCGCCTGCTTCCCGTCCTCCCATTGCATTCGGTTGTCCGGTGAGGGAAAATGGCCCTGCGCCTGGTTTGCCAATTTGACCTGTCATCAGGTGCAAATTAATCAACGTTCTAGCTTTAGCCGTACCTTCGCTAGATTGATTAATTCCCATCGACCACAAGGAGAGAACGCGCTGGGATTCGCCCCAATATTTAGCGGCGGTTTCTAATTCATCAACGCCGATCCCGCAGCGTCGCGCCACCATTTCTGGGTGGTAGTCTTTAATGATTTCTGCATACGCTGGAAATCCGCTGGTACATTCATCTATAAACTCGAAATTAATATAATCCCAACGCATTAGCAGATGGGCGATGCCATTCATTAAATCGATATCGGTTCCCGGATTAATTGCCAGGTGCAAATCTGCTGCTTCAGCCGTGGTTGTGTGGCGCGGATCGACGACAATTAGCTTGACATTTTTGTTCTTTTTGTGGTTTTTCCGCAGGCGGTTAAACACAATGGGGTGACATTCTGCGGTATTAGTGCCAATTAAAAAGGCACAGTCGGTTAAATCTAAATCTTCGTAACAGCAAGGTGGCCCATCGGCACCAAAACTTTGAATATAAGCTGCTACCGCACTCGACATGCACAGGCGCGAGTTGGCATCGAAATTATTAGTCCCCAAACACCCTTTTAGGAGTTTTTGGGCGATATAGTAATCTTCAGTTTGGAACTGACCGGAACCATACATGCAAATTGATTCTGGTCCAGAAGTAAAGCGCAGGGTTTGGATGCGGTTAACAATGGCATCTAAAGCTTCATCCCAGGTGACGCGGCGTAATGGTTGATCGAGGGATTCGCGCATCATGGGATACATTAGTCGATCTTTGGTTAAAGACTCGGCAATTGTGGCACCCTTAACGCATACCATACCCTGACTAGAGGGGTGAGAGCGATCGCCCTGCACTTTCCAAACAGGTCTTCCTTGACTGTCTCGATGGGTTGGTTTTCCTATTTGTGCCGGAGGCGACACTTCTAAACCACAGCCAACACCACAGTATGGACAAAGTGTTTTTGTTGAGTTAGTCATGGTCATTGCACCGTAATTGGTAATTGGTAATTGGTAATTGGTAATTGGTAATTGGTAATTGGTAATTGCAGATGTTAGCTTTTCATTTAATCTAAAATCCAAAATCACACATTACCCATTACCCATTACCCATTACCCATTACCTATTCTTTTTCTCTGTCGTAAGCTAGTCTGGGGTAGGAAGGCAGTTCAGGGGTTTCTTCTGCGGGTTCTTCTTCATAGTGTGCGGCAAAGGAACCTTTGGGTTCTTTGAGGAAGAAGGCGCACATTGCGGCGCAGATAAATGCTGCTATTCCCATTACTTCAAACAGAGTTTTAGCATCTGTCAAGCTAAAAATAGTGAGGAAAATCACGCCGCCAAAGTTACCGTATGCCCCCACATTTCCAGATACTTGTCCGGTAATTTCTTTTTTGATTAGGGGGACGATGCCGTAGGTAGCACCGCACCCGGCTTGAGCAAAGTAAGCTGAGAACATTGTCACGGCAATTGCTAGGGGAATCGGCCAACTTGCACCAATCCCGTAGGCTAATAGATAACCAATTCCAACACCGACTGTGATAAAGGTCATCGTCCACTTACGGCTGCCTAATTTATCGGAAATTAAACCACCAGAAGGACGAGAAACCAAGTTCAAAAATGGATAGGTGGCTGCAATCATCCCTGCCATTGCGTGTTCGAGGGCGAAGGTTTTTTCAAAGAATGCGGGTAGCATCGAAACCGCAGCCAATTCAGACCCAAATGTCACGACGTAGCAAAATTCTAACAGAGCAACTTGACGAAATTCGTAGCGTTCGGATGGGGCGTAAGTTTTACGACCATCTAGTAGGTCTTGGTTGACGTGAGTTGCTTTAATTGTTTGATAGACAAACAGCGATCCCAAGAGTAACCATACGATTAGCATTCCGTCGATAGAAAGGAAGTGAATTGCTGGTTGTGCTAAGCGCCAAGCTAGCAATCCGAGGGCGAAAATTAACCCAAAATTAGAGAGAATCATCGCATAAAAACTGCGGACGCTGGTAACTTCCATTGCCCCGCTTTTCTTGGCTTTTCTGTAAGTTGCACCGGGGGGCGTATCTTGGATGTTTTTGTTATTGTAGTAAATCCAACCGTAAAGTGAAGCGATAATGCCGGTAAGTGCGATCGCTAGTCGCCAGTTGGTCCCACCACCGGACATAAATGCGGTAGATACTGCCAATATCGGTAGGGCAAATTCCGCGCCAAATGCACCAAAATTGCCCCACCCGCCGTAAATTCCTTCAGCAATTCCAATGTCTTTCGGCGGGAACCATTCGGACACCATGCGAATGCCGACAACAAATCCAGCACCGACAATTCCCATTAACAACCGACTTAAAACCAATTGGTTAAAATCTTGGGATAGTGCCGTTGCTAAACAAGGAACGATCGCAAACATTAATAAGGTAGAAAATGTTACCTTTGGCCCCAATTTATCCAGCAACATGCCGATAATAATCCGTGCTGGAATCGTCAGTGCCAGGTTACAGATACCCAGGGTTTTAATTTGTTCCGGCGCTAAGTGTAACTCTTTACCAATCGTTGTCGCAAAGGGAGCAAAGTTAAACCAACAAACAAAGGTGAGGAAGAAGGCAAACCAGGTCATGTGCAAGATGCGATACCGCCCCTGAAACGACCACATTTCTTTAAGCATTACAAACCTTCCTGAAATTACGATTTGATTTTAGATTGCAGATTGCAGATTGCAGGCTTAATCATTTCTAAAATCTGCAATCTAAAATCTTAACGCTGCAATCTCTTATGCGTCGATCGCGACTCGTCCGACTGCCTGCCCGATGCAGGTTAAGATGAACCCATCAGCGCGATCTTTATCATCAAGCGCCGCAGGTTCTCCGTCATACTTCACCTCTCCTTGCACCAACTTTTGCTTGCAAGTGCCGCAACTTCCGCCACGACAACTGCTGGGAAGTTCAATTCCTGCTTGTTCTGCTGCTTCTAAAATCGATTGCCCTTCTGCAAGTGCAATTTCTTTGCCAGATTTAGCAAAATAAACCTTGTTCTTAGTTACAACTTCAGAACTGCGAACATCTGCATGTCCGTTTGTAGAGAGAGGAGAAGACTGTTGCGATTTACCGTTGCTGGAATTCACATCATCAGTAAAAATCAATCCGGCGGCGCTATTTTTACTTTCTACGTCCGGATTCAGTTTTGCGTCAAAGTGTTCGACGAGCAAATTCCGCAAAATCGGTTTTAAATCATCGCAAGGAATACCTTTCATGACGCAGCTACCCAAATGAGCATCTTTACCCACTTTGCCGCCCATATAAATATCAACCCCTTCAACTGCTTTGCCATTTTTACGCGCTTTGGTTCCCATTAAACCAATGTCGGCAACTTGCGGTTGACCGCAGGAATTGGGGCATCCAGTCCAGTGAATTCGCACGGGTTTTGTTAAGGTTACTTCCCGATCCAATTCCTTAATCAATGCTACAGCCCGATTCTTTGTTTCAATCAAGGCAAAGTTGCAGAATTGTGCCCCCGTGCAAGAAACTAGCGCCCGCGTTAAAGGTTGGGGTGAGATGGAGAATTTTTCTAGCAGCGGTTCTTTCAAAAAGGCGTCGAGGCGCGCATCTGGAATGTTAGGAACGATCGCATTTTGCTCGACGGTTAAGCGAATTTCCCCATTGCCGTAAACATCTGCTATCCGCGCCAGTTCAAACAGATCTTCGGCATACAACCGACCGACGGGAATGTTCAATCCGGCATAATTTAATCCCGGTTGCTTTTGTTTATAAACGCCAATGTGGTCGCGTTTTTCCCATTCTATTTCATCTTTTTCTGCTTCCAGTTGCAAGGGGCGTCCGAATTCTTTTTCCACTGCGGCGCGGAACTTATTTAAACCCCATTCATCAATTAGCCACATCAAGCGAGATTTTTGCCGATTCACGCGCAGTCCGTTGTCGCGATAAATTACTAAAATTGCCCGACATAAATCTACAACTTCGTCGGGACTTACCCAAACATGTAACGGAATGGCAGCATCGCAGCGTCTGGCGGAGAAGAATCCACCCACCAGAACGTTAAACCCAAAAACGCCATTCTTGAACCCAGGAATAAAGGCGATATCGTTAATTTCAGCGTGGATGGAGTTATCGCGACATCCGCCAATCGCTATATTAAATTTACGCGGCAAGTTGGTAAACTCTGGATTACCTTCACCGTTGTTGGTAATCATGTCTTGCACTTGATTGCACAACTCCCGCGTGTCGTACAATTCATCCCCATCAATTCCCGCTACCGGAGAACCCGTGATGTTGCGGACGTTATCCATCCCCGACTGAATGCTGGTGAGTCCAACCGATTTTAATTTGCGGAAAATATCAGGTACATCTTCAATCCGGATCCCCCGCAATTGAATATTTTGTCTCGTTGTAATATCCCCAGTGCCATCATCGCCGTAACGCTGTATTATCTCAGCCAGCACTCGAATTTGTTCGCTGTTGGTGATGCCATTTGGTATCCGCAACCGCATCATAAATTTACCGGGTGTGACGGGTCGGAAAAATATCCCCAACCACTTTAACCGATAGTCCCGGTCCGCTTCATCCATTGCTTCCCAGCCAATTCTGGCAAAGTGTTCTAACTCTGCCTTGACCATCAAACCATCTTTTTCTGATTTGATTTTTTCAAATTTATTCTGAGTTTGAGTCGCTGTCGGTATGGCTGTGCTAGTCATGAATTACCCTGCCTGTGCTTTTTTCTAAATTAATCTTTTTTTGCACCTAAATCAAATTGTTTAGGCATAAAATTAAACGCTTTTATCAACAACCTTGGGCGACTATTTGGTTGTATGATTCCATATTTTTCTACTTGACTAAATCGAGTATATTTGAGTGTATGCCCTTCATTTTATCTTTGGCGAACTAGCTTTTTTGTTGATTTAACCTTTGCTAGTGTCACTTTGATAAAGTTTGAAGTTTGGCAAGGGTGAGTTAAGGCATAACTCGATTCCCCCCCAACTATTTGCGGTCAACCCGCCCCGATTAGATATGCCTAAAGATGCCAACGGGTGTGGTATCTATTGCATATTAGTAGGCTATTAGTATCAAACGGTTAAATTAGTATCGCAAGTTACAAAATATTTGTAAAGATGTATGAAGTGCATTTTTACAATGCGCTTTTTACATTAAGGGCGGAGGCAGTGGAATCAGGCTGATTCCCGATTTCAGAGTAGGGGCAGGGCAATCAAAGCATTCAATATGGCAACCGCCAAGGCAGTTAGGACGTTATTTATGAGAGAAACCCTTGATACAACACGCTTCTTCCCCTAGTCCCATGGGGGTGCGGTCAAAAGTAGTTGGTTGAGATTGACGCTAAGGAGGTGGGGACGCTAAGGACGCGGGGAAATTTTTTTGATATCACCAACGGGTTTTGACGACACCCGTCCCATGCCCCATGCCCCTAGTCTCTAGCTATACAACCCACATTCTTTCTCTCAACTGTAAAAAACCCATAGACATCGGCTGGATTCTGTGATTCAGAACACCAGCGTCATCCCCCGATCCAGCGCCTGCGGCACCAGATCCAAATCAATCAGGTAATCCCCAAAGCGCTTGATTTGACTGGTCATATAAGGAGAACAGTCTTTACTCAAAGCGATGGCGCCACTAATACCCGTACAGAAAGTCGAAGGTTTCATTTACTTGGTTTAGCAGACCGGACATACCTGGTTATTCATAATTAATTAATCCTGCTTCGCCCTATCAGGTCGCGAAGTTCATTTTCTTTTGTCCAAAGTCCAATATGAAAAGAAGAAAATTTCTACATTTGACAGTTGGCGGTGCCGTGGGGAGTATAGTAATAAACAACCAGACTCCTGATACATCAGCCTTGGTCAAGGTTCAGACCCATCCAACCCGACCCGTTGAGGCCAAGTTTATCTGGTACGATAATCAAGGCTTGGGACGGAATTTGTACGGTCTTTTCCGTAAATCATTTCAGATTCAAGGAAACATTAAATCCGCCCTTTTCAGCTTATTTGCCGATACATCTTACCAGCTTTTTGTGAACGGTGAATTTGTTGAATTTGGGCCTGTCCGCTTCGATCCGAGATTTCCTCTCTACGATACGCATGACATTACTAGGTATCTCAGACCAGGGAAAAACGTAATTGCCGTCCAAGTCAATTACTTTGGTCACAAAACCTTTAAATCGATTCCGGCTCGAGCGGGATGGATTAGCTGGGGTACTGTCGAATTAGATAGCGGTAAAATTATATCACTTCACACAGAGGGAGAGTCATGGCGCACCAAACCAGATGGAGCGCATTGGCGTTATGCTTCCAAAACCAGTTTCGCCTTAAACACTGCCGACTTGTTCGATCAGAGTCGCGAGGAACTTAACTGGAAAGACATCGATTTTCAAGATAACCAGTGGTCTAAAGCCGTGGAAATAGCGAAGCAGGAGACTTGGGGAGCGCTAGCACCAAGGTCTATTCCCTATATGTCGGGAAAAATCATTTCTATTCCGGCGCTTGCTAATCCGCTGCCTTTGAAAAAATTTGAATACTGGTATTCTTTTTCCGTACCAATACCTCACTTTCATGAGGAAAACAAAGCAGAATTTAGCAATTTTATTGCCTTTACCACTTGGATTTACTCTCCTATAGATCAGGTCATCACTGCTGGAGTTTTCTGGGGCGAGAGCTGGCTCAACGGGAAGGAAATTCCACGGGGTGTTGAGTCTGTAAATCAGAGTATGCGTATTAATCAGCGCTGGGAACTCAGGCAAGGATGGAACCACCTATTTGGCAAGGTTGGTGCTTATTATGATATTCTGCATCAGTATTTTGCCATACCTCAAAATAAGGGTATCATCTTTTCTGCTGATAAAAACCCCAACTCAGTCTATACGTTTAAACATTCCCCTGTTCTGAAGGCGGCGGCATTTGAAAAACATCTAAAAGATAAACCTCTACCCTATTCCTCTGAGGAAACACTCGATGAAATCGGCGGATGGGTCTTGGTAACAAAAGATGAGAAAGCTCACAGCCCCTGCCGCGAAACGAGCTGGGATAATTATGGTGAGCCATTTGAGACTCTCAAACCAGAGACCTTGCAAGGCCATGTTTTTCGGTTAAGGGATTATCCTCATGGCTTTTCGCTGCTGATGGATATGGGTCATATGCATTTAGGTTTTCCCCGCATCCAACTCGAAGGTGTCCGTGGAGCAATTATCGACCTGACATACAGCGAACATCTCAATCCAGACAAGGTACATCTTCGCCACACGCATTTTTATTCCAGTGGTGACCGAGTGCTGTGTAGCAGAGATACGGTGGATTGGTTCCCCAGTCATCCACGCGGTATGCGGTATTTCAAACTTACACTCCGCAATACAACAGCAGATGTCACCCTCAAGTCCGTCTCCCTACGTTTAGCGAACTATCCTGTGGAATCAAAAGGCTGGTTTCGCTGTTCCGACCCACTTCTCAATCAAATCTGGCTGATGGGACAACGTACACAGGCAGCCAATATGGAGGATGCGTTTGTTGACACTCCAGGGAGGGAACGGGGTATGTACGGGCGAGACACCATCATCCAGTATTATGTCAACCTAGCTACGTTCGGCGACCAGGCGCTAATGCAGCGCTGCCTAGAACTCTACGGTCAGTCCCCCGATGCAACGGGTAAATTCCGTGCTGTGTATCCGAATACGGGAGACTATACCATTGCTGATTTTGCCTTAAACATGGTGGAAGGTTACTGCGCTTATTACCAGCATACCAATGATACCCATCGCATCCAAACCGACTGGGAAGCGATGATGAAAAACCTTCAGTGGTTTCACAATCTCGCCGATGAACGCAACGATTTGCTGCTGGATGTTCAATGGCATATCCGTCAAAATATCGACCCTAACTACGGCTTCTTTGGCGATCCAGACATTGTCAAAAATTATATGGACAATACAGGCATTCACTGCGTATTTAGCTGTACCTATCTGATTGCCCTACAGAATGCCGTGGTACTCGCCCAAGCGATTGGGAAAACACAAGACGCACAAGCGCTACAAAAACGAGTCAACATCCTGACTCGCACGATTCCCGAGAGTTTCTGGAATTCACAGAAGGGTTGTTTCAGCGACAATCTAAAACGCACCACCCATTCAGCACATGCCAGTCTGTTTGCAGTCCGGGCTGGTGTTGTCAATGCCACACAGCTAGAATCGATTCGCAAACATGTTGCCCACGAACTCCGCTCCCTGTTCGTCAACGGCTTCGATCCTTCAGACGGAGTCTTTGTATCACCGAGTTTCGCTTTTTATATGCTCGATGGTCTTTATCAAGCAGGGTTAGCGGCAACAGCCGAAAATCTAATGCGGCAGGGTTGGGGTTGGGCACTAGCTCAAGGACTGAAGACCTGCCCAGAATATTTCTCTGTTGCACTCAGTCAATCCCACGCCTGGTCAGCCAGCCCGACTTATTATCTGTCAAAGTATGTTTTGGGCGTACATTTCCCCAAAGCGCCCAATTTGGATGTCGTAGAAATCCGGGTGCAAACTGACAGCATCACACAGGCTGAAGGTGCTTTCCCGCATCCAAAGGGTTTGATAGAAGTCAAATGGCATACCGAAAACGGCAAGCGAGTTTTTGACACAGTCAAAGCACCTCAAGGCGTTCAGATTCTCTTGCGCCAATCCTAAATCCGCCATTGCCCGTTAGCTACTGCCCGTTTGGCTCGCGCTTTAGGCCATCCTCTTGAGGGTTTTGTTTGTGCAGCCGCCGATTTGAGTCTGGTGACTGACGCCACCGTCGCGGCTGCCCCTATCCAAAGTCAAAAAATTTGCCCGCTCTGGAAGCTGGAAGAAGAACGTCGCGCCGCGATCGCGAGCAGCTTGCGCCCAAATCTTGCCACCGTGGCGTTGAATAATTCGTTGTACGGTTACCAGTCCAATCCCCGTTCCTTCAAACTCTCCCTGCTCGTGCAGGCGGTGGAAGGCGGTGAATAATTTATCCGCTGCGGTCATGTCAAAGCCAACACCGTTGTCGCGCACGTAGTAAGTCCTGAGTTGGGCATTGGCAATCTGGTTCTCTACTGTGCTCCTCTTCTTCCTTGCTCCTGTGCTCTCCTGTTCTAAAACACCAAATTCAATGCAGGCATGGGGTTGCTTGCCGGTATATTTCCAGGCATTGCCCAGCAGGTTTTCCAGCACGATTTGCAGCAGTCGCGGATCTCCTTGTACAGTCATTCCAGAAGCTAGAACAAACTCAACCTCCCGCTGGGGTTCGCTTTGATGCAGTTTTGCCGCAATGTTTTGCCCCATCAGACTCAAATCTACTGTCTCGCACCGGAGCTGACGGCTTTTCCCCAATGATAAATTCAGTAAATCGTCAATTAGTTGCCCCATGCGCTTGCTGGCGACGTTGATTTCCTGTATGTATTGTTTCTCTGTCTTCTCCAGCCTTTCAGTGCGGTACATCAACAGTAAATCGCTAAAGCCTTTAATAGTCGTCAGCGGGTTACGCAAATCGTGGCAAACAGCGGCATTGAAAGCTTCTAGCTCTTTGTTGGCGATTTGGCATTGCTGATTCAACCGCGAAATCTCTTCTAGCTGCTGTTGCATTTGTTTGTTCGCGGCTGCGAGTTGTTCTGCTTGTTGTTTCAGTTCTACAAATACTTTAACTTTAGAGAGCAATATTTCCGGCACAATTGGCTTGACCAGGTAGTCTACCGCGCCAAGAGAATAACCTTTAAATATAAACTCGGTCGTTTTACCAATCCCTGTGACAAAAATAATCGGCGTCTGGCGCGAATTCTCCCGCATCCTAATTAATTCTGCTGTCTCAAACCCATCCATACCTGGCATCTGGACATCGAGCAAAATCACGGCAAAATCATCGGCGAGCAGACGTTTTAAGGCTGACTCGCCAGAATTGGCTCTGACCACATTCTGTCCCAAGCTCTCCAGTACTGCCTCCAAAGCCAGCAAATTTTTTGAGTTATCGTCCACTAGGAGGATGTTAACTTTTTTTTCGTATACCATAATGGTTTAGAGCGAACCAACCATCAAATGCTAAGTCAAGAATGTGAATAATTTGTGAAGAAATCCCATCGCGGCGGGCACAACTGCAATAAAAAATTAGAGACGCGATGTATCGCGCCTCTAGGTGGTTATGATTTAATGGGAAAAAAGCATCAGCAATACGTCACGTTGCGCCATGAGGGCAAGGAAAAATAACTGTCATCGTACTCGCTGCCGCATGTCGGGGGATTTTGATCGGAAATTGTTTTCAAGTGGATGGCGATCGCTAGCAATAGGTGCTTCAAATCGGTGGGTTTTGTCAGATAATCATCAGCTCCTAGTCCTATAGCACGGCAATGTGCGTCAGCATCTACCTCAGCGGTGAGAAAGATAAACGGTATATTGGCTGTAGCCATATCGTCGCGTAATGCCTTGAGTACTTCATACCCATTGAGTTCAGGCATATGAATATCACAAACGATCAAGTCTGGCTTGATTTTTCTTGCTAACTCTAAGCCAACCCTACCATTTTCAGCGAGCGTCACTTGAAAATTCTCTGATCTCAGAAACAATGAAATCATTATTCGCTGATCTGCGTCATCTTCAATTACCAAAATCTTTTTCATACATTTCTCGTTATGTTTAATTTTCAACAAAAAAGCACAAATCATTCCCTCGATTCGGTAGGGTATTAGCGAGCCAAAATGACAATCCCTATTCTTGGTAAGCTCTACACCAAAATCAAGGTGTTGTTACCAAGTAATTAAATCGAGCCAACTGATTCTCAATTTAATCTAAACTTGTGAATATTTTGTGAATAGCTAAACTGACCAAGTAAAAAATTAATCGGTCAATTTTATAAGTATTTTTACTCAGAAAATCCAGTCAGATCGTGTCCGGTAGCAACGGTTGTGTAACTGCTAATAGCTAATAGCTAATCGCTAATCGCTGCTCTTGGAGGCAATTGACAATTAGCAATTAGCAATTAGCAATTAGCAATTAGCCATATGAGATTTTGTTTGGTTGATCTGTAGGGATGGGTTTTCGCAATAACCGCTATTTCATCCGTTCCAGTTGAGAATCTTGCAGATTTTAGCGACTATATATTCTGGGGTGAAGGGTTTAGTAACCACCCCATTAACGCCCAAATCGAGCAATTGCTTTTGTTCGCTAAAGCCTGCTTTTGCTGTGACTAAAATAGTCGGTATGTGTTTAATGGCACTATTTGCCTGTAAGTGGCGAAATGTGGTAGGGCCATCCATCTCGGGCATCATTACATCTAGCAGAATAGCATCGGGTTGCTGTGCTGCGGCGATCGCTAACCCTTCCTTACCCGATGCAGCGGTAAAAACTTCCCACCCCGCCGCTGCTTCCAGGCAGATTTGCAGGATTTCCCGCACACCAGCTTCGTCGTCAATGATTAAAATTCGTTTGGTCATAAATTTCTCTTGTGGCGCAAGCAAATAATTTTTCATGTTTTCATTGGGGCAGAGTGAAGTAAAAATTGCTACCCTCCCCTACCCGGCTTTCCACCCAGATTTCGCCGCCGTGTTGCTGCACAATGCTGCGACAAATGGCTAATCCCAGACCCGTCCCCCCTTGTTTGCGGGAATCAGAGGCATCAACCTGGTGAAACCGCTCGAATATAGTATCAATTTTTTCAGCCGGAATCCCCCGCCCCTGGTCTTTCACTTGAAACAATACAGTACTCTTTTCTCCTCTGCTCACCTGCTCACCTGCTCCCACAGGCGAGACGCCTGTGCTACGCTGCTCCAGATCCCCTCGCTGTTCAACTGTTAACCAGACGGTTGCACCTTGGGGGGAAAACTTTATAGCATTGCTGAGGAGATTTGTCAATACTTGGAGAATGCGATCGCTATCAACATTTAATCGAATCGATTGAGGAGAAACGGATAGAGTTACTTTGGAACGGTTTGCCATTTCCTGCATTGAATCTATAGCTTTTACCATTAGATCGGCAGCATTGCAGGGTTGTTTGGATAAACCCATTTTACCTGATTGCAGGCGTTCTAAATCGAGGATGTCGTTAACGATTCTGACTAAGCGATCGCTATTTTCCTCGGCAATTGCGATGACGCGGCGACCTTTTTCTGAGTTAGCATCTACCAAACCACTAGATAGTAGGTTTAAAGCACCGTGAATTGCGGTGAGGGGGGTGCGGAGTTCGTGACTGACAACGGCGATAAACTCGTTTTTAATTTGTTCTATTGCTTGACGTTCGGTGATGTCTTTAAAAGTAATAACTGCACCGACAATCTCGCCTTGTTCTTGAATCGGCGTGCTGACGTACTCCACAGGAAAGCTAGAACCATTCTTCCGCCAAAAAACCTCGTTAGTTATGTGATGAATTGTGCCATCTTTTAATGACTTATAAACCGGACATTCTTCTAGTGGATAATCGGTTCCATCTGCTTTTGAATGGTGCAACAAGCTGTGCATTGGTTCACCGATCAGTTCTGACTGTTCGTATCCCAGCATTTTGGCTGCAACTGGATTAATAAAAGTTGTTTCTCCTTCCCGATTTACCCCGTAAATTCCTTCACCTGCCGATTGTAAAATTAGTGATTTTTGATGATTTAGCATTGCGATTTCCTCTTCGGCTCGCTTTTGTTCGGTAATGTCGCGAATTATTCCTAATAATCCAATGGTGTTGCCATCAGCATCTTTAACAAGAGTGTTAATTGTATCGCCGATAAATTTTTCACCATTTTTTCTAAAATATACCATTTCATAACTCCTTAAATTGTCTATATTATTCAGAACAGTGGTCAGCGAAATCTTATTTTTTTTCCAGATCATTTGGTATTCTTGATTAATTGCTTCTTGGCTTTCGTAACCGAATAAATTTGTAAATGCTGGATTGCACATCATTATTTTTAAATTCAAATCCGCCAAAATTACGGCGTCAGGAATCGATTCAAATATAGCTTCAAACTCGCCTTGCTTTATTTCCAATAATTTAGTAGTTCTCCGATGCTTTTTGATTTCGTTTTGCAATTCTAAATTTGTTGACTCAACCAGTTCTTTTTGCTGTTTAATTTGGGCATTCTTCTTAAATATATTGATAAAAACTGAAACCTTAGATTTGAGTATTTCTGGTGTCAACGGCTTAATCATATAATCTACCGCTCCCACCGCATAACCTTTAAACATAAACTGTTCGTTTTTGTGAAATGCTGTGAGGAAAATAATCGGAGTTTGTTGATTTTTCGGGCGCAATCTAATTAATTCTGCCGTTTCAAATCCGTCCATTCCCGGCATTTGAACGTCGAGCATAATTACAGCGAAATCTTTATCGAGAAGGCATTTCAATGCTTCTTCACCTGATGTAGCTTTTACTAAATTTTGCCCCAAACTCTCCAGTATTGCTTCCAGTGCCAGTAAATTTTCTGGATGGTCGTCAACGAGGAGAATATTGACTTTTTGGTCATTGGTCATTGGTAATTGGTTATTGGTTATTGGTAATTGGTAATTGGTAGTTGGTAAGAACTCGTTCCCAGGTTCAACCTGGGAACGAAATCTGGGAGGTTCTACCTCGCTTGGTGCAAGATCTAAATACAAGAAAATCACTGATACAACCATACGCGCAAGAGAGATAGTAACTGCTGCATGTTCACGGGCTTGGTAATATAGTCGGATGCACCAGCTTCGATGCATTTTTCCCGATCGCCTTGCATGGCTTTAGCCGTGAGGGCGACGATTGGCAGAGAATGGAATTGACTCATCTGGCGAATGGTACGCATAGTTTCGTATCCGTCCATTTCCGGCATCATCACATCCATCAGGACAATATCGATGTCGGGGGTGTTTTGCAACATGAAAATGCCATTTGAGCCATTATCAGCGTACAGGACTTGGATGCGATAGTACTCCAACATACTGGTGAGGGCAAAAACATTCCGCACGTCGTCATCGACGATCAGAACTTTTTTGCCTGCCAGTTCGGGTATGCTTTGATGGTAGCGTTCCAGTATCTGCTGTTTCGCTGCATCGAGATTGGCTTTTGACCGATGCAGGAATAAACTGGTTTGATCGAGAAGGCGCGCGATCGCTTGCTCATCTTTGATAATAATGCTAGCGATCGCTTGTTTGAGTGCGGTTGTTTCTTGCTGGGTTAACTCCTTATCTGTGTAAACAATCATCGGTAAAAACATCAATCCTTGCGTTTGATGACTCCTGACTCGCTGCTGAATCTGTTTGATTAATTCCAATCCGTTAATGTCTGGCAAAATCAAATCCAGCACGATGCAATCAAATCGCTGTTGTCCTAGCGCCTCTAGCGCTGCTACTCCTTTTCCGACAGCAGTTATAGAAACGTCATCGCCGGAAAGTAACTCAACTATAGCGTCGCGTTCGGTTTGATCTGCTTGCACTACTAGCAAGTTTTTCACCTGGCGTTCGGCAAAAGCTTTCAAGTTAACCAATGCTTGAGATAATGCAGCTGTAGTCACAGGTTTTTGCAGATAGGAAACTGCCCCTTGTTTGAGACCGCGTTGGTGTTCTGATTCAATCACCGTGAGAATATAAACGGGGATGTGTCGCGTTTTCGCGTCGTGTTTTAAACAATCGAGAACTGTCCACCCATTCATCACCGGCAATTGGATATCTAAGAAGATAGCATCCGGTTGAAATTGCGCTGCTAAAGCTAATCCAGTTTCCCCTTGCAAAGCAATGATGCCTTTAAAGTCTTTTTCCCGCGCCATCTGCAACAGAACGTGAGCAAAGTTAAAGTCATCCTCTATTATTAGCACCACCCGATCTCCGGTTTTAATTTGTCCCCGGTCATCGCTTAATGGTTGATAATTTGACTCAGGAATATTCTGGGAAGAGGACGCGGGGACGCGGGGAGGGGGGGACGCGGAGGAAGAGGAGGCGGGGACGGGGGTAGGTGTTGATGGGGAGAGAGGTAGAGGAATTTTCTCTGAGTGGCGATCGCTCTCTTTTTGTACCTGCTGCTTTGCATTCGCATTTGGCACTGGTAAGCGCAGAAGGGTTGGTAAATTTTCTTCTGAAATCCCTGACTGAGTTTCCCCTATTTTGGCAACTCCATTTTTCAATTGTGGCAGGTAGAGTGTAAACGTACTGCCTTTACCCAAAGTGCTAACTAAGGTAATTTCCCCGCCCAAAAGTTGGGCAATTTCTCTGCTAATTGACAATCCCAATCCCGTACCGCCATATTTGCGACTGGTGGTGCCATCTGCTTGCTGAAATGCTTCAAAAATGATTTTATGCTTTTCGGGAGGAATGCCAATCCCCGTATCGCTAACCGAGAAAGCTATCACCATATCAGCGCGATTCAAGCTATTTAGTTCGGGATTCCACCCAGAAGTAGCGGGTTCAATCCGCAAGCGGATCTCTCCTCGTTCGGTAAATTTAAACGCATTAGAAAGCAGATTTTTCAACACTTGTTGCAAGCGTTTGGTGTCGGTATAAATGGCGCGGGTCAAAGATGGAGCCAATTCTACTTTAAAATTCAGCTTTTTATCTTGGGCGACAGAACAAAAGGTGCGTTCTAGATATTCTTTCAGTTCGCTAAACAGCATTTGGTCGATTTCAATCGCAATCGTTCCCGATTCGATTTTTGCCAGATCCAAAATGTCGTTAATCAGCGCCAAAAGGTCGTTACCTGCTGAATAAATTGTTTGGGTGTATTCGACTTGCTTGCTAGTCAGGTTGCCTTCATTATTTTGCGACAGCAGTCCAGCTAAAAGCAGCAGACTGTTGAGGGGTGTCCGCAATTCGTGGGACATGTTGGCGAGGAACTGGGATTTATATTTAGAAGTCAATGCCAATTGTTCGGCTTTTTCTTCCAAAGACATCCTTGCCTGGTCAATTTCGCTGTTTTTCAGTTCTACTTCTTCGTTTTGCAGCGATAATAACCTGGCTTTCTCTTTTAGTTCTTCGTTTGTCTGTTGCAGTTGCTCTTGTTGCTTCTTCAGCAGTTCTTCCGATGTTTGCAGAGATTTTGCTTGTTGTTCTAATCTCTGGTTCGTTTCGCGCAATTCGTTTTGCTGAGTTTGCAACTCTTCTGCCAAAGATTGGGATTGCTTGAGCAATTCTTCCGTCCGCATCGAAGCGGCAATCGTGTTCAAAACGATGGCGATGCTTTCGGTGAGTTGCTCAAAGAAGGTGAGGTGAATCTCGTTAAAGCGGCGGAAAGATGCTAATTCAATCACCGCCGTAACTTGTCCTTCAAACAAAACGGGTAATTCCACCACATTCAGCGGCGGTGCTTCCCCCAGACCGGAATTAATCTTTATATAATCGCTTGGCACTTCTGTAATCAGAATCCGCTGTTTTTCGATCGCAGCTTGTCCCACCAATCCTTCACCCAAGTGGAACCGATTCGAGATATGCTTGCGTTCGCGGTAGGCGTAGGTGCTGATTAATTTCAGATACGATTGATGGTCGCCTGTTTCCATTAAATAGAATACGCCGTGCGATGCGCCCACCAGCGGTGCTAATTCGGAGAGAATCAGTTTGGAAACTGTTTCTAAGTCGCGCTGTCCCTGCAACATGCGGGTAAATTTGGCGAGGTTGGTTTTTAACCAATCTTGTTCGGTGTTCTTCTGGGTTGTTTCGCGCAGATTGGCGATCATTTGGTTGATATTATCTTTGAGGATGGCGACTTCGCCTTGCGCTTCGACTGAAATCGAACGGGTGAGATCGCCTTTGGTAACTGCGGTAGCGACTTCTGCGATCGCGCGTACCTGTGTAGTCAAGTTCGCCGCCAATTCGTTCACGTTATCTGTCAGCGCGCGCCAAGTTCCCGCCGCGCCTGGTACTTTCGCTTGTCCGCCTAATTTCCCTTCAATTCCTACTTCCCGCGCCACAGTAGTAACCTGATCCGCAAACGTTGCCAACGTGTCGATCATCTCGTTAATCGTATCTGCCAAAGTTTCAATTTCGCCTTTGGCGTCTAACATCAATTTGCGCTTCAAATCCCCATTCGCCACTGCGGTCACTATTTTGGCAATCCCTCGCACTTGTGCAGTCAAGTTGCTTGCCATCGAATTGACGTTATCGGTCAAATCTTTCCAAGTTCCGGCAACTCCCATTACCTGCGCTTGTCCGCCTAATTTCCCTTCCGTACCCACTTCCCGCGCTACCCGGGTTACTTCCGAAGCAAAGGAAGAAAGCTGATCCACCATGACGTTGATCGTATTCTTCAGATCCAGAATTTCTCCCTTCACATCCACGGTGATTTTCTTAGAAAGATCGCCATTTGCCACCGCCTTCGTCACTTCGGCGATATTCCGTACTTGGGCAGTCAAATTCCCCGCCATTAAATTAACGTTATCCGTCAAATCTTTCCAAGTTCCCGCCACGCCTCGCACGTAAGCTTGTACGCCCAATTTACCTTCCGTACCCACCTCGCGCGCGACTCTTGTTACTTCCGAAGCAAAGGAATTTAACTGATCCACCATCGTGTTGACGGTGTTCTTCAGTTCGAGAATTTCCCCTTTGACATCAACGGTAACTTTCTTAGAAAGGTCGCCATTTGCTACCGCCGTTGTTACTTCGGCGATGTTGCGTACTTGGGCAGTTAAACTCGATGCCATTGAGTTTACCGAGTCGGTCAAGTCTTTCCAAGTACCTGCGACTCCTTTGACTTCTGCTTGCACGCCGAGTTTGCCTTCTGTTCCCACTTCCCGCGCGACTCTTGTTACTTCAGAAGCAAAGGAATTCAGCTGATCCACCATCACGTTAACGGTGTTTTTCAGTTCTAAAATTTCCCCTTTAACATCAACGGTAATTTTCTTAGAAAGATCGCCATTTGCTACCGCCGTCGTTACTGCGGCGATGTTCCGTACTTGGGCAGTTAAACTGCCTGCCATAAAGTTAACGCTGTCGGTGAGATCTTTCCAAGTTCCCGCAACTCCTCGCACATCTGCTTGCACGCCGAGTTTGCCTTCACTTCCCACTTCCCGCGCCACCCTCGTTACTTCCGAAGCAAATGAAGAAAGCTGATCCACCATGATATTGATGGTGTTTTTCAGTTCGAGAATTTCCCCTTTGACATCCACGGTAATTTTCTTAGAAAGGTCGCCATTTGCTACCGCCGTTGTTACTTCGGCAATGTTCCGTACTTGGGCAGTTAAATTCCCCGCCATCGAGTTTACCGAGTCGGTGAGGTCCTTCCAAGTTCCCGCCACACCTCGCACTTCTGCTTGCACGCCGAGTTTGCCTTCTGTTCCCACCTCGCGCGCGACTCTTGTTACTTCAGAAGCAAAGGAATTCAGCTGATCCACCATGACGTTGACGGTGTTTTTCAGTTCTAAAATTTCCCCTTTCACATCAACGGTAATTTTCTTAGAAAGGTCGCCATTTGCTACCGCAGTTGTTACTTCCGCAATGTTCCGCACTTGGGAAGTTAAACTACCTGCCATAAAGTTAACGCTGTCGGTGAGATCTTTCCAAGTTCCCGCTACCCCTCGCACATCTGCTTGTCCGCCTAATTTGCCTTCGCTGCCAACTTCCCGCGCCACCCGCGTCACTTCCGAGGCAAAGGAAGATAGCTGATCCACCATGATATTGATGGTGTTCTTCAGTTCTAAAATTTCCCCTTTAACTTGCACCGTGATTTTTTTGGAAAGATCGCCGTTGGCGATCGCCGTCGCAACTTCGGCAATATTCCGCACCTGCCCTGTCAAATTCCCCGCCATCGAGTTGACGTTATCCGTCAAGTCTTTCCAAGTTCCCGCAACTCCCTTAACTTCCGCTTGCACCCCCAACTTGCCTTCGCTTCCCACTTCCCGCGCCACCCGCGTTACTTCAGAAGCAAAGGAAGAAAGCTGATCCACCATGATATTGATGGTGTTCTTCAGTTCTAAAATTTCCCCTCTCACATCAACGGTAATTTTCTTCGAGAGATCGCCGTTAGCGATCGCCGTCGCAACTTCGGCAATATTCCGCACTTGTGCAGTTAGATTCCCCGCCATCGAGTTTACCGAGTCGGTAAGGTCTTTCCAAGTCCCGGCAACGCCTCGCACTTCTGCCTGCACCCCCAACTTGCCTTCCGAACCTACTTCCCGCGCTACTCTTGTTACTTCCGAAGCAAAAGAAGAAAGCTGATCCACCATGATATTGATGGTGTTCTTCAGTTCTAAAATTTCCCCTCTCACATCAACGGTAATTTTCTTAGATAAGTCGCCATTTGCTACCGCCGTCGTCACTTCGGCAATGTTCCGCACTTGTGCAGTTAGATTCCCCGCCATCGAGTTTACCGAGTCGGTGAGATCTTTCCAAGTCCCTGCAACGCCTCGAACTTCTGCTTGCACCCCCAACTTACCTTCAGATCCGACTTCCCGCGCCACCCGCGTTACTTCCGATGCAAACGAATTAAGTTGATCCACCATCACGTTAACGGTGTCTTTCAACTCTAAAATTTCCCCTTTAACATCGACGGTAATTTTCTTGGATAAGTCGCCGTTTGCGACTGCTTTCGTTACTTCGGCAATATTCCGCACCTGGGCAGTTAGATTCCCTGCCATCAAATTGACATTATCCGTCAAATCTTTCCAAGTACCTGCAACACCTTTGACTTCTGCTTGCCCCCCCAACTTGCCTTCCGTGCCGACTTCCCGCGCCACCCGGATGACTTCCGAAGCGAACGAGTTCAACTGCGCCACCATCGTGTTGACAATTTGCCCGGTTTGGAGAAATTCTCCCTTGAGTAGACTACCGTCAATTTCTAATGCGATCGTTTGGGAAAGATCGCCGTTAGCAACTGCCCGAATTACCCGCGATGTTTCCGCCATCGGTTGCACTAAATCTGTAATTAGGGTATTGACAGATTCAATGCAATCTGTCCAAGAACCTCCCGCGCTTCCGAGTGAGGCACGCTGAGTAATTTTGCCTTCTTTCCCCACCACCGTGCTGATGCGCTCGAACTCCTGCACCATTCTTTGATTTAGCTCGATAATATCGTTGAGCGCGTCGGCGACTTTTCCAGCTAAACCCGTCTGGTCGATGGGCATCCGCACGGAAAAATCCCCTTTTTTGACGGCGGTAAGGATTTTTAGCAGTTGTCTGACATCCAGATTGTCTGTATCGGTTAGTTGTGCGGAGGGCATAGTCTTGGGGAATCGGCGTTGCTGGTGGTGCGATAACGGAAGAATACACCTAGCGAAAGCACTAGGTGTTTGAGTTAAAAAAGTCTTAATTTTGTTTCAGTTTGTCATCGGTATGACAAGCTTTATCGTGCTAGAAGGCTGAGTTTGAAAAGGTTTTGTCTCAAGTTGCCGCAGCAACCAAGCGTGAGCGATTAATCAGCTTCTCTAATTTATCCCTCTGAGAAAGTATTGCTTCTCTAGCAGATAAATTGGGCATTTCTTGCCGACAGTGGTTGCAATACCAGTAAATTTGTTGGGGACGTGCGTGGCGCAGCATTGGGTAGGAGCAACAAGGACAAGGTGTCATAAAATTAATTAATTCGTTACTTATTGTTAAACTTCAGACTCAGTTATGACTGAGCTTGTTCTGTAATTCAAGCTATACCTGTGTTGTGAAGATTCTGTGAATTAGGCTGAGTGTTTACAAAACTACATTGTGAACGGGTAATCGGCATTTACTTGGGGAAACAGAAACCCCGTCCGACAATTGAGGCGGGGTAGTCGTAGGGGCACGGCATCTGACCATCTTTCGACTGGCGACAAAACTCTGATGCCGTGCCCCTACCCCGATTGATCTGGCGGCAAATCGATCTCAGTCGTCGTAGGGGCACGGCATCTGACCATCTTTCGACTGGCGACAAAACTCTGATGCCGTGCCCCTACCCCGATTGATCTGGCGGCAAATCGATCTCAGTCGTCGTAGGGGCACGGCATCTGACCATCTTTCGACTGGCGACAAAACT